>JAFUAE010000050.1 GCA_017460845.1 Lachnospiraceae bacterium
CGTTGTCCCTGACTGTACAGGACCCGTTTTTCTCCAGCGTTACCCAGATCTCCGTGCAATATCCGGCCAGATGCTCGTCCACGGCGTTGTCCAGGATCTCATACACCAGGTGATTGAGTCCCTTGGAGCCGACGCCTCCGATATACATGCCGGGCCTGGTCCGGACCGGTTCAAGGCCCTCCAGTACGGTAATACTGTCTGCATTATATTGATTGGTCTGTGCTTTTGCCATTCAATGCTCCTTTTTATGCTTATGCATTCAGATAGTGTTCCGCTTCGGAAGCGGCAACCGCTCCGTCCGCGCATGCGGTCACGACCTGGCGCAGCAGCTTCGTCCTGATATCTCCGGCTGCGAATACGCCCGGAACCGAGGTGTGCGTGTCTTCTCCCGCATCAATGTATCCGCCCTTTAATGCGACTCCCGCTTCCTTGTAAATATCCGTATCCGGAAGCATGCCGATAAAACCGAATAAGCCGAGCATGCCGTCGTCCGGATCCGCTTTGATCTCGGTCCTTTCCCCGGTAAGCGTGTTTTTCAGGATCAGGCGGTCCAGAACGTCCTCGCCCTCTGCGCTCTCAACGACTGTATTCCAGAGGAAGCTGATTTTGTCATTTGCAAATGCTTTTTCCTGTATGCGCTGGGCGGCCCTTAAGCTGTCTCTTCTGTGAATGATCGTCACCCGGCGCGCAAATTTTGTCAGGTACATGGCCTCCTCTACCGCAGAATCTCCGCCGCCGACCACATAGACGTCGAGTCCCGTAAAGAAGTTGGCGTCGCAGGTCGCGCAGTATGAAATGCCGGCTCCGACAAAACGATCCTCGTTTTCACAGCCGATGGGCCTGAAATGAGCTCCGCCGGAGATGATGACAGCTTTGGCGCAGTATTCCTTTCCATTGGATGCCGTCAGTTTTTTGATGTCTCCGTCCAGCTCCGCCTTTACGATCTCGGCAGCCTCAAAGACTGCCCCGAAGCTCTCCGCCTGTTCCCGCATGCGTGCGGTCAGTGTCATGCCGGATTCGGCTCCGCCGCCGAGCTGTCCCGGATAGTTTTCGATTTCGGAGGTCAGGGTGATCTGGCCGCCGACCGCGCCTTTTTCCAATATCAGTGTGCTGAGCATATAACGTCCGCAGTAAATACCTGCTGTCAGGCCCGCCGGACCTGCCCCTATAATAATGACATCATAAATCTTGTCCATAATTCCCTGATTCCTTTCTGCCTGGCTGCATCCGCTGTGCTTTAACAAATACGGTCCCGGCTGTGTAAGTGATTAAAAATAGGCCGATATTCCGTTACATTTTATCCGTAAACACAAAATATTGCAAGTCATGGAATCGATTACAACTAAATATTGTGGTTTATACAGTCCATGTTCAGACAATTAATAAAGATCCTGATACTTGTCAGGCAAATGTCAGGCAAAACAGATTTTTTATGTGAAAAAAAGAAAAGATTTTAGAGAAGCAAAAAGGCTGAAACGCCTCAACAAATGGACATTTCAGCCTTCCAGCTCCCGGCCGGATTCGAACCGGCGACCTACGCATTACGAATGCGTTGCTCTACCAGCTGAGCCACGGAAGCTTTTGAACCACATCACTATATCATAAGTTGTGATTTTGGGCAAGCATATATTTTTCTGGATCCCCGGCTTGGATCCCCGGCTCGGAATCCCCGCTCATTACTATTCAGACGGGTACCTGAGCATGAAAACCAGAAGGAGTCTGGAAAATTCATGCCCCGGACGCTTATCTGAAGGCGCTGCGGGGCATGAAATATTGAAAAAGTCGCAAATATTCATGCCCCAGACGCTTTTACGAAGCACTCATGGGGCAGGAATAATTGAGTAAACAATGATAATTCATGCCCCAGCCGGGCTTTAAATGATACAGCGGGGCATGAAAAACAGAGAGAATCATAGAAATCCCTGCCCCGCCTGCTTATCTGAAGGCGCTGCGGGGCAGGAAATATTGAAAGAGTCGCAAATATTCATGCCCCGGACGCTTTTACGAAGCACTCATGGGGCAGGAATAATTGAGTAAACAATGATAATTCATGCCCCGGCCGGGCTTTAAATGATACAGCGGGGCATAAAAAACAGAGAGTATCATAGAAATCCCTGCCCCGGCTGAATAATAACCCGCTCTCAGATCCGCTCCATCAGGAAAACAATAAACGGGATCGTAACCACACATGCGATCGTTGTCAGCAGGAAAATGCCGGAAGCTTTATCTGCCGCGATTCCCTCCTGCTCACAGTAGATCGGCGTCAGAGACCCGGTCGGAGTTGATGCCAGAATATAGAAACACAAAAGCACGGTCGGATCCTGACTGAACAGGCGGAAAATAAAACAAATGATCAGCGGTACCACGATCAGTCTCAGAAAAGAGATCCAGACGACTCTGCCGTTAAACATATGGGAAGGCTCACTCTGTGCGATCACGGCTCCAATGCTGAGCAGCGCCAGCGGAGTCGTCAGCGAGCCGAGATAGCTGACAGGCGTCATAATAAAACGGGGAAGATGAATGTCGGCGATCAGCAGTGCTACGGCCGCAAGCGTAATGATTACTTTATTATTGAGTGTTTTGCGTGCAACATCCTTTGCGGAAAACTTTCCGCTGATCATCAGCGGCTGGACGCTGAACACAAACAGAATGCTGATAACATTGAGCGCCGAAGCATAAAATGTGCCTATATCCCCGTAGATCGAGGTCAGCAGCGGAATCGCTATAAACGCATTGTTGGAAAAAGCCACTGCTGACCGTTCGACATTCCTGTCCGGACCCTTTCTGATCAGGATAAACGGGAGGGCAATGCTGAGCAGCTGACAAAGAAGCGACAGCCCCAGAGCTGAGACAAGCAGCTCTTTCTTTTCAAAGAGAAGATCCATCTGGAAAGACTTCAGCATTGTTGCCGGAAGCGCGATATTGAGCAGGACCCCGTTCATGGTATTGAGTCCTTCTTTTTTAATGATTTTGAATCGAAATGCAGCAAACCCTGTCAGCATGAGCAGACAGAGATCCAGAATGCTGCGAAGTGTAATAAGAACCATTTAGTTAACCTGTGTTTGCCTTAAGTTGTCCTGCAGCTGCCCTTTAGCTGTGTTGCAGCTGTCCTGTTATTGTCTTGATATTGTTTGTTGTTGTCCTGTATCTGCCCTGATTCTTACGGTAACCGAGCCTGTATATCATTCACAAAGGTCTGCATATCTTCTTCCGGAACCTGAGCCAGTACACTCTCCGGCAGATCGGAAAGCGCCCTTGATATTGACTCCAGACCGATAGAATACATTATGCCGGGATTTCCCAGCAGCTCCGCAATCGTCGTATAAGGCGGAACCGGCATATTAACTTCAGGAATTCCCGC
Organism: Lachnospiraceae bacterium; assembly: GCA_017460845.1. Classification (GTDB taxonomy): domain Bacteria; phylum Bacillota; class Clostridia; order Lachnospirales; family Lachnospiraceae; genus Avilachnospira. Next base: position 3,362 of record JAFUAE010000050.1, read on the forward strand.
CAGCAGCTCAGCTGTTACAGAATTCGGCACTGTGTCAAGTACGCCGGCTCCTTCAAGTGCGGTCAGGATATCGAGCATTATCGTGACCAACGGCTCACTCTCACTGGTCGAAACAAACTGGTCAAAAGTAAATGATGCAAATGTCTGCGCCGGCGTCTGGGGTGTGGGAGCCTCGGTTTCGGGCGGCGTCTCTGTTTCCGGCGGCGCCGCTGTTTCCGGCGGAGCTGTTTCCGTTTCGGAAGGCTGTGCGGCTGTCTCGTTATTTCCGCCTCCGCCGCCTCCCGAAGAACCTCCGCCGCCTCCGGACGAGCCTGTGGGGGTGGTATAGGATCCGGCAGATGCACCGGCTATAATCGTTCTTCCGTTATCGGTGATCTGATCCACATATCCCTCCGGAAATGCTTCAGTTTCTGCTGTATTTGCAGCTTCAGCCTCACCATTTGGCTGCTCCGGCTGCACGGCTTCTGTCGGAAGCGGCTCTGCTGCCTGAGTCACGGGCTGGACCTGTTCAGGCTGCTGCGGAACCGGAAGAGGCTGTGATTGAACAGACGATGCCGTTGTTTCTGTACGCCCGCCTGACTGTTCCCTTCTTCCGTCCCGTGCCTCAGGACTGAAATATTCTCTCCAGAGAGCTTCGCCGTTGTCATTTACATCGAAACGAACAGTCTCCTCCCAGACATCCTCCGCATCCTTATAATAAATATTGTTGTAGACATCTGTAATGCGGTAGGTGAAAAGGAAATTTTTCCCTTCCCCCAGGAAGACCCTGTCCTCCGTAAAGATCGCAATATTGCCGGGCTCCATATGTCCAAACGGTTCCAGGCATCTGCCGACCTTGGGAGCAGTCCCCTGTATCACAAGAGGTTCCTCCAGAAATACGATGCCGTCCTTTTTCGCATTCCCGTCAAAATGATCAAAATAAAACTGCAGGCTGTCCCCTTCCTTCAGCTGCCGCAGGCCCTTTCCGGGCATATACAGCGACTGTGCATCCATTCCTGCCGATTCTTCAGGGATCTCCCTGTAACCGGCGACAACGCCATTCGGGTGATCCTTATCCCAGCTGATCTGGACCTTGACATAATGCTCCCCGTTCAGCACAGCATCCGCATATCCATATCGGACCCACTGATCCCCGTGCTCCCTTTCCGCAGATGAATCCTCCTCTGCCAAGATCCTGACGTCGTTCTGATAAATATAATCCGTCAGGCTTTTCTGAAAGGCTTCTTTGGAGCTGGTATCCAGTCTGAACAGATCCGAATCCAGGAAATCCTCCGCCTCGGAATCATAAACCTGCTGGAAGGAAACAAGCCTTCCGCCGACGGAAAGATAATGTCCTCCGGAAAGATCAAAGCTTCTGGAGGCGGAGCTCAGGCGGCTTCCCTGCTTCCCGCAGAAAACATATCCGTCCTCGGTCGGATTCAGCTGCAGAAAACGGATGTCCGTGATCAGGTCCTCCTGCTCCTCCGGAATGTTATAGACTTCACGATAATTCCGGATCAGCAGATCCTCTACCTGCAGCCTCGGCAGCTCCTCCCTGCCGCTGTCCACGGACTTATCCGGCTCGCTGCCGGAAACCGCTTCCCTATCGCTGCTGCTGCCGTCTCCGGTATCCTTTCCCGTCCCGGCAGCCGCGGATCCGGAGGCTGCCCCGGAGCCGTCGCTTCTGTCAGCACCGTTCTTTGCTGCAGGGCCGATCCTTCCCGCCGCGCGTACAGTGCCGATACGGTCTTCGGGATCCTCCTGCTCCGCACGAACGATCTGGCCCCGGATGATCCTGTTTACAAAATCATCGTAGTAATCAAAATATATATCCTCGAAGCCGACATCGAGCATACGTCCGCTGACTTCTTCGTATTCTTCGGTATAGGCATAAGGATAGTAGACTGCAAGCCCGTTCGCCACATCCACTGCCTTGTTATGGGCGGCATAGACGATTGCTTCATCCAGCGCGTCAAGGACCTGCTCCTCTTCCGGTCCCTCTCCGCCTTCCATTTCGAGCAGCGCCACAAGATCTACCTGCTCATAATTGCCGCCGCCAAAGCTCTTGACATGGCTGCGGTCGGCCGCCTGGAGGCGGAACTCAGACTTTATTCTGTCAGCCTCGTCTGCAAACCAGACGCTGAGCCGTTCACAGACCTCCGGGATCATTTGCAGCCTGATCAGGGACAGCGTACAGAAATCGTAAGGCCCTGCATTTTTCTCCGATACATAATCGTCAACGATCGTTTTTCCAAGTATTTCGGTACCGATGTCCGGATCATTGCTGAGCATCCTGATCCAGTCGGAATAAAACCACCCGGTCGAAGGCTCATATTCTTCAGAAGCGATCAGATAATCCGCATATTCAGAAAATGTCCTGGCCGTCTCCAGGGTTCCCATCAGACATGCATCAAAGCCGACAAAGTCGAAATGGGTGCCGGCCTGTCCGATTGCTTCATGAATCTTTGCAAGCGAAAGAACATTGTCCGGGTCATACTCATCATGTCCATAACCGACAATGGTTCCGCCGCCGTGATCCCAGAATATCACCGCATAACGGTCTGCCGGTGCTGCTTCTACGCCCCAGCGCAGGAAATCCCCGAGAGTGGCGGCATCTGTCATACTGATTTCCGCTGCCGCTCCCACATCCTCCACATGCTGCAGCTTTCCGTCTTCGATCAGAAAGCGCTGGACCTTTGCTGCATCGATTTCTTCCCGATGCCACTTTTCAGCGCCTCCCGTCTGGAGCGCGATGCGTACATTTCCATAAGGACCGGCTTCCAGTATTTCCGCAAGATCGGCGCTTGCCGCTCCGTCTATGGATTCGAGATCCGAGCCGATCATGTACATCAACAGCGTAAAGCTTGTTTCGGAAGAAGGCTTTATATTGGCGGGGGACTGTTCTGCCTCCTGCGTGGTCCCGGCCGCTGACGAACCGCCCTGTGCAGGACCCTCTCCGGAAGAACCGCCGAAGCCTCCGAGCATATAAGAAAGCACAAATGCAAATACAGCAAAAACAGCCATCATTCCCATACCCTGGAACCAGATGGCTGAAGGCTGATGCCTGAGCTTCTTCAGGATCCCCGCTGACAGCAGACAGGGAACGCCAAGCAGGCATATCACTCCGATAATGAATAGTACCTTATCCACGGCTACATTTCACCTTTCATCAAATCCCTGAAAGACTATGAATGAATACGGTTACTGTCATTATCATTATAAATGGAGTTGGATATAAAAAACAAGATGGACAAACGTCGGGAAGGATGCCGGAAATTCAGCCGGAAAATCAAAAAAGTCCGGGAAACGCCCGGACTTTCCCGTCAGATCATCGACATAATCAGCACAACCAGCGGAATCGTAAAGGCAGACGCAATCGTTGTAAGCAGAAATACTCCGGAGATCTCTTCCGTCGGAAGACCTGCCTGCTCGGTATAGACCACGGCAAGGGAGGCTGTAGGTGTCGCAGCAAGTACATAATATGAAGTAAGCATTACCGGATCACTGCTGACAAATCGGAAGCACAGGCCTGCGATCACGGGGAGCAGAAGATTTCGCAGGCAGGAAAACCAGATGACGCGCCTGCTGAACATATCCCTGAAATGACTTTCCGCCAGGATCGTTCCGACACTGATCAGGGCCAGCGGAGTTGTCATGGAAGCCAGATTTCCGACCGGCGCCATAAAAAACTCTGGAAGGCGGATATCTGCAAAAAGAAGGAGCATGGCGATCAGGCAGACGATCATCTTATCATTCAGTGACTTGGTCACTAAATCACGCAATGAAAAGCTGCCGCTCAGCACAAGCGGAAGCATCCCGAAAACATAGATACAGCCGACCACATTTGAAACCGAGGCGTAGAATGTCCCGATATCTCCATAGATCGCGGTGAGCAGCGGGATTCCGATGAAGCCGTTATTGGTAAATGCCACTGAGGCCCTTGCTGCCTGGCAGCCGGGTCCTCTCGGAACAATGATATATGCCAGCACAAAATTCAGCGCCATAAACATGATTGATAAAATAAAAGCCGATAACAGCAGCTCTTTATTTTCAAACAGGATCTCCATCTGGAAAGAATGGAGCAGGGTCGCCGGGAGCGCAAGATGCAGCAAAATATTATTGACTGATAATATGCCCTCTTTCCGGATCAGTTTGATCCTGAATGCAAAGATCCCGATCAGGATCAGCAGGCTTAACTGCAGAATGCTGCGCGCGGTTGTCAGAACAATGGTACTCATCTGATTATCTGGATCCCGGGCCGGAACAGCCCGTGTATATATATTGACTCAGTGAAACGCCGCAGTATGGACTGCGGCGCAGAATATTAAATATGACGGTTTACAGTGTTGCGGCGATCACGGCCTTGATCGTGTGCATGCGGTTTTCCGCCTCGTCAAAGACAATTGACTGGGGGCCTTCGAAGACCTCATCCGTGACCTCGAGGGCATCATAGCCGAACTTTTCATAAATGTTGCGCCCGACGCTGGTGCCGAGATCATGAAAGGCCGGCAGGCAATGCATAAAACGGCACTGCGGACCCGCGTTCTCCATCAGCTTCTGATTGACCTGATAAGGCATCAGATCAAAAAGTCTCTCCGCCCAGATCTCATCCGGCTCGCCCATGGACACCCAGACGTCGGTATAAATCACATCGGCGCCCTTTGTTGCCTCCATCGGATCCTCGATAAACTCAAGCGTCGCTCCGGTCTCAGCCGCAATCTCCCTGCACTTTTCGACCAGATCCGAATTCTGGAAATACTTCTGCGGCGCACAGGATACAAAATGCATGCCCATCTTTGCGCATCCGATCATCAGGGAATCTCCCATGTTGTACCGGGCATCACCGATATAAACGAACCGGATGCCGCGGAGCTTTCCGAAATGCTCCCTCACCGTCAGGAAGTCCGCCAGGATCTGGGTGGGATGATATTCGTTGGTCAGTCCGTTCCAGACAGGTACGCCGGCATACTTTGCGAGCTCCTCCACGATTTCCTGACCGTAGCCGCGGTATTCGATGCCGTCAAACATCCTGCCGAGCACACGGGCGGTGTCCCTGATAGACTCCTTCTTGCCCATCTGCGAGCTGCCCGGATCCAGAAATACAGGATGGATCCCGAGATCGGCAGCCGCCACCTCAAAGGAGCAGCGTGTCCTGGTCGAGGTCTTCTCGAAAAGCAGCGCAATATTTTTCCCCTCATGCATTTTATGCAGAATGCCTGCCTTTTTCTTTTTCTTCAGGTCCTCCGCAAGATCGATCAGATCAAGGATCTCCTCCGGTGTAAAATCCAGCAGCGTTAAAAAATTTCTTCCCTTTAATGACATGGCCGTTTCCTCCTGTTTCCTCCGGTCAACAATAGCTTTTTACCTGCAGGCTTCCGCAATGATCTCCGCCGCCTCTTTCAGAACAGGCATCGGAATATTGATCGCCGGAAGCAGGCGGAGCTTATCCTTTGCGGTCAGACACAGAACGCCGCGCTTCATGCATTCCGCAAGCACTTCGCCTGCCGGCTTCTCTGTTGTCAGCCCGATCATCAGGCCCATTCCGCTGACCTCCCTGATTCCCTCAGCCTTTCCCAGGGTTTCAAACAGGTAAGCGCTCTTTTCCCGGACCTCTGCAAGCAGGGCATCGTCGATCCTCTCTACGATACTGACTGCCGCCGCACAGGACACCGGATTTCCGCCAAAGGTCGAGCCATGATCTCCATAGCTGAAAATATTCTGCACCTTCTCTCCGAGCAGCACAGCCCCGATCGGCAGACCGCCCGCAAGACCCTTGGCCGTGGATACCACGTCCGGCAGGATCCCGTAGTTCTGATACGCATACATGGCGCCGCTTCTGCCGTTTCCGCTCTGCACTTCATCAATGATCAGTACAATATCCTCACTGCTGCAGAGCTCCGCCACGGCTTTCACGTATGCTTCGTCAAGCGCTTTGACGCCGCCTTCTCCCTGGATGACCTCCATCATAATGCCGGCAATCTTATGCTCGCCGACCGCTTTTTTCATTGCATCAAGGTCGTTTGCGGGCACATGTATAAAGCCGGGGGTCAGCGGCTGGAACAGCTGATGGAAATGCTCCTGTCCGGTCGCTGCGAGCGTCGTCAGTGTTCTTCCGTGGAAGCTGTTTTCCAGTGTAATAATCGTATAATAATCGCTGCCCTTCTTTTCCGCCGCATATTTCCTGGCTGCCTTGATCGCGCCTTCATTGGCCTCTGCGCCGGAATTGCCGAAAAATACCTTTTTCATGCCGGATTTCTCGCAGAGCAGCTTTGCAAGCTTCACGCAGGGTTCCGTATAGTACAGATTCGACATGTGCTGCACCTTGCCGATCTGCTCCGTCACAGCCTGCTGCCAGATCTCGTCCGCAATGCCGAAGGCTGTAACGCCGATCCCGGAGCCCATGTCAATATAACGCTTCCCGTCAAAATCCCAGACCTCCGAGCCCTTTCCGTGACTGATCGCTACCGGAAAACGCTTATAAGTAGAAGCAATATACTTCTGATCCGTACTGAAAATATCCATTCGTTTTCTCCTGTTTAATGTGTGATAGTTAGTTACACGCCCTTGTAATATTCCTGCTCATCCTCGCCGAGGATCGCAGTCCCTACCCCTTTATTGGTAAATATCTCCAGCAGCAGGCAGTGCGGTATACGGCCGTCCATGATATGTACCCTGGAAACACCGCTCTCGATCGCCTCAATGCAATTGTTCAGCTTCGGGAGCATGCCGCCGCCCATGATGCCGCTCGCGATCAGCTCCTTGGCATCAGACAGGCGGAGCTCGGAGATCAGGGAGGACTTATCCTCGAAATCCCTGTACACGCCCTCGACATCTGTCAGGAAGGCAAGCTTTTCCGCCTTCAGCGCCTTTGCGATCGCGCAGGCCGCATCGTCTGCATTGATGTTATAGCTCGTGGTATTTTCATCCCAGCCGATCGGACAGATGATGGGAAGGAAATCCTTCTCCAGCAGGTCGAAAATAATCTTCGGGTTGACCTCTGTGACATTGCCGACGAAGCCGATATCCTGGCCTCCGGAAAGCTTTTTCTCGCACTTTAACAGCATGCCGTCCTTTCCGCTGATGCCGGCAGCCTTTACGCCCAGCGAGCTCACCATCTGCACAAGGCTCTTGTTGACCTTGTTCAGGACCATTTCGGCGATCTCCATGGTTTCCGCATCCGTCACACGAAGGCCGTTCACAAACTGCGATTCCTTGCCGACCTTCTTCAGCCAGTAGCTGATCTCCTTGCCGCCGCCGTGCACGATCACCGGCTTGAAGCCTGCGAGCTTTAAGAATACAGCGTCCTGGATCACACTCTTTTTCAGCGACTCATCGGCCATGGCCGCCCCGCCGTATTTTATGACGATGATCTTTCTGTTAAATCTCTGAATATACGGCAGTGCCTCGATCAGTACCTGTGCCTTCTCCAGGCTCGTTAATTCTGTCATAATTTCTTCCTTTCTGCCTGTCTTTCTGCTTTCTGCAGATCTTCCCTATTTCTGCAGTTCTTTGGTCCGTATAACCGGACTGACTGCGCTTCCGGCACGGCTTTTCCTGATTTTGGAAAGAATAAAAGCCGCGCCTTCAAGTGCTCAAACAACAGTCCGATTATACGGACGATATCTTCGCACATTATCCGATCGGACTCAGCTGCGGTAATCTCCGTTGATCTTGACATAATCATAAGTCAGGTCGCAGCCCCACGCAGTTGCCAAAGCCTCGCCGTCGTTAAGCCCGATGAGAATGTCGATTTCCTTCTCCAGCAGGATCTCCTTTGCCTTTTCCTCGGAGAACGGGACACCGGCTCCGTTTTTGCATACCAGGATCTCGCCCTTTGCGGAACGGAAGGTTACATCGACCTTCTGCACATCCACATCCGCGCCGCAGTATCCGATTGCACAGAGAACTCTGCCCCAGTTGGCATCCGCGCCGAACATGGCCGCCTTCAGCAGGCTGGAGCAAATGACGCCTCGCGCCACTGTCTTCGCCGTCTTTTCATTTGCAGCGCCTTCTACTCTGCACTCCAGCAGCTTGGTCGCGCCCTCGCCGTCTCCCGCGATCATGCGGCAGAGATGGATCGTCACGGTATTGAGCGCTTCCATAAAGGTGCGGAAGGCATCATCTTCCGCGGTGATCATCCTGTTCCCCGCAAGTCCGTTTGCCATGATGGAGACCATATCGTTGGTGGATGTGTCCCCGTCTACGGAAATCATGTTGAAGGTGCTCTGTACATCAGTGGAAAGAGCCTTCTGCAGCATTTCCGGCGTAATGCTGACGTCGGTCGTCAGGAACACGAGCATGGTCGCCATATTCGGATGGATCATGCCGCTTCCCTTGGCCATGCCGCCGAGATGGCATACTTTTCCGTCGATTTCAAATTCCACGGCTGCTTCTTTTTTCACCGTATCCGTGGTCATAATAGCCTCTGCGGCGTCAGCATTTCCCTCTGCGGAAAGGCCGGCAGCCAGCTCGCCGATCTTCTCGCGGATCGGTGCGAGATTCAGCGGCTGTCCGATTACGCCCGTGGACGCTACGATTACATCAGACTGCTTGATCCCAAGCTCTTTGGAAAGCATCGCGCACATTTCCTCTGCGATCTCCACGCCGTCCGCGTTGCAGGTATTGGCGTTGCCGCTGTTGCAGATCGCAGCCTGCGCAATGCCGCTGCTGATATGGTCCTTTGTGACCGTGATCGGTGCGCCCTTTACCAGATTTGTCGTATAAACGGCTGCCGCGCTTGCCGGTACCTCGCTGCAGACCAGTGAAAGGTCTTTTTTTGTTGTCTTCGGGCGGATCCCGCAGTGCAGGCCATTGGCCTTGAAGCCCTTTGCTGCGCAGACGCCTCCGCTGATCAGTTTCATAATGCTCTCCTTTATAATGATTACTGTGATTTACTTACAGATCCGAGGAATTAAGATAATCCTCCTGCTCCTTTGTCAGGGTGTCTATCTCAAAGCCCATATAGGCAAGCTTGCGTCTTGCCACCTCCAGATCGACCTCATGCGGCACCCTGATCAGATGCTCGCTGATCTCTCCGCGGTGCTCTACCAGGTATTTTGCCGAAAGCGCCTGGATGGCAAAGCTCATATCCATGATTTCCGCAGGATGTCCGTCGCCGCAGGCGAGGTTGACAAGTCTGCCTTCTCCGAGCACATACAGCGTACGGCCCTTTTCGATCTGATAAGCCATGATATTCTTCCGCTGTTCATAGCTGTCTTCGGCGATCTCCCGAAGACGCGCCATGTCAATTTCAACATCGAAATGCCCCGCATTGCACAGGATCGCGCCGTCCTTCATGACACGGAATTCTTTTTCACCGATCAGGCCCGCACAGCCGGATACGGTAATAAAGAAATCGCCCCGCTTTGCGGCCTCCGACATGGGCATGACCTCAAAGCCGTCCATCACAGCCTCAAGAGCCCTGATCGGATCCACCTCGGTCACAACGACTCTGGCGCCGAGCCCCTTGGCTCTCATTGTGACGCCCTTGCCGCACCAGCCGTATCCGGAGACGACTACGGTCTTTCCGGCAACGATCAGATTGGTCGTGCGGTTGATGCCGTCCCAGACGGACTGGCCGGTACCGTAGCGATTGTCAAACAGGTGCTTGCAGTCCGCATTATTGACGAGTACCATCGGGAACTTCAGGGTTCCCGCCTTCTCTGCCGCCATCAGACGGTGAATGCCCGTGGTGGTCTCCTCACAGCCGCCGATCACATACCCGATCTTCTCGGGGAAGCGGTTGTGCAGCGTATTGACCAGGTCGCCGCCGTCGTCGATGATAATGTTGACATCGTGCTCCAGCACCTTTTCGATGTGGCGCATGTACTCTTCCGGCGAGGCATCATACCAGGCAAATACCTTCATGCCGCTTTTTACCAGTGCAGCCGCCACGTCGTCCTGCGTGGAGAGCGGGTTGCTGCCGGTAATGTACATATCGGCGCCGCCTGCCGCCAGTACATGGCAGAGGTATGCGGTCTTGGCCTCGAGATGGATCGAAAGCGCGATCCGGATCCCTTCGAAGGGCCTTGTCTTCGAAAATTCCGCTTCCAGATTTCTGAGAAGAGGACAATTCTTTTTTACCCAGTCTATTTTGTGTTCGCCTGAAGGAGCAAGGGAAATATCCCTGATTTCATATTCCATAAATAATTGTTTTCCTTTGTAATTATTAAATGTCTGTGTTTAAAGACTTAATCCGGTCGTCTCATCCGCGCCCATGACAATGTTCATGCACTGGATCGCCGAACCCGACGCGCCCTTGCCCAGATTGTCGAAAAGGCTTACCAGAAGAATACGTTCTTCGTTGCCGCTGACCGTGATCACCATGTCGTCGCGTCCCGACATTTTTGCTGCGGACAGAAATCCGCCGTCGTCGGCATTTTCCTCATAATGCACGATACTGCTGTGATAGCAGGAACGGTACAGCTCCCTGACATCTTCGATGCTGCCGTTCAGGTCGCCTGCAAATACCGGTACCGTCACCTCCATGCCGCTGTAAAAATCCGCCACGATCGGACAGAACGCCGGTGCGGTCTCAAGTCCGGAAATTTTCTTCATCTCCTTCAAATGCTTATGCATCTGGGTCAGGCCGTACTGTCTCGGCGCATCCAGGAGCGGATCCCGGTCCGGCGCTTCATATTCCGCGATCATCTTTTTTCCGCCGCCGGAATAGCCGGTCAGGGAAAAACAGCTTAAAGCCGCGTCCTTCTTCAGGAGACCGCTCTTTACAAGCGGTTCCGCAAGTGCGATAAAACCGCTGGCATGACAGCCCGGGTTTGCGATCCTTTTGGCACTGCGGATCAGTTCCCTCTGACTGCCCTTTTCCAGCTCCGCAAATCCGTAGGTCCACCCCTCCAGCGTGCGGTGTGCGGTCGAGGTATCGATAATGACCGTATCGCTTCCTTCTGCAAGCTGCACGGCCTCCACCGCCGCCGCATCCGGCAGGCATAAAAATGCGATGTCCGCAGCAAATAAGGCCTCTTTTCTGGCATTCTCATCTTTTCTTTTCTCATCGCTGAGAATAAGGAGCTCCAGATCCTTCCTGTCCGCAAGGCGTTCGTAGATCCTGAGTCCCGTTGTGCCTGCGCTTCCGTCTATAAATACTTTTGTCATGATTCCTTCTCCAATTGTGCCCTGACCCATGCGATCTGTGTCCGTACGGAACCGGAGGATGTCCCTCCGGCGGAGATCCTTGTTTCCACGCAGTGGTCGATATTGATTTCACTGTAAATGTCATCGCCGATCAGCTCGCTGTATGCCCGGTAATCCGCCAGCGGGAAGGTGTCGAGGACACAGCCCCTGCGGATACATTCGGCAACGATACTGCCGGAGATCTTATACGCGCTTCTGAACGGCATACCCTTCTTTACGAGGTAATCCGCAAGGTCAGTCGCATTGATAAAGCCTTCATTGGCCGCCTTCCGCATGTTTTCCGGAAGGATCTTCATGGTGGAGAGCATCGGGGTCATGACCTTCAGGCACATCTTTACGGTATCTACCGCATCGAAGACGGATTCCTTATCCTCCTGCATATCCTTGTTATATGCCAGCGGAAGACCCTTCAGCATGGTCAGCATTGCCATCAGGTCACCGTAAACACGTCCGGTTTTTCCCCTGATCAGCTCTGCCATATCGGAATTCTTTTTCTGCGGCATGATCGAGGAGCCTGTGGTATAGCTGTCGCTGAGCTCCACAAACTTAAACTCCCAGCTGGTCCAGAGTACGATCTCCTCGGACAGTCTGGAAAGATGCATCATCAGAATTGAGAGTGCGCCGAGCAGCTCCAGGCAGAAATCCCTGTCCGAAACGCCGTCGATGCTGTTTTGCGTAATACTGTCAAAGCCCAGCAGCTCCGCCTCAAATGCGCGGTCCGTATGATAGGTCGTGCCGGCAAACGCGCAGCTTCCGATCGGAGAAAGATTCATACGCTCCTTTGCGTCGCTGATCCTGGAAATGTCTCTGAGTATCATCATCGCATAGGCCAGGATATGATGGGAAAACAGGATCGGCTGCGCTCTCTGCAGATGCGTATACCCGGGCATGACCGCCCCGCAGTTTTTCTCTGCCGTATCCGCCAGCACCTCGGCAAGTTCCTTTAAGAGAGCGATCAGTTCCTTTTCTTCATCACGCAGATACATCCTGATATCAAGCGCAACCTGATCATTTCTGCTGCGGGCCGTATGCAGCTTTTTGCCGGTATCCCCGATCCTTTCGGTAAGGACCTGTTCCACAAACATATGAATGTCTTCGCAGGATGGATCGATCTGAAGCCTTCCCGATTCAAGATCCGCAAGGATCGTCTCCAGGCCTTCTGTAAGCTCCGCGGCATCCGCATCCGTGATGATCCCGGTCTTTGCAAGCATCTTAGCATGTGCGATGCTTCCCGTAATATCCTGTCTGTACATCCGGCTGTCAAAGCCGATCGATGAATTAAAATCGTCCGCGATCCGGTCAGTCTCGCCGGAGGTGCGGCCCGCCCACATTTTTGCCATACGATATTCTCCTGATGTGCATAATCTTCAAGGATGCAGTCCGGTATTTCTCCGAACTGCATCCAGAATTTTACATTATCCGTGATTGTGATGGAAAGTCAGAAACACGCTTTCCGTGCTGTCTCCGCTCCCGGATCAAAGGCGTCCCTGCTCCCTGAGCGCCTGCACCTTGATCGGAAGGCCCCAGAGATTGATGAAGCCTGCAGCCTGGCCCTGATCGTAGTCACTCTCGCCGAAGGTGACCAGATTCTCGGAATACAGAGAATACGGTGAGGTCATGCCTGCCGGAATGATATTGCCCTTGTAGAGCTTCAGCTTTACGGTACCGGTGCAGTACTTGTCAGCCTCGTCTGCAAATGCCTGAAGCGCTTCCCTGAGCGGGGAATACCATTTGCCGTTGTAGATCAGATCCGCAAAGTCGATGGCAAGCTTCTGCTTCTCGTGAAGCGTATCCTTATCGACCGTGATCATTTCCAGCTGCGCATGTGCGAAATAAAGGATCGTTCCGCCGGGTGTCTCATAGACGCCGCGGTCCTTCATGCCCACAAGACGGTTCTCAACAATGTCGATGAGTCCGATGCCGTTTGCGCCGCCGACTTCATTGAGCTTCTCGATGATCTTGGAAGCCTTCATCTTCTCGCCGTTGAATGCTACCGGTGCGCCTGCTTCAAAGTCAATGCTGATATAGGTCGGCTCGTCCGGCGCCTGCAGTGGGGAAACACCCATCTCCAGGAATCCCGGCTTCTCGTACTGCGGCTCGTTTGCCGGATCCTCGAGGTCCAGGCCCTCATGGCTTAAATGCCAGAGGTTCTTATCCTTGGAATAATTGGTCTCTCTGGAGATCTTAAGCGGTACATTGTGCGCTTCCGCATAATCGATCTCTTCGTCACGCGATTTGATATCCCACTCTCTCCACGGAGCGATGATCTTCATATCCGGTGCAAAGCGCTTGATTGCAAGTTCAAAACGGACCTGGTCGTTGCCCTTTCCGGTCGCACCGTGGCAGATCGCGTCAGCGCCTTCTGCAAGGGCGATCTCAGCAAGCTTCTTGCCGATCACGGGTCTTGCAAATGCAGTGCCGAGCAGATAGGTCTCATACTTGGCATCCATCTTCAGGGAAGGAATAATGATTTCATCTACCATCTCATCCACGAGATCTGCTACGATGAGCTTGGAAGCGCCGGTCTTGAGCGCCTTCTCCTCAAGTCCTTCCAGCTCGTCCGCCTGGCCGACATTTCCTGCTACGGCAATGATTTCCGGATTATTATAATTTTCCTTCAGCCACGGAATAATAATAGAAGTATCCAGACCGCCGGAATATGCCAGAACGATTTTCTTTATGTTATCTTTCTTCATAACTATATGTCCTCCTGAAGAGATGATGAATATTCTGCATAATTATTTGTGAAAACACACTATATTGTTGTATATTTATTCAATAATTTGCATTTTTAGTACGATGCCTATCTTACCTATTCTCAGGTGCTTTGTCAACTGGTTTCTGCATGCTTTTTGGGCCTTTTTCCCTTTTTTCAGTCTGATTCTTACGACTCGGGCGGATATATCCGGTCTGCATTACTTCATTCAGAACATTGTGATCCTGAGTGAACAACCACATCTGAATTTTTTCATTATTTTCTCTGTTCTTTTAAGCATCTGAAGTCCCGTTTGAACGACCACATTCTGCCTCTTTTTTGATTTTCTCTGTTCTTTTTTCCTGTCAAAACCCGAAAAAGACATCTACAATTGTTTATTTGATCCGTTTTCTCCGTACTTAGTACGCTGCATGAAAAGAAAAGGACGACTACATTCAATGGTTCCGTTATTGTTCTCTGTCCTCTCCGTTATGATAAAAGAACCGCTGCAGATATTGTCGGCATGCCGTATACCTGCAGCGGTCTGAAGAAGATTATAAACTTTATGCCAACTACGTTGGCACTACGCATACATGAAAGTAACACTCGAGCATCGCCTGCAGCTCGCTCTCGCTGACTTTCATTGTAAAACAAAAGGGTCTTAATGATCAGCCTGCGAGCTTTGCTCCAAGAGCCTTGCAGCTTGCGATTGCAGCATCATCAGGAGCGTTGTTTGCCATAACGCTTTCTGCGCTTAAGGAAACGCCGGAATCAGAGCAGTCTGACTCCCAGGAACGCATCCACTCTCCGTCGCCCCATCCGTATGATCCGAAAAGAGCAACCTTTTTGCCGGTAAGCTGAGACTTGATCTCGTCCCACATCGGCTGGAACTCTGACTCTTCAAGAACCTCAGCTCCCATTGCCGGGCAGCCGAAAGCGACTGCACTGCAGGATCTTACTGCAGACATGTCAAGGTCTGACGGTGTGAACATGCAGACTTCTGCGCCGGCGGATTTCATGCCTTCTGCAACTGCGTTCGCCATTGCCTCTGTGTTGCCTGTTCCGCTCCAATAAATAACTGCTGCTTTCATAATTCAAAATACCTTTACCTTTCTTTGATGCTTTCACACATCAAGTATATTGCTTTTTTCAGTATCATCTGCTTACACTTTGCCGGCAAAGCGCGGATACTGCAGTACCGCCTGATCCGGCAGACTGACTCAGAGAGCACAGGGTACGATCAGCTTTTCCAGTTCGGCTCCCTGTCTGATCCTGGCCCTGTAGTCACAGGTACAGCGGTCGTATTCACGGAAAATCCTTTTTGCCTTTTTTTCATCTCCGTAAACCTTCCAGTAGCCGACCAGCTTGCAGTGGGAAGCTCCGTTTTCAACAAAACCCCTGACATCCTCCGGCGGATAGCTCAGAAATAATCCAATCTCATGAGGAAAACCATCCGCTTCCTTCAGCCTTCTGATCAGACGCGACAGACAGCTCCTGTAATCTCCGGACGGATAACCGTTTTCAGTCAGGATCCGGCTGACGTCCCCGTTTGAAAGATCCGCCGAGAGTCTGTCCTTTCTGAATAAATAGAACAGGACTCTTTTCTGGCAGATCTGCAGAGGGATCAGAAACAGGCCCCTTGGCATAAATACTGCGTTATACGCCTTCAGATCCGCCGCCAGCTCCTCTCTTGAACTATATGTACAACTGAAGAGGCTCCCGGTCTTAATGCCCGCCATTGTCGGCGCGCAGTATTTTACAAGATATTCCTCAGACATAGCTATCTTCCTTTTGATTTCGTCATCAGCCGTCTGGGCCAGACCCGTGTTAAAGCTAAAGTTAGTCGCAGCTAACTTCTGTCCTAAAATTTAGTCCCTCTTCGGGACTGTCGGTTTGTCTGTATGCAGGCTGCTCCGGTTCGTTCAGATCCGCTTTCGATTGAATTGAACGATTTCTTTATGTGCTTTTGTTAGTGTTCGCTAACATACAGAATCATATCATACCATCCGGTTTAATGCAATCTTTTTGTCAAAAATATGTAGTCGAAATTTTTTTAAAAAGAAGTTGACAGATTGACCTTTCTGGATTATATTAAATGAGCGTCTTCTGACGGAAGTTTTCGAGGTGTGGCTCAGTTTGGTAGAGCGCTGCGTTCGGGACGCAGAGGTCGCAAGTTCGAATCTTGTCACCTCGATACGGCCTTGTAGTCAAGCGGTCAAGACGTCGCCCTCTCACGGCGAAGGCCCGGGTTCGATTCCCGGCAAGGTCACGATTTAAAGCCCACGAGAATTAAGTCTCGTGGGTTTTTGTTTCACCATTGCTGTATTCTGTCTTAAAGATTCATTTATTCTTTTGAACTATCTTTTAATCACATTTCTTCAATCGGATCAGCAAACGATTTCAGGCAATCCAATATATCACTGTCCGTATGCCCTTTCTTTTTTAACCATTTTATCAAATTCACAATTACTTCCGGGGGGATTTCATCAATTCCGGATTCATTTCCTTCTCCCCTGATTCTGCAGAGAATTGCATTTTTAATATAGGTATTCACCGGCTCTCCTGCACTTTCTGCCGCAGGCTTCAGCACTTCTGTATAATATTTTTTCTGAATATCCAATGGTATCCGTTTAATATTTGACGCATTATATTTTTTCTGGGTTTCCTTTACTGACATCGTCTTATCCTCCTATTTGGAGTATAACACGCATTGAGATATATGTACATATATGTATGTAGTAATAATTAGTTATCGTTTTTATTTTCGGAAAGGAGGAATATATCTATGACCGCAGCTGAAACCGCACGTCTCATCGAATGGCTAATCACACATGGACACAGTTATGAGGAGGCAACACAGTGTATCAATTTCATTGCATATGGAAGAGAACACGCACCGGGACAATAATTTCCCAACATATTGAAAAACAGGGCTGCCGCATTTGCGACAGCCCTGCTGTGTTCTGATGATATGTTTAAAGATTATGGAGCAGATTACTGCTGGGATACCAGTGCACCGCTTGCATCAAAGGTGCAGGTTGCACCATCGATATACTGTGTGCCTGTCACCATGGAGCCCTGCGGACCGCCTGCATTCGGATTGAGATAATATCTCTTGCCGCCGTCATTGATCCAGCCTGTCTCCATAACGCCGGTCATCGGGTTCATGTAGTACCAGAGGCCGCCGTCTGCAAGCCATCCCTTATGCGGAATGCTGTTCTCGTAGTAATACCATACGCCGTTCTGGTTCTGCCAGCCGTTGAGCTTTACGCTGCCCGGGCCGCCTGCGCTGCCGGAGGAGGATCCTGAAGAACCTGTGTTGGTTGCTACCACACCGGTAACACCAGAGAAGAGGTCGCCCCAGGTGTCATAGGTCTCTACGCCGGAGAAATCTTCCGGGCTGATGGATCCGATGATCTGCCAGTCGCCAGGTGCCGTATGTGAGTTGGAACCTGCATTGCCCTTCAGACGAAGTGCGATGCCTTCGATATAAGCATCTGAATACTCATCTGTCTTGGAACCGGTATATTTCTTATTATAGTTGGAAATCGTCAGGCTCGCGCTGCTGGTGGAGCTGTGTACCTGTCTGGACTCTCCGCTCTGGTTGACCCATGCGATCAGATACTCGGTCGTAGCGCCGCTCGGTCTCTCCCAGCTGATCTTATTGCTGTCAAGGTCACCATCCTTGATCTCGGGGGCGCCCCATGCATAATACGGATAAGCCTTGCATCTGACCGTCAGAGTGGTCTCATTATCCTTCTCTACTGTCTTCTTCAGGATCTCGGTAATGCCCTTGCCGGTTACCTGGATCTGGTCAGCCTTCGGGAAGGTATTGCCATCGACCGCCTCAAAGACCAGTTCATAGGTCCTGGCTGTCTTATAGTTCTCCGTTGAAGTGTTGACATCTGAATAGCTGGAGAGCTCATAACGTGCATTCGGATCATTTACAGCAAAAACCGGGGATTCGATAGCGCCGCCGCTGATGGTGGCTTCTGTATCGCAGCCCGCCTCAAAGCTTACGCTGGTGATCACATCCGCAAATGAATTGATGGAAAATGCCGCCGCAAGAAGGGAAGCTGCTCCGACAACTTTAAAAAGTCTGTTCGTCATAGTTTTTCCTTTCCTCTTTCAAGAAATAATTTTTTTCATATTGATGTTGATGTTCCCGGAAATGACTGCTCTTATGATAACAAATGCCATTTCCTCAAGTTTCACCGTTATGATAAATGAAAACTATGTCCAAAGTTTGAACGCGTGTTTTCGATTTTATAACGAAAAGTGAAATCAAATCTTACATTAAACCAAACAGGATCAGCCCAAATCTTACATTAAATCAAACAGGCTCAGCTGATTTGTATCGGGGATACTGCCGAGCAGGCCGAGGGATTTTAAAAGCTCCGCATTGGTCTTGCTGACCTTGGTGCGGGAGATAAATTCCTCCATGCTCAAGTACGGACCGTTCACTGCATCAGCTTCGATTGCTTCCGCGGCCACAGTTCCCAGTCCCGCTATGGAATTCAGGGAAGGCATGATCCTGCGGTCCGGCGTGACCGTAAACTCTTTCGCCTTTGCCTTAAAGATATCGATCGGTGCAAATTCGAAGCCTCTCGCAAACATTTCCTCCACGATGCGCATATCACGGTAGAGGTTTTTGTCATTTGCAGTGACATTTCTGGTATTGCCCATATATTCCCTGAGCTCAGTCAGATTCTGATGAAGCTTGCCCTTGCTCACGCACATCTTCTCATAATCATAACCGTCACCCTTGACCGTAAAGTACGCCGCATAATATTCGAGCGGGAAATGCACCTTATAGTAGGCGATGCGCAGGGACATGACAACGTAAGCCGCCGCATGCGCCTTCGGGAACATGTATTTGATCGTGTCGCAGGACCAGATATACCACTCGGGAACGCCGTGCTCCCGCATGATCCTGCAGTATTCCTCGTGATTTCCGTCCTTCGGGAATTTTCCCTTTCGCACGAGTTCCATAATCTTGAAGGATTTGCCGGGCTCGATTCCCTTGCCGATCAGGTAGATCATAATATCGTCACGCGTGCAGATCGCAGTCTGGATCGTACACTTGCCTTCCTGGATCAGCTTCTGCGCGTTGCCGAGCCAGACGTCGGTGCCATGCGCGAGACCCGCGATCCGGACAAGGTCGGATACATATTTCGGCTTTGCTTCGAGAAGCATCTGCATGGCGAAATCTGTACCGAACTCCGGCACGCCCATGGTGCCGAGCGGCGTCCCTCCGATATCATCCGTCGTAATGCCAAGGGCCTCGGTGCCCGAAAACAGTGACATGACCTCGGGCGTGCCCACCGGGATATCCATCGGGTCCAGCCCCGTCAGGTCCTGCAGCTGCCTTACCATGGAAGGGTCATCCTTTCCGAGGATATCCAGCTTGAGCAGGTTGTGGTCGATGCTGTGGTAGTCGAAATGCGTGGTGACCGGGTTGGTCATGACGTTTGCGGGATGCTGGATCGGCGTGAAGGTATTGATCTCCTCGCCATGCGGCAGGACTATGATGCCGCCTGGATGCTGTCCCGTGGTACGCCGCACCTCCGTACAGCCGAGCGCCAGACGCTGGATCTCAGGTCTCCGCATGCTGTGCGGACTTCCGTCTGCATTCGGATGTTTCTCATTATAGCGGAGCACATAACCGAAGGCCGTTTTTTCCTGGACCGTACCGATCGTGCCCGCTTTATAGGTCTGTCCCTGTCCGAACAGCACCTCCGTATAAGCGTGTGCCTTAGGCTGATAATCGCCGGCAAAATTGAGGTCGATATCAGGCTCCTTATCTCCCTTGAAGCCGAGGAAGGTCTCGAAAGGAATATCAAACCCGTCCTTGACCAGAGGCTCACCGCAGACCGGACAGTTCCGGTCCGGCATGTCGCAGCCGGAATAATCCTTGTACTGCTGCACCACTTCCGAATCAAAATCCACATAATGGCACTTCGGGCAGCGGTAATGCGGCGGCAGCGGATTGACCTCCGAGATGCCGCCGAAGGTTGCCGCAAGGGAGGACCCGACGGAACCTCTCGAGCCTACCAGATATCCGTGCTCCACCGAATCCTGCACAAGACGCTTGGCAATGATATACATGACGGAATAGCCGTTGCTGATAATGGAGTGCAGTTCCTTGTCCAGACGGGTCTTTACGATCTCCGGAAGCGGATCCCCGTAAAGTCTGCGGGCCGTCTCATAGCAGGCGGATTCCAGTTCCTTATCGGAGTTCTCGATCACAGGCGGACACTTGTCCGGTCTGACCGGCGCGATCTTCTCACACATGTCGGCGATCCGGTCCGGATTTTCGATCACGACCCTTTCCGCATCCTCCCGTCCCAGAAATGCAAACTCCTCCAGCATTTCGTCCGTTGTGCGGAAATAAAGCTCCGTGGAGTATTTTTCCTCATCAAAGCGGCGTCCCTTGGAATCGAGTTCAAAGAACTTGATCAGTTTGCGGTAGACCGCATCTCCTTTTTCCGTAAAATGTACATTGCCCGTGGCTACGGCCGGTTTGCCCAGTTTGTCGGCAAGCCGCAGGATCCGTTTCGCTGCATTTTTCAGGTCATCCACACTGTCCACGGGGACCTGCGTGTCACGGATCAGATAGTGCAGATTGGAAGGCGGCATCAGTTCAAAATAATCATAAAACCTGGCCATTTCCTCGAGCTCCTGATCTCCCACGCCACGGAAAACAGCGTCATAAAGCTCGCCGTCTTCGGTACCGGAGCCGATCAGAAGGCCGTCACGCAGGGAATTGACGACCGACTTCGGCATGCGCGCCTCCCCGTAGAAATAATCCATATGCGCAGCTGACACAAGCCGGTACAGATTCGTCCTTCCGAGGTCGTTCCTCGCGATGATGCTGAAATCATTCGGATGCAGCTTCTTGATGGTCTCTCCGTCCATCTCGTCGAATTCATACAGTCTGTCGACGTCCCCGATCCCCTGTGCCTTCAGCATTTTACAGAAGGCAAGGAAAATATCCGCTGTCGCCCCGGCATCGTCTACGGCTCTGTGGTGGGTCTGCAGCGTCACGCCGAGCTCCTTTGCAACATTGTCCAGCTTGTTCCTGAAGAGTTTTTTGAGCAGCAGATGCGAAAGACCGACCGTATCCACGACCGTCGGATCGAAATGCAGTCCCAGCAGGGAAGCGTAATGCTTGACAAAGCCCACATCGAACATCGCATTATGTCCGACGACGGCAACATTTCCATCTCCGATAAATTTGAGAAATTCCGGGATCCAGTGCTGATAATTGCCCTGTCCCCGCACCTGGTCGTCCGTTATCGTCGTGAGCTCGGTAATGTGCTCCGGGATATGTCTCTCCGGATCGACAAACTGTGAAAAGCGCTCCACGACCGAGCCGTTCCTGACCTTGACGGCACCGATTTCGATGATCCTGTCTTTTTCCATGGAAAGACCTGTAGTCTCCAGGTCGAATACCACAAACTCTCCGTCGAGCCGCTGTCCTCTCGGATGCCTGACGGCATTTTTATCATCATCCACGAGCTTTCCGCTGATGCCGTAAAGCAGCTTCAGTTTGGAGCCCTTCGGAAGCGAATGCGCTGCCGTCGGGAAAACCTGAACCGAATTGTTGTCGGTGATGGCAAGCGCTTTCCAGCCCCATTTGTCCGCCAGCTTAATATAATCGGCCACATCCCCGATCCCGTCCATATCGCTCATCTTGGTATGGAGGTTGAGCTCGATGCGCTTCTTTCCTTCATGGTTGTCCTGCCGGCTTCCGGTGGGATCTGCGATTTTCTTGATGTTGCGGATCCTGGTGACCGTCAGCTCCGGATCCCACTGGCTGGGCGGCGTGACCATGCCGCTTAAGCAGACGAAGCTCCCGTCCTTCAGCTGCTTTTCCAGATCATTTTTCGTATTCTCGTCGCAGCTGATCTTGCAGGAAACCGAATCGGTATTATCCGTCAGATTAAACTTGATGATAAACTTTTCATTTCTGGTCTTGATGATTTCCGGGGCAAAGATCTTTCCCTGGATCACCACATCTCCCATGCCCTCTTCCAGGCTGGAAATGCTTAAGGCTTCACCCTTGAAGTCGTAGCCGTAGATCACATCCGGGTTCTGGGATTTCTTATCCTGCTTCGGCGTCCACTTGCTGTCCGCCGTACGGTAGCCCTGCTGCCCGGGTTTTTTCCCGTTTTTCCTGAAATCTCCTCTGCCTGCAGAGCCTGTGTTGCCTTCGGAATGCGAAGCCGAAGCTCCTGACAGACTTCCGGAATTCCCGCCTGCCGCATGGGTATGCTCACGCGCGGTCAGCAGGATGCTGACCCTGATATTCTTTCCGCCGAAAACCTTTTCCCGGATCGCAGTCTCCGCTGCATAGATCGTGCTGCGCGGTATATCTTCCTTGTGGTCCAGATAAACATTCAGGGCGCTTCTGTCTTCCGGTACGGTGATCCTGATGACCTCCGTATTCTTCATCAGCTCCCTGTCTGTGAGGTCCATATCCAGATTTAAAAATACTTCTGAAAACCTGCTCATTTACATTTCCCTATTACTTGATGTATCTGTCGAGTTCTTCGCGGAACGCATCCAGAAGCCCCTCTTCAGGTACTTTCCGGATCACCTCGCCCCTGCGGATGATGAGTCCTTCTCCTCTGCCGCCGCAGATGCCGAGCTCCGCCTCTTTCGCCTCTCCCGGCCCGTTGACGACACAGCCCATGCAGGCGACCTTCATATCAAGCTCTGCATATTTCGGAAGCGCCGTTAAGGCATTGACCTTTTCCGCCAGGCTGACCAGGTCGATGCTGGTCCTGCCGCAGGTCGGACAGCTGACGACTTCGATGCCGCCTTTCCGAAGCCCCAGTGTTTTCAGGATCCTGAAGGCTGACCTGACTTCTTCTGCAGGGTCTCCGGTCAGGCTGACGCGGATCGTGTCGCCGATCCCTTCATAAAGAATGATGCCGAGTCCTACTGCGGATTTGATATTTCCCGCCCAGACGGTGCCGGCTTCGGTAATGCCCACATGGAGCGGGTGCGTCGTCTGCTCACGGATCAGTTCATGCGCCCTGACGCACATCAGGACATCGGAGGATTTGATGCTGATGACAATGTTGCCGTATCCCATTTCCTCGATCATGCGGGCCTTGTCCAGCGCGGATTCCGCCAGTCCCTCCGCAGTCACATGTCCGCCGTATTTGGCGATCAGTTCTTTTTCGAGAGAACCCGAGTTCACGCCGACCCGGATCGGAATATTTCTTTCCGATGCTGCTCTCACGACACATTCCAGTCTGTCTCTTCCGCCAATGTTGCCCGGATTGATACGGATCTTGTCGGCGCCGTTTTCGATTGAAGCCAGGGCAAGGCGGTAGTCAAAATGAATATCCGCAACCAGCGGAATATGGATCTGTCTGCGGATCTCTCGGAGAGCCCTGGCCGCTGCCATGTCCGGAACCGCTGTCCGGATAATTTCACAGCCGGCCCGTTCGAGCCGCAGGATCTGGGCGACGGTCGCATC
>JAFUAE010000051.1 GCA_017460845.1 Lachnospiraceae bacterium
CTGCTCGACGGCGTCACGCTGCCCGAGGACCGCGCGGCCATGTATGCGATGTGGGGAGACGAGAAGAGGGCTAAGATCGATTTGATGATTGGATCTACCCTGGACGAAATCAGGTACTTCGTTCCGACCGAGGGCGGCGAAGAGGGCTTCGCAAATACGCTGAGATGGATCGCAAAGAGGGACCGTGCTCTGCTTAACGACCAGGAGAAGGCCAGGTACGACGAGTTCATGGCAACGCTCGCAAACGAAAGTGAAGTAAAGAGGCTGGAGCAGTACTGCAACGACATGAACTTCCGCGCCGGCAACACCAATATGGCCATCCGGCACTCTGCCGCCGGCGGCAGCACCTATATGTACTTCATGAAGAAGCCGGTGACGACTCCCGAGCTCGGCGCGATCCACGCGGCTGAGATCCCGTACCTCTTCGATACGGAGCTTCAGGACCCGATGGGGAGCGGTAAGATCGTTTCGGCTGAGGAATGCGAGTTCCGCCATGTCTCAAAGGAGATGTGGACCAATTTCGCCCGGACAGGCAACCCCTCCACCGACAAATATGAGTGGAAGAAATTCTCAGGGGACGACCGCCAGACAATGGTCTTTGATGACACCATCGGTATGCAGAAGGATATCTTCGGAAAACGTGAGGACCTGATGATGTCCTGGGCAGAACGCCTTGGGAACGGGTCATCCAAGAGGGTCTGCTGACGCAGGCCTGCAGCTTGCACTGCATGCCCGACTGGGATCGCTCTGGAGGATTTCCCGGAGAATGTTTCACATGGTCCGCACTTTCGGGCATAATCGTGGCAGACGCGAATGAAGTGAAACAAAGAAAGTAATAGCAGAGAAGCTCATCACCTTCGTGTGGCGGGCTTCTTTTTGTTTTGGTGGAAAAAAGGATGGAGGTATGGTAGGGTGGAGGAGAGACACAAGACTCGGTATTTGCGGAGGTCTATAAAGTGAAGAAGACAATAGAAGAACTGCTGCAATGTCCATACTGGATCGTTGACATATTGCCGTTACAAGTGCCTGAAAACAGCCCTGGACAATATTTTGCTGTTGAAGAATATTTCCTGCAGGGCAATCGGATAGAAGAGATAAAACAAAAACATATTAACCTGATTCTGAAGCTGAATTGCTACAGAGACATATCAATAGGCGATGAAACCGTGATCAATCCGTTACCGGAGCACATTGCCGACGAGATGAAAAAAAGGTATCTCTATATTATGACAGGCGAAAGCATGATCCTTTCCGAACCTGATGACACTTATTTGACTGTTTTTAATCCGGATTCAGAACTGTTGGAACTGATCAGACTGATCGCTTCCGGGGAGGGGCTTTATGTCTGGAAGGCGGAGAAATTTTAAAGAGGAGACGGAAAAATGATTCTTTATCATACAGGCGAAGAGGAAATCAGGAACCCGGATATCCATTACGGCAGGAAAAATGCAGACTTCGGCTGGGGATTTTATCTGACCCCGGATCATGACTTTACATATCGCTGGGCGAGGCAAAATGCAGTAGTGAACCAGTACGAGTTTGATGAAACCGGGCTGAGCATTCATGAATTTACGCGCAGTACAGATTGGTTTCAGTATATCTTTGACAATCGGAGAGCAAAAGATGCATTAACCGCAGATGTCGTGATCGGACCGATTGCCAATGATACGATTTTTGATACCTTAGGCATCATGAGCAGCGGGTGTCTGAGTCCTGAGGATGCAGTGAAACTACTTATGATCGGACCGGAATATAAGCAAATTGCCATCAAGACAGAAAAGGCTGTGAAACAGCTTCACTTCATAAAATCAGAGAGGATCGAAGGATTTACCAGAGAAGCATTGCAGAGGGAACAGGATGCTTATCTGGAAGTTTTTGCCCAGGAACTGAATAAGATTCTGAATTTAAAGCCTTGACCTTATGGTGCAGATGCAGCAGGACTGTGATTTAGAAAGCTGATATTAGAGAGGCTCATCACCTTCGGATGGTGGGCCTTTTTTTTGTTTTGGTGGAAAAAGGTGGAGGTATAGTAGGGTGGAGGAGAGATACGAATCGGGATCTGAGGAGGTATTCTGAATTGTCAATGACAATTGCTGTTCATGGATTCTTTGAATAATAGGCGTATGTTATACTGATGAAAATAGGATTACTATATCCGGCATTAAACCGGACAAGCATTTGTTTTACTAAACGGAGAGATGCGGCATGAAACATTATAAGAATCTGATGAGTGCATTGGGAGATGCAATGCCGATGTGTCTGGCATGGAGGCTGGTCGGAACTGAAGACAATTATTTTAACGCAAGGGATCTGTTTGCATTTGCATTGGCTGATGATGAAGCAGATGGAGCCCTGAAAGAGGGGCAGTTCTATCTGGTATCGGCAGAGGGTGCCATCGGAATTGCTTCGGGTTATGAATATCTTGTAAAATGGCTGTTCATTCCTCTGGAAGGTGAAGTGTATGAGCAGGAAATGCTGCGCCTGAAGGAAGAACTGGAACGTGACGCACAGCCGCAGCCTGCACTGCAGCCGCAGTGGACATCGCCGCCGCAGTGGACATCCGAACCTCAGGGAAGCCCGCAGCCACAATGGACAGCGCAGCAGGAGCCGCAGGCCGTACAGGAGCCGCAGTGGACGCCTCAGCCTGCACCGCAGGGAAGACCGCAGACACAATGGACCGCGCAGCAGGAACCTCAGGGAAGACCCCAGCCGCAATGGACAGCAGAGCCGCAGGGAAGGCCGCAGCCTGCACCGCGGGCTGTACCTGTACCGCCGCCGCAGTGGGCGCCGCAATCTGCACCGCAGGAGAGACCGCAGCCGCAATGGACCTCGCAGCCTGAATCGCAGGGGAGGCAGCCACAGTGGAACGCGCAGCAGGAGCCGCAGGGAAGACCGCAGCCTGCACCACGCGCCGTGCCGCAGCCGCAGCAGGCAGATAACAGACAGCAGGAGTGGGCACCGCAGGCAGGACAGGCATTGTTCTGCAGCGCGTGCGGGGCCCGGATGAATCCGAATGCAAAGTTCTGTGCAAAATGCGGGACACCCGTATCAAGATAACGATACGTCAGCTGTTTCGTAATTGTTGTTCTGGCCGGAGGAGATATCAATGAATCAGAACGAACAAAACAAGACGCAGGATCCCAGATATCAGGAGCCCACATTTCAGCAGTACTGTGCCGATCCCAAAGCGCCCAGATCATTTAAAGCTCTGATCGCGGCGGGACTGAAGGCAAGGATCGCGGGATATATCAAAGGTTTGCCCCGTCTCCTGAAGATGATGGTGCCGATTACGATCGGGTCTACCCTTTTTAATATTTTTTTCTGGTCTGTGATCAATGATACGATGTGGGCAGGAAGAGGCACCTGGGGAAGGATCTCTTTTATTCCTTATCTGATCGGGGGCGGAGTTTATTCAGGTTCAAATTACAAGGGAGCTACACCCTTTGAGCTTGCAGGAATAACCCCGACCGGAAATGTTGTCGCGCCGCTGACCCTGGGACTCAGCCTTCTTTTTTCAACATATATGATGAGGAAAAAACAGGGCGGACAGGCTGCGATATCCGAAGATCTCGCAAGCGTCAGGAAAATGCGGGATTATTATGAGCAGGCGCTGGGGGTAAAGCCGCGGCAGTCAGCACCCAAAAAGCCTGCCCCGCCTGATCCGAATCAGTCAAATACTCAGAGAATGGCTGACCGCGCGGAATATTATGCTGCCACGAACGGTTATGCCGACCTTTCCAATCTTTCCAACAACCTGTATATGCGTATAGGACTGTGCTGCGCCGTAGTATTCGGATTCATCATCAGGAATCCGTTTGCGGTGCCCGTGTTTGCTGTCCTGCTGTATTTTTCTTTCGGGCAGGGCGGTCAGAGCGATTTGGGACAGAGGGTCTTCCGCGTGCGCTCGGCGGACGGAAGGCTGCATGACGGAAGGAAACAGGCCGTACCGAGATATGCCGAAAGCATGCTCATCATGTACTACATGTCCATCGGCCTGTTCATCTATACAGCGGTCAATGTCATCCTCTGGCTTTTCTTTGGCTATAATTTCTATGTTCGTTTCCTCGTCAGCGCAGGCCTTATTGCCGCGATCTATTACCGGGGAGGCGGAGTCAGAAAACAGGCCGTGCGCATGATACCCTTACTCCTTCTGGTGGCAGGGGGTGCCGTACTGTTTAATTGTCTTACTGTTTTTGCGGATGACAACGGCTGGTCCGAATCCGGCAAGACGATAGGGGGCCTGATCCACAATAATGGATTCCCCATTTGTTTCGTGAGTTCACTTTTACCGTCTCTTTTCTGGGATCTGGGCATCCTGCTCGGATGGATGCCGGACATCGGGCTGCCGCCTGTAATGCCGGAAATGCCGGTACCGCCCATGCCTCCCATGCCGCCGCAGAATCCGTACGATTTTCCGGAAAGGCCGAAGGAATGGAGCCTTAACGATGAGGGTGATGTCAGTTTTATAGATCCGATCACAAATACACGGAAGACTTACGGACTTGTGGGATATGATGAGAACGGAAATCCGAGGTACATCGGAGAGAACGGTTCTTATTATGACCTGGACGAATTACTCGTCAGTTATGACAATGCCGTATCCAACACCGAGTATTACCAGGATGCCAACAAAGGCCTGCAGGAATGGCTCGAAAAGCAGCGTGCCGAAAACCAAAAGCTGTCGCGTGACGGCATGCAGTATCTTGAGGATAAATGGAGATCGGAAGCCGAGCTGGCAAGAATGGAAAAGGAAGCCGATCAGCTCTTCAAGATGTGGCAGAAATACGGAGGCGAGCTCGACAACAAGGAGTCCATCAAGAAAGCGATGGAAAAGGCCATAGGCAATGCACAGAAAGATGCGGAACACTATAAGAACGTTGGTGAATTCTGGGACTATATGACGAAGACCGCGCAGGTTGTGGAAAAGGGTGCGGACTACAGCCTGATCGCGCTATCCGCTGTTACCGGAAATAAATCCATAAAGAAAATATATGATATCACAAAGAAATATGCTTCCAATATGAGCCAGGCATACGCCGATGGTAAGGGCAAAGAGGGGGTGGGCATGGCATTCCTTTCGACCTCCGTGGAATCTCTGATCGATACTGCTGCAGGCGGTCTCGGCGGAGATAACTGGCATTGGAGCGCTGCGATGACAGGAAAAATCGGCGGTGAGATGGGAAAACAGGTCTGGAAGAACCTGGAGCAGGGCAAGGACTGGAACGAAGGTCTGGGTACTGCCGCATTTAACGGAACGATCGACTATGCTACCGGTAAGCTTTCCGATGGCGGATGGAAGATCACGTCGGGCGCGGGCGGTGAGGCTGCGAAAAAGATCTGGTCGAACCTTGAGGAGGGAAAGGATTGGCATGACGGCGTGGGTTCCGCTGCCTTCGACGGAGGTGTCAAGGGCGGCATAGATAAGCTGACTGATATGGTCAAAGATAATCAGAAGGAAATTACAAAAGACAGATACAGAAGAGATCTTCTTGATCTGAACCGGGCCCAGAACGAAGGAAGAATGTCTAAAGAGGGCCTTGATTCCCTTAAGTACCAGAAGTATAAGAATTTGAATAATAACACACGGGCTGAAAATGCAGTTAGTGGACTCGCCGATGCAACAAGTCAGGCAACGAAGGACGCATATGACGGCATCAGGGGCGAAATGGGCAAGTATAACCGTGATCCCAATGCGGAACATAATCAGAAAATGCTTAAGGATCTTGCCGACAGGAAGAAGCAGAATGCCCAAATGGAGAAGGATAAGGCCATGAAAAAGGCCCAAAAAGAGTTGGAAGATCACAGAAACAACATCAGAAATAATTCTCAGAAACCGCTTTAACAGGATTGCGAAAGTAGAGGTTACACATGGAAGGATATAAATCATTAAAAGAAGCGGTAGAGAGTGTGAGCTCTGCGGCGGATTCCTGGCTGGATCTCGCAACCGGAAATTGGTTTGACCTTGACGAACTGAGAAGAATGGGGGAGGTGTATGATGAAGTAACCGAGCCTGACGGGTGGAATTATTTTGTTACCTTTGCTGACACCGGAGAGATCGGTGTTGCCAATACCTGTACCAGGGAGATCGAGTTCGTTTATGTGCCGGCAGGAAGCAGGTACGAGGAAGTAATTGAGGCACAGAATAAAAGGATCGAAGAACTGCGCGAGGCATTTCTGCCTGTTCTGGAGCAGATGGTACGGGATAAGATCGAGGAACTGGGGGATGATCCGGAGAAATTTGCCGCTGTATTTCAAAGAGATTCGGCAATGACAGCAGATGATTTTATTGACCGCGCGGATCTTTTTGAAAAACCGGGCTTCAGCCCTCTTGCCGCGAAGGAAATCGGAAACCCTGAGGCGGCAAATGTACTGCGCATGCTGAAAACTCCCGGGCTTATCAACAGAACAGAGGCCGCAAGGATCCGTCTCCGGAATCACCCGGAGAGCCTGATCGAAACGGATTCCCATACGGTTCTGGACCGTATGGATTACTGTCTCGGGAATTGATCTTAATTACGCAAAGGAATTAGAAATGAAAAAGACAGGATTTTTGAGGTTATTTGCGGCAGCAGCGGTTTTTATGCTCCTTGCGGGATGCACGGGTCCGGTGGGAAACAGCGGGACTGAAGCTCCAAAGGGACCGGGCGAAGTGAATATCTACACCGCCGTTGATCAGGTGCATTCCGAGAAGATATTCGAGCAGTTTGAAAAAGATACGGGGATCAAGGTGAATCCCGTATATGATCTGGAAGCGAATAAGACTACAGGGCTTACAAATAAGATCCTCGCGGAAAAGGATCATCCGGTGTGCGACGTATTCTGGAACAATGAGTTTGCCCAGACGATAGAACTCCAGAGACAGGGAGCACTGGCTCCCTATGTTTCGCCTGCAGCATCCGATATTCCGGATGCCTACAAAGATAAGGACGGTTACTGGACGGCGTTCGGCGGCAGGGCAAGGACGCTGCTCGTCAACACGGATCTCGTAGAGGAGAAGGATTATCCGTTATCGATCTTTGATCTTACGAGCGGGAAATACGAGGCAGATCAGATAGCCATCGCGTACCCGATGTTCGGTACGACCCGCACCCAGGCGGCCGCCATTTATGCCGCACTTGGCGCAGAAAAGGGCAGGGAGTTCTTTCAGAAGCTTAAGGACAGCGGAGTGCAGGTGGTCGACGGGAATTCAGTCACGAAGGATATGGCAGCTGCCGGTCAGGTAAAGATCGGGTATACGGACACCGATGATGCCAAAGAAGCTCTCGAAGACGGCGCGCATGTTGAGATGTGTTTTACCGATCAGGAGGAGGGCGGAATTGGCAATCTGATCACCCCGAATACCGCAGCCTTGATCAAAGGCGCACCCAACGAAGAAAACGCGAAGATCTTCATTGATTACATTATCTCCCTCGATACGGAGAAAGAGCTTATGGAGATGGGCTTCTTTGATCTGTCGATCAGGCCCGACGCGGATACGGAAGGCTTAAAGATCAAGGGAATGAATGTCAATCTGATTGAAGTCTATGATATGCT
The DNA here is from genome assembly GCA_017460845.1 of Lachnospiraceae bacterium. Lineage (GTDB taxonomy): Bacteria > Bacillota > Clostridia > Lachnospirales > Lachnospiraceae > Avilachnospira. The sequence goes on from JAFUAE010000051.1 coordinate 7,534, forward strand.
GGAGACAGCAAGCAATGATATGCAGGAAATATTTGCAGTACAGTAAAGAGATTATCATTTGCCTTATATACTTGCTTCTTACGCTCCTTCCCGTTCTCTGCCTTATGGTTTCGGGAGGGGGCGCTGAAACAGGGATACTGAATACACGCAGGGCGGGACTGATGATGAATTCATTCGTCATTGGCTTTTTTACTGCAGCGGTCTGCCTTGTGATTGCGGTTTTTGCCGCCCTGAGGATCCATACGGGATTCCGGAAGAGACCGCTGCTGCGCTGGTATTTTCTTCTTCTTGCGCCTGTCCCGCCATATATTTACGCGCTTTCATATATGAATCTGCTGCGCATCCTCGGGAAGATTTTTCCGGAAGTATTAAGATACAGGATGACGGGGATCTTCCCCTGTGTGATCGTAGAGACTTTTGTATATCTGCCGTTTATTCTGGCAGCCGCGCTTGCCGCGCTGGAACAGGTGGATGAAAAGGAATGGTCTGCCGCTTTGGTTTTTGAAAGCGCGGATCGTGTCTTTTTCAGGGTCGTGCTTCCGAAGCAGATCCCATGGCTCCTGGCTGTCGGTGCGGTCGTTTTTGTTTTATCCGTCACGGATTATTCCATCCCTTCGCTGTTTCAGGTGAATGTCTATTCAATGGAGATATTCAGCGACTATTCGGCAGCAGGACAGACCGTTCATTCCTTCTATCTGTCGCTGCCGCTGATTCTCATCTCTGCCGCGGTGATCATTCTTTCATTTCTTCCCATGAAGAACATTTCAAATACAATGAAGCATGGAACAGGGCTCCGGCCTGTCTATTCACCGTATTTAAATGCTGCCGGGAGCGTTGCTGTTTTCCTGACCCTGCTGCAGATCATTCTTCCGCTGATCTCGTTTGTTCCGTATATTCCGGCTCCGGGTGCTGAAATTGTCTCAGCTGCGGCAGAACTTTGGAATTCATGTCTGTCCGGTGTGACCGCCGTGCTGATCCTGACTGTGCCGTCTGCGGCGATGGCGCTTCTTCTCAGCTCGGAGGAGACTGTACATAAACCGCTGATCCGGGTGGCTGCCCTGCTGCCATTATGCATTCCGGGAGTGCTGACAGGGATAGGGGTGTTAAAGCTATTCAGTTCAACGCCGCTCTATGTTTTAAGGACCGGAGTGTTTTTTCCGGCTGTTGGTCTTGCGGTCCGTTACCTGCCTTTTGCCATGCTGATCCAGTATGGCTGCTATTTGCGGATAGACCGTAACAGGATCAGGGCGGCGGAGTTATTGCAGCAAAAACCGGGCTCAGCATTTGCAAGAGTTCAGCTTCCCCTGATGGCGCCCGGACTCATCATTTCGGGTATCGTTGTATTTCTGCTTATGCTTGGGGATGTCGGTACCTCGCTTGTCCTGATGGCGCCCGGCAGGGAACCGATGTCCGTGAAAATCTATAATTATCTGCATTACGGTTCCTCAGAGAAAGTGACTTATTTCTGCCTGATGCAGATGGCAGTATGTATTGCGCTGATGGGTGTGCTTTATTTCCTTTCCGCGCGCCGGCATTTCAATCAGTCCTCTAAAGGAGAATGGGAAAATGTTCGAAATTAACGGAGTGACAAAAGATTATCCGTCCGTAAGGGCTCTGGACAATGTTTCCCTGCACATTGACGACAGGGAACTGGTATCCATACGCGGAGAGAGCGGCTGCGGCAAATCGACGCTTCTCCATGTGATTGCCGGTCTTGTCGCGCCTGATTCCGGGACGGTCACAAAAAACAATGAAGTGCTTCCTGATGCTCCTCACAAGAGGGGCATGGCTATGGTGTTTCAGGAAAGTCTGCTGTTTCCGAACATGACGGTGCGTGAAAATATTCTGTTCGGCTGCCCGCGCAAGGAGAAAGAGCAAAGGGAAAAACGCGTCGGAGAGCTTGCTGAGGCATACGGCATAGCCGGGGTACTTGCACGTTATCCGCATCAGATCTCGGGAGGACAGGCCCGCCGTGCCGCACTGGCGAGAGCCCTGGCTTGTGAGAGGGAGCTTCTGCTTCTGGACGAGCCTTTTACGAATCTTGACAAAGACTTAAAGGAGAACATCATCAAAAGCACCAGGGAATTCTGTGAAGGCAGATGTGCGGTCCTGCTGGTAACCCACAATGAAGCGGAGGCATTTGCTTTCTGTGACAGACACTTATATATGGAGGA
>JAFUAE010000052.1 GCA_017460845.1 Lachnospiraceae bacterium
ACATGCTGACGCATCCCGGCAAGAAGATGCTCTTCATGGGACCTGAGATCGGTCAGTGGCACGAATGGGATTCCAAGGGCCAGCTTGACTGGTATCTGCTGGATCACAAGCTGAACCGTGACCTGCAGCAGTTCTTCGCCGATATCAACCATTTCTATCTGGAGAGTCCGGAGCTCTGGGAGGTCGATTACGATCAGAGCGGATTTGAGTGGCTGGTAACGGATGACACGCGCAATAACGTGGTTGCATTCCTGAGAAAGGACAAGGAAGGAAATGAGATCCTCTGCCTGGTCAATTTCTCACCGAATGAAATCGACAACTACCGTGTCGGCGTGCCGGAGCGTCTGGAATATGTCCCGGTCTTTAACACCAATGATGAGAAATACGGCGGCACCGGTTTCGGCGATAAGGAACCGGTTAAGGTGGAAAGGATCGAATCGAAGGGCTTTACGGCGTCCGTATCGATCCGGGTCCCGGCCTTCAGCGGTGTTTTCTATAAGGGACAGGGCACACTGCCTCCGGTAAAGGCAAAGAAACCGGCCGTGAAGAAAGCTGCCGCAAAGAAAGCTCCGGCTGCCGGGAAAACAGCGGCTGCAAAGAAGACTGCGGCAAAAGCTGCCGGAGACGGAACAAATGCAAAGGCAGTAAAAGCAGACAAAAAGACTTCCGCCCGGAAGCCTGCGGCAAAAAAGATAACCGAAAGCAATATTAATTAATATAAAGGAGAAAAGCTTATGAAAAAGGAATGCGTTGCGATGCTCCTTGCAGGCGGTCAGGGAAGCCGTTTGTATGTCCTGACCGGCAGTGTGGCAAAACCGGCTGTTTCTTTTGGCGGAAAATACCGTATTATCGATTTTCCGCTTTCCAATTGTACCAATTCCGGTATTGACACTGTCGGTGTTCTGACACAGTACAGACCGCTGGAACTGAACAGTTATATCGGCAGCGGCCAGGCATGGGATCTGGACTCGTCTACGGGCGGCGTACATATCCTTCCGCCGTATATGGGATCTGCCGGCGGTTCCTGGTATAAGGGAACGGCCAATGCTATTTACCAGAACATTGCCTTTGTTGATATGTATGATCCGGACTATGTCGTGATTCTGTCCGGCGACCATATTTACAAGCAGGATTATTCCAAAATGGTGGATGCGCATAAGAAGGCCGGCGCGGCTTGCACGATTTCCGTCATGGAAGTTCCGTGGGAGGATGCGTCCAGATTCGGCATCATGAGCGTCGATGAAAATATGAATATCACCGAATTTGCAGAGAAGCCGAAGGAGCCGAAGAGCAATCTGGCGTCCATGGGTATCTATGTATTCTCCTGGAAGGCACTGAAGAAGTATCTGACAGAAGATGAGGCGGATCCGAATTCCGAGAATGACTTCGGTAAAAATATTATTCCGAATATGCTTAAGGCAAAGGAAAAGATGCTTGCCTACCGCTTCGAGGGCTATTGGAAGGATGTCGGAACGCTTGAGTCGCTCTGGGACGCCAATATGGATATGCTGAAGCCTGACAGCGGTCTTGACCTGCTCGACGATAGCTGGCCGATCTTCGCACAGACGGTTGCGGCGCCGGCAGCATTTATCGGACCGGAGTGCACAGTCGTCAACAGCGCGTTCAACCGTGGCGATGTGATCGACGGAACGGTCCAGACCTCTGTTCTTTCACAGAATGTTATTGTCGAAGCAGGGGCAGTCGTGGATCATTCCGTACTGTTCCCGGGCGTTACCGTTGAGGCAGGCGCTGAAATCAGGTACGCAATTGTCGGAGAAGGATGCCATATCGCGAAGGACTGTAAAATCGGCGAATCACCGGAGGCTGCGGGTGACTGGGGCGTGACAGTGCTCGGACCGGGCTGCAATGTTGAGGCCGGAAAAGTGATCAAAGCAAAGAGAATGCTTGACAGCGAAGGCAAGGAGGTAGCAAGATGAGCGGAATTCATGGAATAATTTTTGCATACCAGAAAAGAGCAAATCTGCAGGAACTTGTTTCGCTGAGAGCATCGGCGTCTGTTCCTTTCGGCGGACGTTACCGCGCAATCGATTTTGGTATTTCCAATCTTGTAAATGCCGGTGCATCTGACGTCGGGGTCATTGTCCACGAGAGATACCAGAGCCTGCTTGACCATATCGGAACCGGCAAGGATTTCGATCTTTCCAAAAAGAGAGGCGGTATGCGCATTTTGCCTCCGTTTGCGGCGGAGGGAAGCCTCGGCTCGGATATCTACCGCGGCAAGATGGAAGCGCTTGGTTCCGTAAGATCCTATATTGCGGACAGCAGAGCCGATCATATGGTCCTGATGGACGGAGACCTGGTCACCAACCTTCCGCTCAGGGATATCTACGAGAAGCATCTTGAGAGCGGCGCGGATATTACGGTCGTCTGCGGGGATGACAGCTTTTATGTAGACAGAGGCACTTATTATTCAACGGATGAAAACGGAAGAGTCACGGATATTCTGTTTAATGTCCATACGCCGAAGGGCAGAAGAGGACTGGAAGTCTTTGTGATCTCCAAAAAGCTGCTTCTGGATCTGATCGATGACTGTGTCAGCCATGACAAGTACAGCCTCCGCAAGGATGTTCTTCAGGCAAGGAAGGACGAGCTGGTGATCAAGACCTATGTGTGGAACGGCTTCGCGGCACAGGTACGTTCCGTTAAGGAATACTTTGACCGCAGCATGCAGCTGCTTCTGCCGTCGATCCAGAAGGATCTGTTCTGCGCAGAGCGTCCGATCAGGGCAAAGAGTGCGGATAAGTCCTCCGCGTTCATTTCTCCGGGCGGCAGCGTCCACAACTCCATAATTGCCGATGGCTGCAGCATTTACGGCACTGTTGAGAATTCGATCCTGTTCCCGGGCGTTACCGTCGAAAAGGGTTCGATCATCCGCAACTGCGTCCTGTTTAAGGAGACCTTTGTGGGACAGCGCAGCGAGGTTGCATTTGTAATTGCCGATAAGCGCGTACAGTTTGCTCCGGGAAGCACGATCATCGGAAGCGTTTCCTATCCGATCGTCATTGCGAAGGAGAGCAAGATCTGATGTAAATGCCGCTGGATGACGCATTGGACACAAATAGATACAATTGAATCTTAAGAATGGAATCCGTTATTCCCGCTGTATTTGCTGTTTCAGCTGTTCAGTGCCGGAATGCGGATTCTTTTTTTGTTGCGTATCTGTCTTTATTTGTGTAAAATGGTCAACGTGTGTAATTCTGTTTAAATTACAGAACTGTATTTAAGCTTGAGATTCAGACGTTTTTTCAGCTAATTTGAATTGGAGAGTGAAATCATGAAAGTTTTATATGCAGCATCAGAAGCGGCACCGTTTTGCAAGACAGGCGGTCTCGGTGATGTGGCCGGATCACTTCCGCCGGCACTTGCTGCTGCCGGTGCGGAGACTGCTGTGGTCCTTCCGCTGTATCAGTCGATCAAATCAAAATATGCCGGAGAGCTGGAATTTGTTGTATCCGATTATGTCAACCTGTCATGGAGACGGGCTTATTGCGGTCTTTTCAAACTGGTAAAGCACGGCGTGATCTGGTACTTCATTGATAATGAGCAGTATTTTGACCGCGAAGAGCTTTACGATTATATGGACGACGGGGAACGATTCGGCTTTTTCTCTCATGCAGTCGTTTCCATGCTGATGTACATGGATTTTAAGCCGGATGTCATTCACTGCAACGACTGGCAGACAGCACTGATCCCGGTCTATCTCAGGACAGACGGGGAAGTCGAGCCGTGGTTCCGTTCCATCCGCACGGTGCTTTCCATTCACAATATCGAATATCAGGGAAGATACGGGATCAATACCCTCGGCGATCTGTTCGGGCTTTTCAGGACCTCTGTCGATGACGGAACCATGATCATGCACGGGGATGTCAATCTGCTGAAGGGC
>JAFUAE010000053.1 GCA_017460845.1 Lachnospiraceae bacterium
CCTGTCGATCTTCATCAGAAGGGCGTGTCCGCAGAACGCGTGATCCTGACTACTCTGCACGCAGGAGGCAAATTTGATAACCAGGCCTATAAGACTGCGGGCGGTCTGCACGGCGTCGGTTCTTCTGTCGTCAATGCACTGTCAAAGGAGATGACCGTAGAGGTCGCAAGGGACGGCCGCATTTACCGGGACACCTATGCCAGGGGCATTCCCACCACGGAGCTCATCGACGGTCTGCTGCCGGTGGTGGGCAAGTCCAGAAGCACGGGAACCAAGATCAATTTCCTGCCGGATGACGAGATCTTTGAAAAGACGGTTTTCAAAAGCGAGTGGATCAAGTCGAGACTTCATGAGACTGCCTATCTCAATCCGGAGCTGACGATCCATTTCAGCGATCTGAGGGAGATCACTGCAAATGCTGTGCACCCGGAGTCTCTGACAGCGGGCGAGGACGGACAGATTTCCTTCGCGCTCGATGAAAAGAGTCTGGATGCCGCGGCGGAATCCGCGCAGAAGGCAAAGGGCGGCGAACAGATCGACTACCATGAGCCGGAAGGACTCAAGGCTTATATCAAGGATCTGAATGCCGGAGACCAGGCCGTTACGGAGCTGATCTATTTCAAGGACAGCTACAACGACTGTGAAGTCGAATGCTGCCTGCAGTACGTGGACGCCTTTGAGGAAAACATCCACGGATTCTGCAACAACATCTTTACCCAGGAGGGCGGCACTCACATCACGGGCTTTAAAACAAAATACACGCAGCTGATCAATACCTATGCGAGACAGCTCGGCGTCCTGAAGGAAAAGGACCAGAATTTCACAGGCGCGGACACGAGAAACGGCATGACCTGCGTGATCGCGATCAAATACAGGGACCCGATCTTTGAGGGCCAGACCAAGACCAAGCTCGCAAGCGCGGAGGCGGCGGCCGACGTCGCCTATGTGACGGGGGAAAAGCTGGAGCATTATTTTGACCGCAACATCGAGACCGTCAAGGCCATCCTTTCCTGTGCCGAAAAATCCGCCAAAATCAGAAAGGCGGAAGAGAAAGCAAAGACCAACATGCTTTCAAAAAATAAGTATTCTTTCGATTCTAACGGAAAGCTTAAGGTGTGCACATCAAAAGATCCGGAGAAATGCGAAATATTTATAGTAGAGGGTGACTCCGCAGGCGGCTCCGCCGGAACCGGAAGGAACCGTGAATTCCAGGCGATCCTGCCGATCAGGGGAAAGATCCTCAACGTGGAAAAGGCTTCCATAGACAAGGTGCTGGCCAATGCGGAGATCAAGACCATGATCAACAGCTTCGGCTGCGGCTTCTCGGAGGGCTACGGCAATGACTTCGACATCACCAAGCTCCGCTATCATAAGATCATTCTGATGACGGATGCCGACGTCGACGGAAGCCACATCGATACACTGCTCCTGACCTTCTTCTACAGATTTATGCCGGAGCTGATTTACAACGGACATGTCTATGTCTCCATGCCGCCGCTTTACCTGGTTACGCCGAAATCCAAAAACGGAAAGCCGCAGTATCTCTATAATGACCACGAGCTCGCGAGATACCAGAAGGATCACGATCCCTCCGGCTACGAGCTGAAGCGCTTCAAGGGACTTGGAGAAATGGACCCGCCGGATCTGTGGGCAACGACTCTCGATCCCGAGCGCAGAGTCTTAAAGCGCGTCGAGATCGAGGACGCCAGACTTGCCTCGGAGGTCACGGAAATGCTGATGGGCACCGAGGTCGGACCACGCAGGGACTTTATTTACGAGCATGCGCACGAAGCAGAGATCGACACCTGATAAGGAGAACGAATGGCAGAAAAAATTCTGAGAACAGAATACAGCGAGGAGATGCAGAAATCCTATCTGGATTACAGCATGTCCGTCATTACGGCAAGGGCGGTCCCGGATATCCGGGACGGTCTGAAGCCCGTACAGAGACGTCTGCTTTACGACATGGACGATCTGCATGTGCATCATGACAGAAAAGAAATGAAGTCCGCCAGAATTACCGGCGACTGCATGGGCCGTTTTCATCCGCACGGGGATTCCTCGATCTATGACACCATGGTCGTGCTTTCGCAGGATTTCAAGAAATCCATGCCGCTGGTTGACGGAAAGGGCAATTTCGGATCGATCGAAGGAGACACCGCTGCCGCTTACCGTTATACGGAGGCGAAGCTGCAGAAATTTACGGATGAGGTTTTTCTCCGGGACATCGATAAATCGGTGGACTTTGTACCGACCTACGCCAACACGGAGACGGAGCCCGTGGTGCTTCCGGTCCGCATTCCCAATTTCCTGCTGAACGGATCAGAGGGCATTGCGGTCGGCATGACGACCTCCACGCCCTGCCATAATCTGTCGGAGCTCTGCGACCTGTGCACGGCATATGTCAGAAATCCGCAGATGACACTGGATGAAATGCTGGAGATCATGCCGGGTCCTGATTTTCCGACCGGCGGCATCATTTCCAACAAATCCGAGCTGAAGGGGATCTACGAGACCGGCGCCGGCAAGATCAAAATCAGGGGCAGAGTCGAATTTGAAGCGGCCAAAAAGCGCGGGGAGCGGGACAAGCTGGTCGTGACGGAGATCCCTTATACCATGATCGGGGCGGGGATCGGCAAATTCATGCAGGACACGGCAGACCTTGCGGAGGCGAAAAAGCTTCCGGAGGTCACGGATATCGGCAATGCCTCCGACGCGTCCGGCATTAACATTTTCATCGAACTGAAAAAGGACTCCGATCCGGAACGGATCAAAAATATCCTTTATAAGAAGACGAGGCTCGAGGATACCTTCGGCGTCAATATGCTGGCGATCTCGGACGGAAGGCCTGAGGTAATGACCCTGCCTTCGATCCTGAAGGCCTGGCTTAAGTTCCAGCATGAGATACTGGAGCGCAAGTACCGCGCGCTGCTTGAAAAAGAAGAGGACCGCAGGGAGATCCAGGAGGGCCTGATCACCGCATGCAATATCATTGACCTTGTGATCGCCGTGATCAGGGGCGCCAAGAACCGGAAGGATGCGGAAGCGTGCCTGACAAAGGGGGACACCTCCGGCATCAGCTTCAGGGATAAATCCCTCGAGGAGGATGCGGCGCATCTGCGCTTTACCGACCGGCAGGCGAAGGCGATTCTGGAAATGCAGCTGTATAAGCTGATCGGCCTTGAAATCATGGAGCTGGAGAAAGCATATAAGGCTACCATGAAGGCGATCCGGGAATATAAGGCCATCATCAGCGGCAGGGAAAAAAGAGAGGAACTTATCTGCGCGGATCTTGCGGAGATTAAGGAAAAATACGGCTATCCGAGGAAAACGGAGATCGCGGATCTTGCCGAGGCGGTCGTAGAGGAGGCGCCTGTCACGGTCACGGACTGTGTGTTCGTCATGGATAAAATGGGATACTGCCGCCTGATCGATCAGTCCCTGTATGAAAAGAACCGGGAGACCGTGGATGCTGAAAATAAATATGTGATCGGCACGACAAGCAACGGACGTATTCTGATATTTACGGATAAGGGAAATCTGTATCTGGTCAAGTGCGCGGACGTCCCGTTTAAGAAAATCAAGGACAAGGGCGTGCCCGTCGACAATGTTTCCAAATATCAGACCTCCAAGGAGGAGATCCTTTACATTGCCTGCAGGGAAAAAATGGAGAACATGAACCTGCTCTTCCTGACAAAGGACGGCATGATCAAGCAGGTCGAGTGCGCGGAGTTTGAGACAAATAACAGACAGACGCTTGCTACAAAGCTCGAAGCCGGCGATGAGGTGATCACGATCCTTCCGGTAACGGAGATCGGGCTCAATACGATCGTGCTCTGGACGAAGGACGGCTATTTCCTGCGCTTTGCGCTGGACGATGTACCGATGAATAAAAAGAATGCAAAGGGCGTCAGGGGCATCAGGCTGAAGGCAAAGGATGAATGTGCGGGCGCCATGATCGCAGGCCCGGATTCGGTCGTAAAGTACGGCAAAAAAGAGGTCCGGCTGAATACGCTTAAGACGGCCACCAGAGGCGGAACGGGTACAAAGGTGAGGACATAAGCTCCCTATTGGACAAGAACAGAGAATCGTCTTTTCAGACGGAAGAAAAAATGACCGGGATATGTGAATCTGCATGACAAGCGCCGCCTCAGGCATTATAATAAATGAAAGATGCGTGGAAGCGTCCGGCTTTCGCGTACCGTTAAAAAAATCAAAAGCATTACACAATAATAACAGTCAGAAAGGCGGCACTACATGAAAAAATTGTATGATAATGTCTATGAGTTCACACATCCGCTGATTCAGCATAAGATCACGATGCTGCGCGATAAGAACACGGGAACCAATGAATTCCGTGCAATCGTGGATGAACTCGGAATGCTGATGGGTTATGAAGCATTGTCAGATCTTGAACTGGAGGACATCGAGGTCGAGACTCCTATCGAAAAGTGCAAGAGCCCCGTGATCGCGGGCCGCAAGCTTGCTATCGTTCCGATTCTGAGAGCCGGACTGGGACTGGTTTCAGGCATTCTTGCCCTGGTACCGACTGCCAAGGTCGGCCATATCGGACTTTACAGAGATGAAGTGACTCACGAGCCGCATGAGTACTATTGCAAGCTTCCGTCACCGATCGAGGAGAGAGTGATCCTTGTGACGGATCCGATGATCGCGACAGGAGGTTCCGCGATCGACGCGATCAATCTGATCAAGCAGCGCGGAGGAAAGAAGATCAAAATGATCGGCATTATCGGAGCTCCGGAAGGCGTTAAGAGACTTCATGAAGCTCATCCGGATATTGAGATCTATGTCGGACACATGGACCGCGGACTGAATGAGAACGCATATATCTGTCCGGGACTCGGCGATGCCGGAGACAGAATTTTCGGTACAAAATAAACTTCATGCCGGCTGTGCCGGCACGATGTGCATACATGAAATGATTTCCAAAGTAACTGAACAGTTACTTTCCAAAAAGGATCAGAAAGATGCTCACGAAAAGCTTGCTTTGAAGTGGGCATCTTTTCGGGTAAGCAGAATATGGGAGCGGAATTATTCAATAAAATTGAGATCAAACAGTTTCAGAGGCTGCAGCTGAACCCGCAGCTTCTGCAATCCATGGCTGTTCTCTGCATGGGCAATTCCGAACTGGTCAGTTATATAGACAGGCTTTACCAGGAAAATCCCTGTATTGAGAAGGGTGAACCGGAGATACCGGAGGATATGATGCGGGTCCTGTCCGAATACCGTGCAGGCGATTATGCAGCCGCCGGACATGAGGGCGGATCCGGAAAGCGCCGCAGGGACAGAGACGAAGGCGCTGAGGCCGGTGAACCCTCCAGCCGCTATGTGGATGATTATATTGAGTCGCTGAACTACAGCCTGAAAAGCCAGCTTGAGAAGAAAAAGCTCAGCAAGTCCCTGCATGCAGTCTGCATTTATCTGGTGGACCTGCTGGAGGAAAACGGCAGGCTGCTGCGCGAATCCATAGAATCCGTCCGTAAGATCGGCGAGCCTGGAGAACTGCTCTCGGAGGCGGTAGAGACGATCAAAAGTCTGGAGCCTGCCGGCGTGGGAGCGGAGGA
>JAFUAE010000054.1 GCA_017460845.1 Lachnospiraceae bacterium
AGGATCTACATATAGAATGCTCCCGATGTTAGCATTCCTCCAGCAGGTCAAAGCAGAATAGAACGGTGCAATATTATTATTGATGCCTTCTTTTAACATCCATTTCCTGATTTCTTCGGCCCTTGGCATTAAAGGGCGCAGAAGTTCAAGTGCATGGATCCTTCCCCATCCATGAACTTTCCTGGCTGTTTCAAAGATGTCATTATTTCCGCCACTCCATTTATACATGATATGAACGCAAAAGAGGGTAAATTCATCGCTGAGAGCTAATGTCCTGATAACGTCCTTTACTTCTTCATTATTGACAACTAATAATCCCAATATTAATAATCCATATTTTACACATTCTTTATTATCCGATAATTGGATCAGCCCAACCGCATACTCATACAGATTCCCTGGTTTCAAGTTGTCCTGGTTATCAATAATATTCTGTTGCAGCTTACCGGAGACAGAAATCGCTCTGTTCTTTTTGGAAAGCTGAATGAACAAAGAATCCGCAATCTCGAATTCATGATTACTTGCGGCATTGATTGCTTCTGTCATTACTTGATAGTCGCTTTCCGTCATTTCAAATGGAGGCATGTGATACATCGTTATACCATCGAGCGCCCCGTCCGCGAAAGAGACATCTCCTTCGCCATCTGTTAAATCAGGCAGCGAATAATCATCAGGTAGTTTTCCATCAACAGCAGCTCCTTTTATTGACTCATAAATTGATTTATTCATATTGATCACCTGCCCATAATCAAAGAAATTCAGGAATGTATTCAGCTTTCCGTATACGTTACCGTTATTATGACGCCGGAATCTGTAACACTTGTGTGCGGTTCAGAGTTTTATAATGTTTCTTCTTCCATTTTACCTTGCGTTTTATGCATATGGAATTCATAATTTTCTTGTGGGGAGGAAATACTCTGATGTTGAAAAAATGGAATTCTCTCAGTCTGATCGTACGTATCTGCATCGGTCTGGTCATCGGTGCAATTCTTGGTCTGGCGGTGCCGGGCTGGTCGTGGATCGCTGTCCTCGGCAAGCTGTTCGTCGGCGCTCTGAAGGCAATCGCACCTCTTCTGGTATTTGTTCTGGTGTCTTCGTCCCTCGCAAACGCAAAGGGCGGCAATATGACAAAATTCCGGACGGTCATCTTCCTCTACATGTTCAGTACGCTCTGCGCCGCAGTTGTCGCTGTGCTTGTCAACTTCGCACATCCTGTCAGGATCACGCTCACAGGAATCGATGCAGGCGCGGGTTATACTGCTCCCGGCAGCATGTCCGAAATCATCATGAACCTGCTTACCAGCGTTATCGCCAACCCTGTCGAGGCACTCATGAAGGCCAACTATATAGGTATTCTTTTTTGGGCGGTCATCTTCGGAACCGCTCTCAAGGCAGCGGGTGCGGGCACCAAAAAGACGCTGGAGGACCTGGCCGATGCTGTCTCCACTGTTGTGCGCTGGGTCATCAACTGCGCCCCGTTTGGTATTCTCGGTCTGGTATTCGACGCAGTATCTTCAAGCGGACTTGAGATCTTCACGACCTATGGCGAGCTGGTCGCTGTCCTCGTGGTTTCCATGCTTCTGGTCGCACTGGTCGTAAATCCGCTGATCGTCGGCATCACGCTGCGCCACAATCCTTATCCTCTGATCTTTAAGTGCATCCGTCAGAGCGGTGTCACGGCATTCTTTACCAGAAGCTCCGCTGTCAATAGTCCGGTCAACATGGAGCTGTGCAAGGAACTCGGTCTCGACGAGAACATGTATTCCGTCTCCATCCCGCTCGGTTCCACCATCAACATGGATGGTGCAGCGGCCGTTATCACCACCTTCGCCATGACCGCCGCGTTTATGGCAGGCGCGGAGATCACACTGCCCATGGCCATTCTTCTGAGCGTCGTCGCAACCTTCTCGGCATGCGGCACATCAGGCGTAGCCGGCGGCTCTCTTTTGCTGGTTCCCCTGGGGTGCTCCCTGTTCGGTATCTCCAATGATGTCGCCATGCAGGTCGTAGGCGTCGGCTTCATTGTCAGCGTCATTCAGGATTCGCTGGAAACCGCGCTGAACTCCTCCAGCGATGTCATCTTTACCGCGACCGCCGAATTCCTTGAGTGGAAAAAAGAAGGAAAGGAGCTTCCCATCTGATATGAAAAGCATAACCAGTGTCTATAAGATCGGTAATGGTCCCTCCAGTTCCCACACGGTAGGACCGTATCACGCAGCCCAGACCTTCGGCAGCCGCTATCCGGACGCGGATTCCTATGAAGTCACCCTGTATGGGTCCCTGGCCTTCACTGGTGTGGGGCACGGCACGGGCAAGGCGATCCAGGAAGGTCTGCCTGGAGCAGAAATCGTTTTTAACCGTGAGATTCCGGAGTCGGACCTGCCCCACCCGAATACGATGCTTTTCAGGGCCTTCAAGGGCGGAAAGGAGATCGCGGCTGTCCGCATCTTCAGTATTGGAGGCGGGTCGATCCGGATCGAGAACGAAACTGCCGCGGAGGACAGGGAA
>JAFUAE010000055.1 GCA_017460845.1 Lachnospiraceae bacterium
CTTCAGATAACGGTCACTCGGCGCTGCCTCGTTGATAAGACGGATACCATCGGCCTTTGCCCTCTGGATCGTCAGCAGAGCCTCAGCCTCACCCTGGGCTTCACGGATACGCTGTTCCTTGACTGCATCAGCACGCAGGATAGCGGCCTCCTTTTCACCTTCGGCCATCGTGATCGCGGACTGCTTCTTACCTTCAGCGGTCAGGATCGCCTCACGCTTCTCACGCTCCGCCTTCATCTGCTTTTCCATCGCTTCCTTAATGGATTTCGGCGGATCGATATTTTTAACTTCGACACGGCTTACCTTGATGCCGTACTTATCAGTAGCCTCATCCAGAATGCTGGTGATCTGCCCGTTGATCTGGTCACGGCCGGTCAGGGTCTCGTCAAGCGTCATGGAGCCGACAATATTTCTGAGGGTCGTTGCGGACAGGTTCTCGATTGCCGCGATCGGGCGCTCCACGCCGTATGCAAAGCTCTTCGGATCGAAAATGCTGAAGAATACGACAGAGTCGACCATCATCGTGACGTTATCCTTCGTGATCACCGGCTGCGGCATAAAGTCAGCGACCTGCTCCTTCAGGGAAACCTTCTTGACAACGCGGTCAATAATCGGAACCTTAATGTGCAGGCCCGCCTCCCAGGTCTCCTGATATTTTCCGAGGCGTTCTACGATCCATGCGCTCGCCTGCGGAACAATGCATATGTTCGTCACGATCAGTACAAAGAGAACGATCAGTATCGCAACCATAAAAATCAAACCTACCATGTCAAAGTCTCCTTTTCCAATGTTTCCTTATTAACTGACTCTTTTCAGAAGCCGGCATATCGTTAGTGAAATGATATGCTGCATTAATTGTACTCTTATAAGTACATGCAATTCAATTAAAAAAATATGAAATCTTTCTAAGGTTACTGTGAAAGTTACCTTCGGAAATCATTGCGGCAGCGAAATCATTCAGCCTGAGCGGTTTCATAAAACTCGATCTCATAAACCGCCTCAAATTCGATTCCGGCCTCGATAAATACGGCCGGAAACATTTCCCGCTTCTCCAATGGTGCCTTCCAGGCCAGTCCGCAGCCCGCAGAGATACTCGAAGGCAGCGGGATCATGCGTCCTGGAAGGTCCTGCTCGCGGCAGAAATGTTCCGCTGCAAATGCCTCGGCAGTCGACCGGAAAGTCACAACGATACTTTTTTTTCTGATTCTGCGCATTATATAAAGTCTCCGGCATACTGAAATATTCCGGCGTTATCAATGTTCTCCGGCGAGTTTTAATTTCCGGAATTATGAATGATTTGCAAAATGTCAGTTCATATTACGGCTTCACGATTGAAGACGCCTTCAGCATAGTTTCCGCGATCTCATACATATTCGTGACCCGGCCGACCTGCAGCTTTTCGGTCAGCCCGTAATGATTGAGGCAGGTGCCGCAGGAAATAATCTCCGTGCCCATGGCCTCCAGGCTTTTGAGATCCTGCAGGGACTCGGAACCCTCGCAGCTTAAGTGCACGCCGCCGTTATAAAAGATCACGGTTTTCGGCAGCACCTCAAGCTGGGTCAGCGAGAAAATAAAGCTCTTCATCAGCACGGCGCCGAGCTGGTCATCGCCGCTTCCCATATATCTGCTGGAAATGACAACGGCCGTGTTTTTCCGTGCCTCCGGGATACAGGTGTCAGCGGAGGCTGCGGAAGCATCTGCCCCGGGAGTTCCAGCGCTTCCGGTCCCCATGCTTCCTGCTCCGGCAATTCCTGAACCTTTGCTTCCGCCCTCGGCACTTCCAGCTCCCATACCTCCTGTGCCCATGCTTCCGGAAGCATTGATTTCCGCTGCAGCACTCCGGGATAGTTTCGCGGCAGTCATGGCTGAGGCAAGAACGGAAGGATTAGCAAACTTATCGTCCGGATCAACGGGCACACTGATCACAACAGAAAACCAGTCATCCGCAAGCTTCTTCGACTGCACCGGGAGCCCCTTCTGCTCGGCCATTTTAGACAGATTCTGAACAGCGATCTCATTATCGACAAGTACCTCCAGTTCTTCCGGTCCAACCAGAGATTCAAGTGCTTTTCTCGCCTTTACGACCGGGATCGGGCAAACCTCTCCCATTGCATTAATTGTAATCATATATTTCCTCTTTCAAAAAATTCTATCATGTCAGAACCAAAAGCCATGATTCCGGGATGGACTTACTCATCAGTATCAGTAAGGCTTTTAACCTGAGTATCATTTTATCTAAGGACAACCAAGTTCCAGACGCTATAACCTCAATTTCACACGGAGCGCCCATGCTGCTGTAACGTTGATTTCTCCCTGAGTACTTATTCTACAATAATATCATTTTTTCCGGGAGCAGTCAGTTCGCCGACTATAGCAGCGGGAAGACCGTCCGCGCGCAGCTCTGCCAGCATGCCTTCCGCATCTTCCGCATGTACCGCAAACAGCAGCCCGCCCGAGGTCTGCGGATCAAACAAAAGCTCCTGCATGGCGAAGTTGACATTTTCCGCAAAATGCACCCGCTCCTGAACATGGTTCCGGTTGCGCTGGCCGGCAGCCGTATACAAAAATGCATCCGCGTATCCGAGCGCCCCGCTGATCACGGGGATCTTATCACTGAAAACAACGGCGGAGACATTTGCATGGACCATTTCCGCAAGGTGCCCGAGAAATCCGAAGCCCGTCACATCGGTGCACGCATGCACGCGGTACTTCCGGCTGATCTCACAGGCCGACCGGTTGAGCGTCGTCATCGACGAAAGCGCGTCACTGACCGATTTCTCATCAGCCTCCCCGACAGTATGGGCGGAAAATGTCAGGCCCGTACCCAGTTTCTTTGTCAGGATCAGGACGTCGCCTGGCCTGCCTCCGATATTGGAATATATGCGGTCCGGATGCACGGTTCCCATAACGGAAAGCCCGTATTTGACGCTAGTATCATTGATCGAATGGCCGCCGCAGACCGTACCGCCGGCCTCGATCACTTTTTCGGAGCCGCCCTGCATGATTTTTCCGAGAATGTCAAGATCCATCTGCTGCGGAAAACAGACGATATTGAGTGCGGTCCGCACCGTACCGCCCATGGCATAAATATCGCTGAGCGCATTGGTTGCTGCCACCTGCCCGAATACATAGGGGTCTTCGATCATCGGCGGAAAAAAGTCAAGCGTCTGGATTACAGCCGTGTCGTCAGAGATTTTGTAAACTGCCGCGTCATCCCTGCTGTCGTAACCGATCAGCAGCCTCGGATCCGCCGGTCCTTTCGGGAGCTTCTCCAGAACGCGGCTCAGGATGCCGGGGCCCAGCTTGGCCGTGCATCCGCCTCCCGTACAGAATTTGATCTCTTCCGGCATAGTTTTCATCTCCCTTGTTGTTATAGGTTCATCCGGCTGAGCATCTGTGGACTTTTCAGTTTGTCTGCAAATGTTTTCGCCGGAGTATTTCACATTATCCTGTCAGTGAATGCTGCCGCCTTGGTTCGTTATCCGCCTGGCGTTAGGATGCTGCCGGAATATTACAGGATCTCACAGCTTTCCCTGCGCGGTGTCAGCCGCGATCTCCAGCACTGCTGCGGCAGCTTTCCGCACCTCTTCCTCAGTATTAAACCAGGAAAAGCTGAAGCGCACGGCACCCTGTTTTTCAGTGCCGAAACGCCGGTGCATGAGAGGCGCGCAGTGTGCGCCCGTGCGTACGGCAATCCCGTATTCCTGCATTAACAGATCACCGACGACTGAGGAATCCAGGTCTCCGATGTTTAGGGAAACGATCGGGGCGCGCCGTTTCGGTCTGTATGGCTGCTGATATCGTTCCATCGCCTGACCATTCAGCGGTTCCGTCTGACCATCCATCGGAGCAGGGTGTTCAGTGCATGATTGTGATTGTTCCGGGCGGAAGTCCCCGTAAATCCTGATCTCGGGACTTTGGCTCACCAGACTGTAAAAAAGTTCTGTCAGAGTCCGATGATGCGCTTCGATCCTTTCCGGACCGATTTCTCGCAGATATTCTGCGGCAGCCTTCAGCCCTTCGATGCCGTGGCCATTGAGCGTTCCCGCCTCCAGACATTCCGGAAGCTCTGCGGGCTGTGTCTTCAGAAAACTCTGCACCCCGGTACCGCCATGAAGCAGCGGACGGATCGTGATGCCAGGCCTGACATAAAGTCCTCCTGTCCCCTGCGGTCCCAGCATTCCCTTATGACCCGTAAAGCAGAGGACATCGATTCCAAACTCCGAGACATTGATCGGGATCTCCCCTGCGGTCTGGGATGCGTCAGCGATCAGCAGCAGACCGTGTTTATGAGCCAGATCGCTGACAGCCTTCAGATCCGTCAGATTGCCGCTTAAGTTAGATGCATGCGTCATCACAATGGCACGCGTCTCCGGACGGATCAGAGCCTCGATCCCGGCGGCGTTGACATTTCCATCTGCATCTGCCTCGGCAATGCTTAACTGGAGGCCCTGTCCTTCCAGCTCGTAAAGCGGTCTCAAC
>JAFUAE010000056.1 GCA_017460845.1 Lachnospiraceae bacterium
CAGGTCCGGCAGCGTTCTCCGAAACAGGGTTTATACAGCTGATCCTCTGTCAGCGGATAGCCCCAGTCGTCTGTAAGCCTGAACTTGATCGGCTTTCCCTGGAAGCTTAAACCGGAGCGAAAGGCCTGCTCACTCTGCAGTCCGTTCCCTTCGATTTTGTAAAGACGGCCATCTTTCACGAAGCGCCGCCCGGTGCCGCAGAAGACGAAGGTAACATTGTATTTTTCACACTCATCATGCAGGGCCGTTACCCATTCACAGTGACACGGTCTCGCGCCATCATAGTTTTCTCCGTCGCACAGCACCTGCTCGATCTGGTTTTTCTCCAGATATTTTTCGATGGATACCGGCCCGATGAAGGGAGCGCACATAATACCCTTATGCTTAAACGGCAGTTCCAGCAGGATCGGGATCCGCTCGTCCGCACGGCGCTGGTTCTCGCAGGTGACATTGAACATCACATGCTCCCAGCCGTCGCCCCAATCCTTCGGGAGATGATCAGCAACCCGCTGCGGACGTTTGGTCAGGAGAAAGAACTTCACGTCCGGGCGCTGTCTTATAATATCCCAGGCTTCCTCCCGCCAGGGATCTGCTTCCTCCAGGAAAAAGTCGGAAGTCATGCAGACACGGAGCATCTCCCCGCTTTTTACTTTGTAGTTTCCCTGCCGGTCTTTGGAGAGCGGGTAGCGAAAACCTGCCTTCGTGCGGTAAATATCCGCACCGTTTTTATCCCGGAGACTGTCCAGGTAATACATGTAACAATGCTGACATCCTTCGCTGCACTTCACACAACCGTGCCAGGGATTCCAGATGTCATGCATTCGGATCTCCTCTCTTTCGGCGAAGTTACAGGAGCTGTTTTATCACGGCGCCGCTGTCTCCGTCAATAACGATCAAGCGTGTTTCGATCTGCTTCGGACAGACCGCCTCACTGTAATTCAGGCAGGCATAGACCGCATTTTTGTTGCCGTTCGTCATCTGCCAGAAGGGATATTTTATGATGACAGGCGTGTTCCCGCCAACGCCGATCTCCAGAAACAGCACATGCAGGCCTTCGTGTCTGCGGAGGAAATCCGCATAGGCAGCTCTGGCCCTGTGCCAGCCTTCATCCTCCACGAAGGAATCATCTGCGCGGAGATTCATCGTCACATCGGATCCATCGTCCGGATGCTTTGGGATCAGCGCCGCCGGAATCTTGTAGCCGTCGGTCAGCATCGGGACAGCTGTCGGCTGTTCATAATCCGGGCCGTACTTTTCCCGAAGTACTTTCATCTTTTGATTGCACTCGGCTCGCAGCTGAACACCGGCATAGGTGTGGATGCAGTTCAGGATACATTACAAGTCTCTTCCGAACAAATAAATTCTGAGTTGAATTCCAAAGCGATCCCTTTCGGAATCAGCTTCAGATCAAAATGATCTGACTGCATCGCTTCGCCGTCGATACATGCGTTTATGGGGCGGTCCGAAATGATCTGCAGCTCCTTCGTCCTTATCATATGCACGGCCGGGTTTTTTAAATGCCCGGCATGCTTCATGGATAATATCGTGGCCGCCATACGAATCTTTGGCATGCTGTCAACGAGATATACCTCCATGAGACCGTCATCAGGCAGACTGCCGGGGGATACTTTATAGCCCCCGCCATAGTAACGGCCGTTGGCAGCCACGATCGTTAAGAAGTCGTTTTCGATCTCATTTCCGTCGTATAAGACTTTCAGATGCCTTCCCTTCGCATATGTGAAAAAATGAAAGAGAACACTGAAATGGTAACGTAACGGACGGGGAATAAAACGGTTATGGATAAAATGATCATCATTTGCGATATCGGCGTCAATCCCAAAACAGGCAGTGTTTATAAAATACCGATCGTTGATTCGGATCATATCCACATTATGAATACCGTCGGGAAACGTCTCCTTGCAGGTTCGGAAAAAATCATTCCCCGTACCGACGGGAAGAAAAGAAAGGATCGTATCGGTTCCTGCCAGATCGTTCAGAACACGGTTGATCGCCCCATCTCCTCCGACTGCTGTGATAATGTTTCCAGAATTCCTGTATCTCCGGACGGCGGAGCCTGCCTGTTCTGGGGATTCATTTACAAGGATTTCAAAATCACGTTTCATTTTCCGGGAGATGCGGTTCAGACGCTTGATCATAGGAGCAGTCTTCTTTTTTAATTGAAATCGATTCACAAGATAAATGTATTTCATGGTCCGATATCTTTCTACTGTGCCGCAGCTGTTTTACGTTTCAGAGACATCCTCTTGATTCCCGGGCGCATCCGGAATACCGGGATCTTTGCCCTCTTCCGGAAGCTCAGGTCCTGGGAGGAGTTCCCGCAGCATTCACATTCCATCCAGCCTTCGGTCTCTTCCAGATACAGGCTGCGATTGATCCTGCCGCAGATCGGGCAGGCAACGTCATAAGTCATCATCATTATACCTCCCTCAGGTAAATCAGTCCGCAGACTGATCCTCCCACCTGGTCTCGAATATCTCTCCCGGCGCTTCGACCTTCACGATGTCCCCCATAGGGATCCGCATCTTATCCACCAGGATGGTAAGACTCCGGGACACAAAATCTGAGGCCAGAAAGGCCCGGCTGCTTCGTATGCAGCCGGGCCTTGCGAGTTTTGTCATTCCACCTGTGGTGGAATTGCAGGTCAATCTGTTACGATCTCTCCTGTCCAACTGTTGATCCCGCCGAACTCATAGACATTTTTATAGCCCATGGAAGCCAGCTTCTCCGACGCCTGCTTCGACCGGTTGCCGCTCCGGCAGTAGACCAGAATGATCTGATCATAATCCGGCAGAGCTTCCGGAGAGTTGCCGCTAATCGTCTCATTCGGGATCAGGATCGCGCCGGGAATGTGTCCGGCATCATATTCATCCTGCCTCCGGACATCCACAATGACATGTCCGTCATCCCTGGCCATCATTTCTTTGGCTTCTTCCTGGCTGATTCGTGTATATTCCGCCTTATTTTCAGCCTTTTTCGCAGATACACAGCCGGTCAGGACAAAAAGCAGCGCAGCCAGCATGACCAGCAGAAGATATGTCATTTTCATAGGGCCTCCTTGTCACGATGTTTCTTTACCGTAGTCGAAGTTTTCAATAATAATGATCCGGGTCCACGGCCTTTGCCATCATCTCCACGAGCCAGTTAATGGTAAAGACGGGGACTTTTGCCATGTCATGCACAAGCTTCGTAAATGGGCCGAAATTGGTGCACTCAAACACAATGGCACCGGTATCCGGATGCAGCTTCATATGACGCTCCGTCATCTCCCGCATTGCATCCTCCAGCACCTCCAGGTCCTCTTCGGTTCCTCCATCAATAAAAAGCGCAGGAAAAGGTGACCCCTCTGCCATTCCCGTCACAACGATATTTGCATCCTGTGAGGTAAAGCCCAGGGAGGTAAAGTGCTCCTCCGTGATGTTCCAGGCGCGCTCTGTAAAGATGGCAACCTTTTTATCCGGACCGATCATCTGCTTCGCGAGGTGCGCCAGCATCATCCCGGATGTAAACACCGGAATATTCACTGAAGCCGCAAGCTCTTTCTGGAATTTCGCAAGGAAGCCGCAGCTCGTGGTAATCGCCCGGCACCCTTCCGCTTCCAGTTCTTTCGCGGCGTCGATAAAAGGCTGCAGCAGAGCCGGATCAGGATCCTGCCCCATAATGCGGTCCGCCCGGGCATTTCTTACTACTCTGTATCGGATCGGGATCCCGGGATAGGTTTTCGCGTTGCCGATATCCCCCGGAATCCTTGGAAATCGTGTGTCCAGCATAAGAATGCCGATATTCTGTCCGTAATTCGTATATCCTCCGTAAAGGTGCATTATACTCTCCGCTCCTTACTCTCCCGTTCCGCCAGTGAGAAAAATACCCGCGGTATATGGCAGTA
>JAFUAE010000057.1 GCA_017460845.1 Lachnospiraceae bacterium
GCTTTTCCTGTTTCGAAACTCTGTTTATCCAATATCCCGGATCCCGTTTGTCCGGTGAAAAATATGTATTGTGGTTCAGTTGTACAGGAATGAGATCAGTCCGTACATTTCCTTCAGGTCGACACAGCATTCTCCATTCCAGATCATGACCGGAACGGTATCTTCAAATCCATAGAGCGCGGGAAATGCATCGTGCTCCAGATCATAAACAGCGAGAGCCTTTTTCTCCGGATCGATCATCCAGTATTCCCTGACTCCGGCGGCTGCATACTTGGCCAGCTTCAGCCGCATATCTTTCTTCCTGGTGGACCGGGAAAGTACTTCTGCAATAAAGTCCGGCGCTCCGAATACCTTTCCTTTTCGAAACTTCTTCCTGTCACAGACGATCAGCACATCCGGCTGGACTACCGTCCTGTCATCTTCATCCAGCTGCACATCCACCGGAGACACAAAGGGCATGCACTGTCCGCCGTGCGCCAGCACATGATCCAGAAGGATCTTGTGAATGTATCCGCCGATCGCCTGGTGTACTGTCGTCGGCGCTTCCATTTCAAAAAATACTCCGTCGATCAGCTCTACTCTCAGCTCATCCGGAAGCTTTAGATAATCCTCCAGTGTATACTCTCCCTGTTTCTTTCCCGGGATCCTGTAACGGATCTTCTCATCCTCTGCCGCAGCTCCATAGTTTGCAGCATAAACTGCACCCGGTTCCCGGACAGACATCCGGAACATATCCGAACCGCCTGCTGCATGGTATATCATCCCAGTCCTATATGAATCTGCCGACGGTTTCTCCGTCTCTGCCGTCCTCTCCAGCACCCTCTCCAGCTTCACGATCGTCTCCCGTCTTGGAGAAGCCGTCTTACCGGAAAACACCTTCTGGATCGTTGTCTCCGGGACTCCCGACAGTTCTGCAAGCTGCCTGATGGAATAACCGCACTCCTGCTTTCTGCATTTCATCTCTTCAATCGTCATCCCGCGCCTCCCGCATTCAAAAAGCATTTCCTTCGTATTTATGTCATTATTATATCTTATTACTGTCTATTCAGCAATATATCTTCCATTTTATTTCCGTATTTATACCATTTCTAATTTATTGCGCTGAGTTTTTTGCTGAGTTTTTTGCTGAGTTTTCAAAAAAGCATCGGGATTAGACTTTTGTCTGAAATTCGATGTTCCGGAAAATAACCTGTTTTTGAAAAAGACATCGGGATCGGCATGAACTGCTGATCCCGATGCTTTTTTATATGATGATTCTGATGCTCGATGACAAAAACATCGATCACTAACTATTTTCTGTGCTGCCGGCATTACCTCCACAGGTAATCCATAAACAGCGGCACCTGCTTTTCCCAGTCCGCCTCGCAGTGGCCTCCGTGCGGCTGGATATAGGATCTTGTCATAACGCCCTTCGCCTCCAGCAGCTCAAGGATCTTCCCGGTATACTGAGCCGTCTTGGTGTCAAAGAGATCCTTCAGCTTTCCGTCCGCACGTCCAAGCGCCTCATCCTCCCCGTAGGAAAGCCAGATCCTGGTGTCCGGATGCAGGACATTTTCCTTTACTTCTTTGCAGAGCTTTCTGTAGCAGGGGATCACCGTGCTGGAAAGGCAGGCCGCCTTGGAGAACACGGAATTATATTTCAGCACTCCGCAGAAGGACATCAGGCCGCCCATACTCGAGCCGCCGATGCCGGTCGCTTCACGGTGCGCCCAGGTCGCAAACTCACGGTCGATCTCAGGCTTTACCTCCTCCGAGATCCACCGGAGGATCTCATCTCCGATCCCTTCCACCTTTCCGATATAGTGGCTGTTCCAGTAATACGGGCTGTATTCATTAAGCCGCTCGCGTCCTTCATGTCCGCATTCAAAGCCGACGATGATCATCGGCTTCTCCCACTGTCCGAGAAAATCCGCCAGTCCCCAGCATTTGCCGTAGGTAGCGTCCTCATCGCGAAACAGGTTGTGCCCGTCAAAAAAGTACATGACGGGGAAACGCTCCCCGCGGGCAATATCTTCTTCATAGGTATCCGGCAGCCAGATGTGAAGCGGGCGGTTTTTGCCCACCGGCGTGCAGATACAGTCTCTTTTTATTAACATAGGTCTTCCTTCGGGAACATTCCCCGTGTATGCAGGTAATAAAGCGTCAGTACGGTGATCGCCAGGATCCAGGATACCGGCCAGGCTAAAATGATAAATTCATATGTATGGAAGAAGGGCCACAGAAGCATCAGCCAGGCCATACGGAATCCGCATACAAAAATCAGGGTGATCAGGGTCGGCGGGAAATACCTGCCGTATCCGCGGATCGCATTGGACAGATTGCACATGGTCACATCCATAAAATCCGTCATGACCATGATCGTAAGGCGGCGCGCGCCGATCCCGATGACCTCTGGATCCCTGTTATAGAGACCGAGCAGGGGGAAGCGCAGCACGAAGAAGCACAGGCCGATCGCCAGGCTCATGACTACGGAGCTGATCAGGATCATCCGCAGCACACTGTCCGCGCGGCGGTATTTCCCTGCGCTCGTATGCTGGCTCAGGAAGGTCGCAGTCGCAATACCGTTCGCATTCAAAAAGGCGATCTGGAAGCCCTCAATGCTCTGGGAAGCAGCATTTCCCGCAACATACACAGAACCGTAGGTATTGACCGCCGACTGGATCATGATGTTGGGAATGGTAAAAAAGCTGTTCTGTACCGCGATCGGAACGCCGGATTTCAGGATATCCCGGATCACCGCCCTGTCCAGACAGATCTTTTTCAGCTCGACCTTCAGGCTGGAATCCTCATGGAGAAGCGCATTCATGACCAGAACAGCCGAGATATAGTTGGATGCCGTTGTGGCGATCGCGACGCCGGCAACGCCCAGATGAAAGATCACGACACTGATGACATTGAGCACACAGTTGACCACGCCCGCTGCGACCAGGTAGTACATCGGCCGCTTGGTGTCGCCGATGCTCCGCAGTATGGAAGCTCCGAAATTGTAAATGACGGAGGCCGGCATGCCGATGCAGTAAATATACATATACAGTGCGGACAGATCGATGATATCTGAAGGGGAGCCGACCGCGATCAGGATCGGCCGTACCGTAAGCAGACCGAGTCCCAGGAAGACTGCGCCGCATAAAAGCGCCATGCCGATCGCCGTATGGACCGTGTTGGAAACCTTTTCGTGGTTTCCCGTCGCATAGGCTCCGGCCACAACGATATTTACGCCGGTCGCGATGCCGATGTAGATCTGCAGATAGAGGTTGACCAGCGCCGTGGTCGAGCCGACTGCCGCAAGGCTGGCCGCGCCTGCAAAACGCCCCACGACAATAATATCCGCCGCATTGAATAACAGCTGCAGAATGTAGCCGAATGCCAGCGGCAGGATAAATCTGATATATTTGCCGAAGACCGGCCCGTGAAGCATGTCGATCTCATGAGCACTTCTGGCAGAAGTATGTACTGCTTTCTCCGCCATGCAAAAAACCTCCAAAAAATGGTCCGGGAAACGGAATCTGCTTTGTTTCCGATACCCGAACCATTATATATCTTAAATATTGAAGTGCAAGTGAAATCTGCTTAAAACCGCCTGTATAAACGCAGCGGACTCAGAACGGCCCGTACCCGGTCACCGTTGCCAGGATCAGGAAGATAAATGCTACGACCCACCAGATCGCAAAGAGCGGAAGCAGGAATTTTACCCATTTGGAAAACGGCACCCTGCAGATCGCAAGCGCTGCAAGGATCTCGCCTCCGGTCGGCGCCATGACATTGGTAAAGGCATCTCCGAGCTGGAAGGCCAGGACCGCCGTCTGCCTCGTCACGCCCAGCATGTCCGCGAGCGGAGCCATCAGCGGCATGGTGATCGCCGCCTGTCCGGAGCCCGAGGGCACGAGGACATTGAACAGATCCTGTATGACAAACATGCCGCAGGCCAGCAGCGCGCTCGGAAGGCGGTTGAGTCCGGAGGCCAGCGCATGAATGATCGTGTCCATGATATTGGCATCCTGAAGAATCACCAGGACCGCATTGGCCAGGCCGATCATGATCCCGGGGAGCAGCATGTCATGGCAGCCCTGCACGAAGGCATCACAGATCTCGCCGGGCTTCAGACCGCCGATCACACCGCCGATAATGCCGACTGCGAGAAAGACTGCCGCAAGCTCGTCGATATAGTATCCCCGCATGATAATGCCCCAGACCGTAAAGATCATGCCTGCGAGCAGGACGAGCAGCACAAGCTTGTGCCTGCCTGTCAGGACCGGGACATTTTCATGATCCAGCTTAAGCCCGCGGTTGTACAGCTCATCATATTCGTATGCGCCGCTGAGCCGGGGATTTGCCTTGACTCTCTTGGCGTACCAGAGCACATAGCAGATCGAGCAGCTTTCCAGTACGATAAACAGCGCGATCCTGAGCCCGATGCCGGAAAACATCGGAAGTCCCGCTATGCCCTGTGCGACACCGACTGTAAATGCATTGGTGATGGCACCGCCGTATCCCGCAGCCGCAGCGCAGAACACGATGCCGACCGCAGTCAGCGAATCAAAGCCCATGCTCATGCAGCAGGCCAGCACCAGCGGCACGAAGGCCAGGAATTCCTCGAAATTTCCGCAGAACGCGGACCCGCACCCGAAAATGATCATGCAGACCGGGATCATCATAAGCTCCCTGCCCTGCATCTTTTTTACAACATTGGAAATGCCGGCATTGATCGCGCCCGTGGCGTTGAGGATCGCAAACATGCCGCCGATAATAAATAAGAAGAAAATGATGTATGCCGCATTCTGAAGTCCGAGCGTCAGGCTCATGAGCAGGCCGAACAGTGTGGTCGGATTCCTGTCCACATAGGTGAAGCTGTTCGGATCCACGATCTCGCGGCCTGTCGCTTCATCCAGATAGCGCGTATATTCCCCGGCGGGGACGATGTACGACGCAATCGCACAGAGCACGATGATGATGACCAGCAGCAGGATCGGATTAAGCGCCTTGATCTTGCTTTTTTCAGGCTGAGCCTGTTCTGTGTTTTTGTTTTCCATGATAACTCCCTTTTCTTAAAACACACACTATACGCCTGTTTCCCGTCCCAGCTCCTCCAGCAGACATTTCAGGTACCCCTGGAAATGCAGGGCCGACGAAATGCTGAGCCGCTCGCTGACGGAATGCAGGTCCTTCAGATCCGGCCCGATCGAGACAGCTTCCAGCCCGGGACATTTTTCAAGGAAGAAGCCGACCTCGAGCCCGGCGTGCACCGTCTTTAAGAACGGTTCAAATCCGCAGTACCCGTCATGCACCCGGATCACGGCGTCAAGCAGCTTTCCCTCCGGCTGATACTCCCAGCCCGGATAAGGCTCCGAACAGGACACCTCCGCCCCCAGCCTGCGCCCGAGCCGCTGCATCCTCCGGAAGATGGCATCCCTCTGGCTCTCCCTGGCCGCGCGGATCTCCGATACCAGCTCCAGCCTGCCGCTTCCCGGGCGGTAATAAGCCTCACCCAGATTGTCGGAGCTGTCCACCAGTCCTTCCAGATCCGCGTTCATCTCCGAGATCCCGTCCGGAAACAGGAGGATCGCTTCGGTCACGGGTTCCGCTTCTGCAAATGTCAACGCCGGAGGGATCTGTTCCGCTGCCTCCCTGTTCACGCCGGCGGCCGCCTGTACTTCAGCCGCAGGACTCGCATTGGCAGTCGGGATCGCGCCGACGGCCGGGTCTATGCAGATACGAAGCTTCGTTCCGCTGCCGCCCAGCTCCCTGCGGGCTGTTTTTTCAAAGGCTTCCGCCGAAAGCCTGAAGATTTCCGCATTTTCCGGATCCATGCAGATCAGCGCCCCGGCGCTGACCGGGATCGAAAGCCTTGAGCTGCCGCCCTCCAGGACGCAGATCCCAAAGCTGCAGCCGGAAGCATTTGCAGCATCCAGACAACGGGCCAGAAGCCGGATGGCATTTCCCCGGCCGCGGTGGATGTCTTCTCCGGAATGGCCTCCTGCAAGGCCGCTGACCGTAAGCTTCCAAAATGTGCTCCCGGCAGGAACACGCTGCTCCGCGAGCGGGAGCCTGAAATCGGCCCGCATGCCTCCGCAGCTTCCGCAGATGACCGTATGCTCCTCGATATGGTCCAGGTTGATCAGGTATTTCGCGCGGGAGCGGGCCATATCAAATCCGAGCGCTCCGGCAAAATCCTCTTCCTCCCCGACGGTAAAAAGCGCCTCGAGCTCCGGAAAGCCGGCAGCTGCCGCCTCACAAGGCCATCCGGTCTCCAGCATCGTCATCGCAAGCGCAGCGCCGATCCCGTCGTCTGCACCCAGCGAGGTTTCCCCGCCGGTCGTCAGCCAGTCCCCTTCGATCTGCCAGGGAATCGGGTCTTTCTGAAAATCATGAAGGCTTCCGGGGCGTTTGACGCAGACCATGTCCAGATGTGCCTGCAGCATTACAGAGGGTGCATTTTCGCATCCCGGTGAGGCGGGCCTGCGGATCAGCACATTGCCCGCTGCGTCTTTTTCCGCTTGGAATCCCTTTTCCTTTGCCCAGCACAAAAGCTCCTCCGCAAGCGCGGCTTCATTGCCGCTGCCGTGGGGGATCCGGCAGATCCTGTGAAAATGCTGAAACAGGGGTTCCTGCAGCAGTGATTCGATATTGTTCATGTTTGTTCCGTCAGTGTTGCTTACTGCTTTATTCTGTGCTGCAGTATTCCGAAATCACAGTCATAGACTGATTGCCTAGAACTATGATGATTTTGAAATTAACTCCAGAATAGCCTGTGACTATGTCGATTTTGAAATTAACTCCAGAATTTTCTTATGCTACTACATTATAGTGCTAAAGTGCCGGCATGGCAATGTGCATCTCGATTCTTTTTTACGTCTTTTTGTGCCAATTCGGCTCCGGGGACGACCACAAATACAATGCGGTTGTACCGGTAAACGAAAGGAACCGGCGAAGGAACGGCAAATATATTAAAGAAAGTCTTTAAAAATTCCGGGGTTTGTGGTATCTTGAATAAGGTTCCTTCGAACCGAAAGCTGCTGCGGCTACATTTTCAGCAGAACTCCGGTACAGGAATGTGGGTCCATAGCTCAGCTGGGATGAGCGCTCGCTTCACGTGCGAGAGGTCGTGGGTTCGAACCCCTCTGGGCCTACTCGCGAAAAAGCCTTATTTATAGTCATGATGGCTGTAAATAAGGCTTTTTACGTATTTGAAAACTATGATAAAGATAAAATCTCTGTAAATGTTAAAACAATGCCGCAGCATTGATGACATCCAGCCATAATCAACGGAACTTCACTGCTGTTCCGTAAGCCATGACCTCTGCAGCGCTCTGCATGACTGATGCTGATGCATATCTGATACAGACAATCGCATCTGCTCCCATAGCCTCCGCTTCTTCCACCATACGTTTGGTGGCAAGGGCGCGGGCGTTATTCATCATTTCGTTGTACTTGGTCAGTTCTCCGCCGACCAGCGTTTTAAGGCCAGCCCCGATGTCCCGGACAGCATTAACTGTCTGAATTGTGCTTCCTTTCACCATACCAAGCATTTCCAGCTCTTTGCCGTTGATTCCTTCAGTAGTTACTAAGATCATCTTCCTCACCGCTCCTTATCTCGTTTATTCGTATTTTGAGTACATAAATCATGCCGATCCCCAGTGCGAACAGTGGGATGGCAAACAGGATCATAACCGGACTGAAATCAGTCGCAAGCAGAAGAACAGTTATATAGACCGCCAGATAAAGCAGAAATACAATTGTGATTACGATCGGCGCGATCATTTTTTTGCCATGATTTTTCAAAGTCTTCCTGCCTCCCCCCCCCACTCATTGGATCAGGCATTTATTTCCCTGCTTAGAAGCTCTTGTAATTCAGGGATACTTACCTTCAACGTGTCAAAGACGATTCCAAGATCAACACTCCCATAATCATGAACAATACGGTTTCTTAGACCATAGACAGCTGTCCATGGAATAGCAGCATGTTCCAGCTTAAAATCATCGCTCAGTTTTTTGGAATTCTCTGAAATCTGAATCAAACGGAACATCATAGAATCCTGAAGAACTTCATCTTTCGAAAACTCTTCAGAATCCACATTAGACATATGCGTCATAATGAACTTCAAATCTTCCAGAATCTTAATGGCAAAGTATGAATCATTTTTGATATTATCCATAAATCCTTACTCCCCATTTCAGAATCTCCCGGATCAGTGCCTCATTATGAACCATCTGTTTCAAATCCAGTATATCCACCTTCTTGTGAAGTGCTTCCCGAAGGCGTTCTGTTATCTCAAAAAACCGCAGTCCTGTCACCTCTGTGCATATCAAAAGATCTACATCGCTTTGTTCAGTTGCCTTTCCCTTTGCATAAGAACCAAACAGATAACAAAATTCTACCTGATAGGATGACAATACATCACTGCATTTATTCTTGATAGCCTCTACAGAAAGAATCCCATGCGTCTCATCCAGAACATCAACCTTTTCAAGCTCCTGCAGCAGGAATCTGTACTTCGGCGTATTCTTTCTGTCTTCATCGTTCTCATACATGATATAAGAGCGAAGGGACACGCCAATTCTTTTTGCTGCTTCTTTTTGAGTCAATTCTTTCTGCAATCTGCAGTCCTTTAATTCATTCATGGTTTGCACATCCTTTCTCAAAAATATTATGCAATATTTGCATTTAGTTTTCAATATTAATGTGCATTAATTGCATGCATTTTTGTAAATCAGTATGCAGTTCTATCCCTCATAATCAGAATGTCATTCATTCACATTCAAAATTCTGAATGATTCCCGGAGAAAAACAGCCATTGATATTTCCGAACATGTTCTTACAGACGGAGCATTTCATACCGGTCTGTGAATTCCCTGCTTTTAGAGCAGACTGTCATGGCATATCCGCCGATCTCATATGTCGTAAAGCAAAGTTCCCGGCAGTCATACTCTTCACAGACTGCACGGACCGGAGGCACCATATCGATATGTATTTTTCAAATTTAAATGCATCGATTTTTTTCTGCCTGGCTTCCGGCATTTTGCGGTACCAGGATTCATAGAGATCCGGACATTTCAGCTGCCCGGTATCAAGTACATAGACAAAGTTCATCATGATTCCCTCCGGAAACGGCGCCTGACTCCCCGCTGATGAAAATAGCCGGCGATCAGGAGAAACAGCCCCCTGATAAAAGCAAAACCATGCCCGTTCACCATAGTGAGTATCGCCCGGCACATATCCTGACTCATGGGGCCATTCGTGATTTTGCCCAAAGCCCGGAAGGGCATATTGTACAAATAGATCAGTTGATGATCCAGTCTGCCTTCCGCAATACTCCGCTCCAGTTTCCGCTTCATGATCCTGCAGGCCAGTCTTGCCTTCAGGCTTTTCGCATAATACATCTGGCTGAGGGCGTCGTTCATCTGCAGCTTTTTTGCCCATTTACCGTCCGGGAGCGGCCCGCCCAGCAGTCTTTCAAATTCCTCATCGGATACATGCCGGATGTTTCCCGAGGCATACGAAGGGAGCGGTATCGTCCGGGCTGCGCCGACAGACTCTGTATCCGGGCTGGGCGCAGGCCTGCCGCCAGTAACGGTAGCTGGGGCATTGCCGTGCACCGTGACCACGGCGGAAAGCTTGATGTCGGAGACATTTGCCCCGATCAGGATCTCAAATTCACCTGCTTCTGTCCGGAACCGGTTTGCCGCGGTATCAAAATACCGGAACGCTTTGTCATCCAGCGGGATCGTAACCTGCCGGCTCTCACCGGCCTTCAGGAACACCCTGCAGAATCCCTTCAGTTCCTTTGCAGGTCTGTAAATGTATCCGGCGGGAGTTTCTTCCGGAATCGGCTGCGACTTTCCATCCGGACAGCTGCAATTCCCGGCCGCTTCTGTACTTCCTCTACCTTCCGCTGCTTTCCGGCTGACATACAGCTGCACGATCTCGGCGCCGTCAGCATTTCCAGTGTTGGTGAGGAGGAATGAAGCGCCGCGCTCATCCGCCTTCAGCCCGGTGTAGGAAAATTCCGTATAGCTTAAGCCGAAGCCGAACGGGAAGAGCACGGGGCGGCGGACGGTTTCATAATACCGGTAGCCGACATACAGGCCCTCCCTGTATTCCACGCTGCGCTCCTTTGCCGGAAAGTACGGTGCGGTCGGAACATCTTCATACTGCAGGGGCCAGGTTTCCGCGAGCTTGCCGGACGGATCGATTTCCCCCGTCAGGGTCTTCAGGATCGCGCCCGCGCCTGCCTGACCCGCAAGGCCGCAGTACAGCAGCCCTTTGCACAGCCCGATCCAGGGCATTTCCACCGGCGAGCCCGCCGCGAGAACGACGATGGTGTTGGGGTTTGCGGCGGCGACCGCTTCCAGCAGGCGTATCTGATCCTGTGAAATGCGCATATGGCTCCGGTCAAGACCTTCCGATTCAGATGCTTCTTCCAGGCCGAGAAACAGCAGCGCGATATCTGCCTTTCGGGCGAGTTCCGCCGCATTGTGCAGCATTGTCGCCCGGCTCCTGCGGTTCTCGTATTTCTCCACTTTCTTTCCCGGAGAGCCCTGGCCGACCATTATTTCGTCCGTTCTGCCGGAGGACTCATACCCGGACGGCTCTGCCTTTTTGTATCCGGTCATGTCCGCCGCCAGATATCCCGGCTCATATCCTGTGACACGCAGATCAAACTGACTGATTTTCTCCAGTATGGAATCCAGCCTCGTCGGATTGACCAGCGATGAGCCGGCTCCCTGGTAATGCGGTTTTTCCGCCTGGGCGCCGATCAGCGCTACAGTCTGGCCCTTTTTCAACGGAAGGATCCCTGCCTCGTTTTTCAGCAGTACGATGGATTCCTCCGCCACACGCCGTGCAAGCGCATGATGCGCCACCCGGCTGTCCGGAGCAGGTCCGGGATCCCGCATCCGCTCAACGGCTGCATTTGTTTTCAGCACGACATCGAGAAATTCGTCCACTCTCTGATCGACCAGTTCTTCCGAGATCCTTCCTTCATAGACCGCCTGCAGCAGTTCCTCCGCGGACTCGCCTCCGGTCGAAGGCATTTCCAGATTGCAGCCCGCACGGACGCCGTCGACAAAATCATTGCAGGCGCCCCAGTCTGATACAACAAAGCCGTCAAAGCCCCATTCATCCCTCAGGATTTCCTGCAGCAAATGCTCATTTTCATTGGCATAGACGCCGTTGACCATGTTGTAGGCGGACATGATGCATTTCGGCTGTGCTTCTTTGACGGCGATTTCAAAACCCGTCAGATAGAGTTCCCTGAGGGTCCTTTCATCTATGACGGAATTGGATGCCTGGCGCCTCAGCTCGGTATTGTTGGCCGCAAAATGCTTCGGACAGGCGGAAATGCCGTTTTTCTGGACGCCGCGGATGTAGCCTGCCGCCAGCTTGCCGGAAAGGTACGGATCTTCCGAGAAGTACTCGAAGTTCCGCCCGCATAAGGGGTTCCGCTTGAGATTGAGCCCGGGGCCCAAAAGAACTGCAGCGCCCTGGACTGCGGCCTCCTCTCCGAGCGCTTCCCCGATTTCTTCCGCCAGGTCCGGGTCCCAGGAGTTGGCAAATGTGGCTGCTGACGGGAAACAGGTTGCGGGCAGGGAGGCATTTACACCCATTACATCGCCCTCTTCCGGCTGTCTTCTGAGGCCGTGGGGTCCGTCAGAGAGTATGATGGAGGGGATGCCCTTTTTCGTGATACTGACCGTGGACCAGAAATCCGCGCCTGACAGCAGGCGGCATTTTTCTTTTATTGTAAGTTGTGCAATTAACTGCGGATGTTTCATGGTTTAATCGTTTAATCGTGTTTTGAAAATTGCTTGACAGAATCATTGTTTTTTAATATACTTTATGAGCCTGCAAAAAGCATAGTTCTTTGTTTTTTGTGAGTCAAGCCTCAATAGCTCAGTTGGTTAGAGCATCTGACTGTTAATCAGGGGGTCCCAGGTTCAAGTCCTGGTTGGGGCGTTCCGGATAAGCTCCGGATTCTTTTTCAATATGAGGCGCCATGGTCAAGCGGTTAAGACATCGCCCTTTCACGGCGGTAACACGAGTTCGAGTCTCGTTGGCGTCACTTAATCAGCCTTTAAGGGCTGATTTTTTTATACAAGTCAAAACTATTTCCAGAAAAATAAAATCCGAAAACGAAATATAAATGTACTGAAAAAGCGCCGGAACCCGAGGGATGGACCGGCGCCTTTTCATATATTTTAAGAAGAAACAATTGAAAACAAATTACCGAAACCGCGGCAGCAGGCTTACTGCATATATCTGCCGCCGTTGGCGAGCAGGCTTTCCCCTGTAATGTTGTTGCTCATGGCGCTTGCGAGGAAGACGACTGCGTTTGCAATGTCCTCCGGGCTGCCCATCCTGCCGAGCGGCAGATTGGCAATAACATTTGCCCTGTGCTCAGGCGTCCAGGTGCTTGTGATCTCTGTGTCCACGGGTCCCGGGCAGATCGCATTGACATAAATGTGGTTCTTTGCAAATTCCGCTGCCAGATGCCGGGTCAGATACAGCAGCCCGGCCTTGCTTGCGCCATAGCTTGGCGAAGCGCCCATATTGACATTTTTGCCCGCCGTGGAGCTGATAAATACGATCTTGCCGCCGACAGAACCGTCCTTCGGATCCGCTGATTCAGCGCCGGACGCTTCCTTCTCCATCTTTTCCTGCTGCGCAAGGAACTGCCTGATACAGCACTGGCTCAGGATCATCGGTGCGGTCAGATTGACATTCATCACCTGATTCCACTCTTCAACAGGCATGTCGAGCGTCTTTTTGCGAAGCGCCATACCTGCGCTGCACACAAGGATATCGACCCTGCCGAACTCTCTTACCGCAGCCTTTACCAGCTCTTCTGAAAATGCAGGATCCGCAACATCTCCTGCCAGATAGCTGCACTTCCCTCCGGCCTCTCTGATCTCATTGCTGAGGCGTACCAGGTTTTCTTCCCTGCGCGCCGTAATCAGCACATTTGCGCCTTCTGACGCCAGCATTCTTGCGCTTGCTGCTCCGATACCGCTTGAGGCGCCTGTAATGATGGCTGTTTTTCCTTTTAATTCTGTAGAAATCACTGCTGTTCCTCCGGATCTCTGAAAAAAGTCAGTTTATTTTCCTGATTTATCAAAGACACCCCGGCGCCGGATAGCCCGGTTCCGGAGTGTCCTTACTTTTTACTAAAACTATACCCTTACCTTCACGCAGGCCTTCTGCAGGTGTGTCTGGCCTTCCAGCTGCACCTTGACCATGTGTGCATCCTCCGGCCAGAGGATCAGAAGATCGCCCGGACGCATATTGATCCAGGACTCGACTGCTCCGGAAAAGCTGTAGCGGTCTCTCTCTTCATTATAGGAAAGGCACTCCAGAGCGGAAACGCTGCTTACGCCGATCTTCTCGCTGCCCTCTAGCACCATCTGGATATCCAGATAATCCCTGTGGCCTTCCCAGTTGCCCTTATCAGCCGGAATAGAATCATATTCATGACGGTTGATGTAAATGTCTTTGCCGTCGATCTCGTGAATTCCGATCTCCATGCTCTTAACATCGTGGGAAAGAATATATTCAATTGCCTTGTCCAGCTTCGGATCAAGCCCGAGATATCTGCGGACATTTTTCATATTGGTATAAATCATTTTAATCCCCCCGTAATCAGGCAGCTGCCTTCGGCTTTAAGAACTTTGATGCTCCCATGCAGTATACGACCAGCACCGCGCCCATGACGCAGCCGACCGTATCAAACAGTGCTCCCGGCAGGACGAACATCGTCGCCGCAACAAAGAACAGGATACGCTCAAATACATTCAGGTTCTTGCCGAGGTAGCCGGCAATACCGGATGCGAGGAAGAAGGTTGCCGCAAGTGTCATTGCGCAGGCAAGAATGATCTCCGGCACGGTACCGATCAGCAGGATAGCCGGGCGGTAAACGAAGATGAACGGGCAGATGAATGCAGTAATTGCATATGTAAATGCCTTCCATCCGGTCTTCCATGCGCTGCCTCCCGCAATACCTGCCGCCGTAAAGGAAGCAAGGCATACCGGCGGGGTGATCTGTGCGATAACGCCGAAGTAGAAAATGAACATGTTCGCAACCAGTGCCTCGACGCCGAGATTCTGAATTGCAGAGCAGAACAGTGTGTTTGCGATCAGGTAAGCCGCAACAGTCGGAAGTGCCATGCCGAGAAGCAGGCAGCCGATCGCAGCGATTACAAGTGCGAAGAGAATGCTGTTGTTGCCGGTCTTGCCGATCAGCTTTGCGATCTTGACCGCAACGCCGGAACGAACGACGATACCGATCATGATGCCGCAGGCCGCTGTCGGGATCGCGACATTACTTGCCTGGCGTACGCCCTCGATCAGGGTCTCAAGCATCTGCTTCGGAGTCATGCGGATGTCCTTGCTGATCAGGTTGATCACAATAGACATCAGTGTGCAGTAGATTGCTGCACGCGGCATGGACATGCCGGTGAAGATCAGAACGACCAGAACGATGATCGGAAGGAGACGGTACAGTCTCGGCAGGATCGGAGCACCTTCATAGTGAAGGCTGGTGTTGCCCGCATTCATGGATTTCTTCTTTGCAAGAAGATGTACCAGAATGAAGACTGCGCCAAAGTATGCGATAGCCGGAATTGCTGCCGCTGTCGCAATGTGCATGTATTTGATACCGATCATTTCCGCCATGATGAATGCGCCTGCACCCATGATCGGCGGCATGATCTGTCCGCCTGTGGATGCGACGGACTCAACTGCTCCGGCCTCTTCAGGCGTATAGCCGGCCTTCTTCATCAGCGGGATGGTCAGGACACCGGTGGTGGAAACGTTTGCAACTGCGGAACCGGAGATCATACCCAGCAGACCGGAGGAAATAACCGCTGCCTTTGCAGGGCCGCCGGCCGTCTTATCACTGAGCTTCATGCCCATGTCGATCAGCACGCTGCCGCCGCCGCAGTTAGAGAAGAACGCACCGAATACCATGAAGTAGAACAGGGTATTCAGGCTGGTGGAAAGCGGGCTTCCGAAGATACCGTTCTGTCCGAGCATCAGAGTCTCGCAGAACTGCGGGAAGGTCATTCCTGCAAAACGGAAAATGCCGCTGATATACTGTCCGAAAAATGCGTATGCCATGAAGAAAACCAGCACTCCGAACAGTGCAAGGGAAACGACGCGGCGTACAGCCTCCATGACGCACCAGAGCAGCAGAACCGCTACAAAGATCTGGAGGCTCGTCA
The DNA here is from genome assembly GCA_017460845.1 of Lachnospiraceae bacterium. Classification (GTDB taxonomy): domain Bacteria; phylum Bacillota; class Clostridia; order Lachnospirales; family Lachnospiraceae; genus Avilachnospira. The sequence continues at coordinate 15,214 of JAFUAE010000057.1, forward strand.
TTTTATCTACGTTATAAACACGCAGGTTGAGCGCGTTTGCATTTGCAAGGAAATACCAGCAGATAATGCCGATCGCAATGTAAAGGGCGCCGTCATAGATCCACCAGAGATTTTTAAGCTTGCTGTCCTTATTTTTGACCTTTTCAGCCATGGGATTAAACAGGAAAACGATCCACATGGAGAAGCAGAGATGCAGCGGGATCTGTGCCCAGGGCTGCATCGGCTTGCCCAGCTTGATATACAGCTGGAAAACAGTCATTGCGACTGCCAGGATCGCGATCGCCCAGTAACGCCACTTCGGCATTGCCTTCAGCTTTTTCGCGATCTTACTTTCCTCATCGGGTTCCTGCGCCATCTGAGCAGCCTTTTCATCCATAGTAAGCTTCTGCTCGGCTTCTGCCCCGCCTGATTTCTTAAATAAACTCATTCGAACCCCCTTCAGTAGAACTGGAAGTAATTTCAGTGCCTGCCGCTGCTTATCGTTCCGGCAGGCGGTCAGGAAGTTTCTGTGAAAGTTGCGTAACAGCTTTGCTGCAGCGCATATATGAAAGCGGAGGGGACGCGATCTGCATCCACTCCGCTTATTATTATGTGTTGTTGTGAATCGACCGATGTATGAAATTACTTAATGTAACCCATTTCCTTGTAGTAGCGCTCAGCACCCGGATGAAGTGCGTTGCCGCCAAGCTTCTCAGCATCCATGCAGGTCGCAACATCCCACGGGCTCAGTGAGCTGTAGATGCCTACGAGTGCGTCACGGTTCTCGCTGAGGACCTTAGTGATCTGGTAAACGGTCTCCTCGTCAAGATCTGAACGGCAGAACAGGCTGTCCGGGCTGCCCGGAAGGATCAGCTCGTTGTCCTGGCCCTTGAAGCTTCCTGCCGGTACCGGAACTCTCTGGAAGCCCTTCTCGTTTACGAACCAGTCGATCAGCTCGTCGCCCCACTGAAGGAAGGTAACATCGCAGGTAGTAGCGATCTCAGCCATGGTGGAGGAGCTGCCTGATGTATGGTCAATGTAGAAGTCGATCTTGCCGTCCTGAAGAGCTGCCTGGTTCTCAGAACCGGACTGGTTGGTGATGGATCCGCCCCAGCTCTCAAGGTCTTCCTGTGTAACTCCGAAGTAGTCAAGAAGCAGATATGCACCCTCTGCATCCATGGAACCTACTGCGCTGCAGCCGATACGAAGCGGAAGCTTCTTCTCGAAGATCTCCTCGATTGAGGATACGCCGTGCTCTGTAAGGAACTTGTTGGAAATGCAGTTGATGTAGCAAACTGCGGAAAGGCCGCCTGCGATTGCGCTGTAACCGCTTGTCGGGCCCTTGTCAAGTGTGCCTTCCTCTGTAGCCCACTTAGCCGGAGCTGCATTCAGGAATGCAAGGTCAACTGCGCCGTCTGCGAACAGATAAGGAGCACCCATTCCGCCAGGGCTGATCGGCTGAACGTCTACAAGGCCGAATCCGCCTTCGTTCTCAAGAACTTTACTCATCTCAACGATCTGGTTGTAGCTTCCTGATCCGACTGCGTCAGATGCGAATACCAGTGTTGTGCCGCTGAAGTCTGCTGCCGGAGCTTCTGCTGCTGCCGCTGTAGTCTCAGCTGCCGCTGCTGTGGTCTCAGCTGCCGCTGCTGTGGTCTCTGCCGGAGCTGCTGCTGCAGTTGTTGTTGCTGTGCTGGAGCCGCCGCATGCTGCAAGTGAAAGAACCATTGCTGCACAGGTGCCAAGCGCTGCGAGTTTTCTCAGTTTCATAATGTTCCTCCTCTTTGGAATATTAAAAATCATGCGTATCACATATTTCCGTCGTTTTGATGGAAAATAAATCCGTGACACGTGTGGATTTGTATAAATTTTACATAAAGAGGAGACTGATTACAATTTAAGGCTGTATAGATTTGCCTTAATTTTTATTAAGCTTATTTTTTTCTTCCGGTATAAAGACCGTGAAGCAGCAGCCCTTTCCTTCCTCGGTATCGATACTGATCTTTCCGTTATGATTCTGAACGACCTGCGCCGCAATGGCCAGCCCGAGGCCGGTCCCTTTGCCGCTTTCCTTGGTCGTAAAGAAAGGGTCATAGATCCTGGGCAGATCCTTTTTGGGAATGCCGGGGCCGTTGTCCCTGACATAAAACTCCACGCCGCCGGCGGCCGGCCTTGTCCCGACGGTGACCCGGCCGCCTTCCATGTCTCCGATCGCATGGAACGAATTGATGATCAGATTGAGAAGGAGCTGATTCAGCTCAATTTCATTGGCGCGGATCTTCATTTCTTCACAATTCAGATCCAGCGTCGTCTCTACATTTGCAGGCTTCATCGGCTTTGCCGACGCCAGGGAATTGGATGCGATACGGTCCGGTTCACAGGACTGGATCTCCTCCGGCGCCGTTTTTCTGCTCAGCAGGGACAGCCTGGAGATGATCGCCTTGGCCTTTCTGGCAGCCTCATAGATTTCAATGACATTATCGTAGCTTTCCGTATCCTCCGGCGGCAGCTTATCCAGCGTCATGATGCTGTATCCCATGATCGGCGTGAGCAGGTTGTTGAATTCGTGTGCAATGCTGGCGGTCATGGTGCCGATGATGGTCAGACGCTGGTTGTGCGCCAGCTCCTGCGTCCTTTCCATCAGCTCCTGCGTCTCCTTCTGCTTCAGTGTGAGAAGCTCGATTTCCTGCTTCTGCCTGATTTCCGCCCGATTCAGATGAACAAAAATGAAAATGATGAGTCCTATGCCGAACAGCGTCAGGAACAGACTTGCGCCGACACGGAACACGGCAGCATTGATCGGGTGGATCGTACTCTCATAGCTGTCGATGACCGCAACTGCAAATATTCCGTTGCGGTTCACGCTGCTGGGAAGGACGGCCATTCTGTTCAGAATATCATTGCCGTTCTGGTCTTTTCCCTCAAAGCTGTCCGCTCCCAGTCTGTGATTTTTCTCCCTTTCCTTTAAAATCCGGATCTCCGGATATTCAGCCTCTCTCCTGAAGGTCGGAGTCATCGTTTCCGCTTCCTGGTAATCTCCGGGCTCATGGATCAGAAGGTTATACTCCTGGCACAGCAGCAGGACTTTTTTTCCTCCCTCGACAGATGTGTCCGAAAGTCTGCGATACAGCTCCCTCATGTCAAACATGGCAGCATAAGAAATATCCTTACTTACGTTCGGCACGACAATGGCCAGCGTCGTAAGCGCCCTGCCGCCCTGGAATCTGGTGACATAGTCCAGATCCAGACCGGCTTCATTATTGACAAACCGGTCCGCATCATAATAGCTGTATCCGTAGTTTTCATCGGAAGCGGCAATGACCCTGCCTTTATTCATGGCTATCACGCCGATAAAGGAATCTCCGATCCTGCCCAGCATGGACGACAGATTTCCGGAAAGCTCCTGTGCATTTCCGGTCTCCCGCCAGATCTGCTCCGCCTGGAATATGCCCGCCTGCCTGATGGAATACCTGAGATCGGCGAGACCCGAGCGCAGAATATTGGAGATATTACGGTCCGTGACGCCGGCCAGCTGCATCATGTTTTCGTCCTGCTTTTCCACCAGGGTCTTCTGCAGCTGGTTCATGGTCATTCCCATACTCGCAATTCCCGACAGGATCGCAAACAGGGACAGCACGATCATGCAGTTTCGCAAACTTTGTTTCATCTAAATACGTCCTCTTGAAAAAATCGCCTGAATCTACGATAATTAAGTTAACTATACTGATTTTTCTTTTTCTTGTAAACTGCTGACAGCCCTGCCGGATGGTGCCGCAGATGGCCATTGCCGCATTGCCGGACCGCGCTCCTGATACCGGAACGATCCGCAGTACGTTATCAGTGAGGCTTTTAAGCTCATACAGCACAAGCCCATTTGCAGGGCGGCTCATATTATATTTTAAGGAGAGAACCTTGTCCCAGAGAATACTGATCGTTGACGATGATCCTGCGATCCTGAACATGCTTTATAAGGTCGTGTGCAGCAACGGCTTTGATGCAGTGCTGTCCCAGGACGGTGCCGATGCGCTTGAGAAATGCAGTACTCAGCATTTCGATCTGATGCTGCTGGATATCAATATGAGAGGAATCGACGGCTTCCAGGTCCTGCAGACGCTCCGCGGTATGGGCAATGAGATCCCGGTCATCATCGTAAGCGGAAGAAAAGAAGACTACGATGCCCTTTACGGATATAATCTCGGAGCGGACGACTATGTGACCAAGCCCTTCAATCCGGTCACGCTCGGCGCCAAGATCAAGGCCCTGCTCCGGCGTATGGACAAAACCGGCGACAGCAGCCCGCTGATATCCGTCGGCCCGTTTTCCTATAATACCAGTACGCTCCGCTTCTATAAAAATGAAGAGGAGATCCCTCTTTCCGGAAAAGAAAACGCGCTGCTGAAGCTGCTGATCGATAACGCCAACCACATTTGCAGCAAGGATATGATCTATGATATGGTCTGGGGCCAGGAGATCCTCGACGAAAACGCCGTCATGGTCTACATCAACCGCCTGCGCCAGAAAATCGAGGAGGATCCTTCCAATCCGCGCTATATCCAGAATATCCGCGGGCTGGGCTATAAGTTTGTGGTCTGATTTCCCTGAATAAGCAATAAAAAACGGTGAACCGGAGACTGTATCCCGTATCAGTCAGTCTTCCGATCCACCGTTTTTTTATTGCCGCTTCTTTATGGATTTCTCCGGTCTCTTTCTTTCTCGCTGTAATATTCCCTCTTGGATTCGTACATTTTATCTTCCGCAAGGCGCACCAGCCGGTCGATCTCCTCCAGTTCTCCGCCGGCTGCAGCCACGCCGAATGAAACGTGATATTTATTTGCTGCAAATATTTCCCGCATTTTGTCGAGATCACGCTCCGTCTTTTCCGTGTCGGCGCCGGGCCGGAATGCAACAAACTCATCACCGCCGATCCGGTAGGTATTATCCGCGCCAAAGCATTCTTTCAGTTCCCGGGCTACCACCTTCAGCATCCTGTCGCCGGCTTCATGTCCCTGTGTGTTATTAAGATTATGCAGGCCGTTAACATCCGCATATATACAGGTCAGGCTCTTTCCTTTTATGTTCTGTTCAAGACTCAGTCTTTCCTCATAGCTGTTGCGGTTTTTTACGCCTGTCAGCAGATCCGTCTCACTCAGATATGCGACGCGCCGCGCACGCAGCAGAGATTTCAGCTTGGTCTCATTCAGAAAGACATTGACCATCAGTGCAACGATTACAAAGGTAAAGGTATTCCACAGATCGCTCTCCACAGCATCCGGGGTTTTCAGACAGAAGGACAGATAGCTGAAGCAGCCCGCTGCAAGAAGTGTCGATATCCCGTGATAAACAGGACTGCCGGTAAACAGCATCGGTATCACCAGAAGCATGACGATTACCGTAACGCCGGGTCTGTCCGCGTGAAGCAGTGAGATCGTGATTGCAAAGGCATAAAGCGTAAATGCAAACACATATTCCATCGGCAGGATCAGCCCTCTCCGGACCGGTGCAAGATAATTGATTGCAAAATACAGTCCGATCATGATAGCCAGCGCCCAGATATAGCTCAGCTGATTGACGGAGGTAAATCCTCCCACAAGGATATTCGCCGCAATCAGGATCACAAAAACAACGCCCCCTACAATGGCATAGCGGGAAAGATTTTTTCGGTTCTCTTCCTGTATGTCCGGGATCAGTGAGTGATACTCCTCTTTTGTAAGACCTCCATACAGAATATATTCAATTATCGTTGCTTTTCTTTTCGCCATATTTTTTTTATTATAAAGCATTTCCGGACATTTCTCAATGGTATCTATATGCACTCGCCTCTATTTTTATACATCTCGGGCGCGCTTACGTATCAGTCGACCCCATCCCGGGTGCCGTGGCAGAATCGCTGCCATCCTGGTGAGCAACCACATTTCGCTTCCTTTACAATTTTCTCCGTCCTTTTTCCGGCTCAAAGCCAGAATTGGACTTCTATCTTTTTACAATCAATCATTTTTCTCCGTACTAATTGCGTTTTCCGGCATAAAAAGGACGACTACATCCTGTGAAATGATCATTATTCTCCGTCTTCCGGCCGGATCCCTGCAAAAAAGGTCTGATCTTCTTGACACGAATGAAATAATCGGGTTTAATTTAATTTGGCTCAATTAAATTAGTGATTTATCAGTAAAATGCTGATTTAATACCATGATATGGCTGTCAGGATCGGCAGCCATTGCAGTTAAGTCGGCATTTCTCTAAAAACAACGGAATTTTAAAACTATGGAAAACCTTCATTACAATCAATTAAAACTGCAAAACCAGACCTGTTTTCCGCTTTATGCCGCGGCCAGAGAGGTTATAAAGCAATATCATCCCTTTCTTGAACCGTTGGGCCTGACTTACACCCAGTATATTGCCATGATGGTCCTTTGGGAGAAGCATCAGCTCAGCGCCAAAGAACTGGGGCAGACGCTCTTTCTGGATTCAGGGACCCTGACGCCGGTACTCAAAGCACTCGAACAGAAGGGTTTTGTCACCCGCAGCCGGTGCCCGGAGGATGAACGGCTCCTGATCGTCTCCATTACAGAGAAAGGGATGCAGCTTCAGGAACCTGCCTCCATGGTGCCCGCAAAGATCGGTGAATGTATCAATCTCCATGCTGAAGAAGCTGCTGTGCTTTATCCGCTTCTTTACAAGATCCTGGGTGTAACTGTTTCTTTAAAGCAGACAGTATCGGTTGGAAAGGACGTGTAAATCTTGGATAGAATTCTTTGCTTCCTTATATATATTATCTCTGCATTTGCACGCTTCTCAAAGGCGCTTGCGCGGCTGGGGCTCGGCAGTTATGAGGAATGGAAACCGGGCTCTCCCCTGAAGATACTGATGGTAGGCTATAACGGAGCCCGCAATACCGGCGCGGATGCCCGGGTCGTTGCGATCGTGGACCAGCTGCGGGAGCTCTTCGGACCGGACAAGATCCGCATCACCGTGATGACCCTTAATGAAAAAACGCTTGCCGGTTATTTTCCGGAGGATGTACGCCTGCTCAGATTCAGCTCGATCTTCCCTCTGGATCTGTACAGGGCCTGCTGTACGCATCATGCGGCGATCCTCTGCGAGGGCTCCGCTTTAAAAAGCACCTTTGCAAATGCACTCTCGCTCTTTTTCTGCGAGGCAGCCGGCATCATGGACGCCCAGAAAAAGCCCTGCATCGCTTACGGCTCCGAGGTCGGAAAAATGGACGCTTTCCTGAGAAAAGCCGCTTCCAGACTGTGCAGGAATACTTATTTCATTACACGTACCAGGGAATCCCAGAAGGTTCTGGAATCGCTCGGCCTGACAGGACATGTCGGGACCGACACTGCCTGGAGCTACAGGGATGCGCTTGATGCGGAGCATACGGACGCGCTGCTGAAAAAAGCCGGCTGGGACGGGAAAAAGCCCCTGCTCGGGATCGCTGTCATGAATCCGTTCTGCTGGCCGGTCAGGGCCTCTTTCGGGAAATGGGTGAAGGGCCTCATTACCAACACGCATGATGGGCAATACGACAAATGGTATTATTTCAGCGATTCCCCGGCGCGGCGCAGGGCCTTCCGGCACTATATCCGCAGTATTGCCGGCGCCGTAAACCTGTTCCGGCAGGAACAGGATTTCTTCCCGGTCCTGATCGGGATGGAGCGTCTGGATGCGCAGGCCTGCCGCGCACTTAAGAAAGCGCTCGGAATCCCCTGTGCCGCTTTCCTTTCCGGAGAGTGCTCCGCGGATATCATGAGCGGGGTCCTGCTGCGGCTGTCCCTTCTTATCACCTCGCGCTATCACGCTGCCGTTCTCAGCATCCGCAACGGCTGTCCGATCGCGGCAGTTTCCATCGATGAAAGGCTGGACTCCCTGATGCGGGAGCTTGCCCTCGACCGCCGCGCCCTGCTTCATGCCTCGGATAAAGACCTTGCCGACAGGCTCTGCCTGACGCTTGGCAACATTTACGGCGGAAGGAAGCAGATCCATATGCAGCTCGTGCGGAAATATGCGCAATATCAAATAAAACTTGACGAAATGGGCATTTTCCTGAGGGATTATCTGTTGGCCGGGCTCGGTGCCTCCGGGGATCAGCCTTTAACACTGCGGCATAATCATTAATCACAGCAAGCTCTATACGGCTTCATCCGTGCTGCTCGGCTGCTAAAGTGACTCCCCAATCGCTTATATGGTAAACCGTTATGAATGACACAATTTTTCTGACCGGCGGCACCGGTTTTCTGGGAACAGAACTTGCCGCGCAGCTCTGCCGGTCGCCTCAGACAAAAGTATATATTCTGGTCAGGGCGGAAACCAAAGCCCTGGCGCTGCACCGCCTGAAGAGCGCCTGGTATCCGGTGCCGGAGCTTTATGAGCGGATCGGAACACAGTTTTTCCCGGTTTGCGGGGATTTCACAAAAGCGGGGCTCGCGCTCGGGGCTGAGGATGCGGAGCAGCTTCGCGATAAGGTCACGCTGCTGATTCATTCCGGCGCCGAGATCGGCTTCCAGAAAAGCCGCCGGGAGCTGGACTCCGTCAATACGGAAGGCACCGCAAACCTGCTTATCTTTGCTGCAGGCATCCGGCAGCTGCGCCGCTTTGTCCATATTTCCACAGCCTATGTGGCAGGACAGAATCAGGGCCTGATCCGCGAGGATGCCCCTGCCGGAACTGCTTTTTCCAGTCTTTATGAACGCAGCAAGGCCGCAGCGGAAGAACTCGTGCGCCAGTCCGGACTGCCGTATTCCATCTGCCGCCCCGGCATGATCGTCGGGCATTCCAAAACCGGAAGGGTCAAAAATTTCAACACGATCTACTACGTGCTGAAGCTTCTGCTCCTCGGGCAGCTGCGTGTACTTCCGGTGGGACGCAGTACGCGTATGAATCTCGTTCCTGTTGATTATGTGGCTGATTCCGTACTGAAAATTTGTGAAAATACAGATTGTGTGGGGAAAGCATTTCACCTGACCTGTCCGGATCAGCTTCAGCCGACCGCGGGCGAACTCACGGATTACGTCCTCTCCTGGGCGGAGCGGAATCTGGGGACCGCGCTTCCAAAGCCCTTGTTTCTGCCGCTCGGATTTCTGAAGCATGCCGGCCTTCTTTATAATAAAAAGGAACAGGACCGCAGAAAAGGATATCTGAGCAACCTGCTGACACTGCTGCCCTATTTTTTCGGGGACAAAAGCTTTGACCGCACCGGCGCGGATGCCGCCGGGGCTGCATTTACACTACACTGGCAGGATTATATTGACAGTCTTCTGACCTTTGCCTGCCGCAAAAACTTTATGCGCCAGACCGGGGACAGTGTCTTTGAACAGGCGATGGTGAGACGATCCAGCACCCGTTTCCCGATGCGCTATTACGACCTTTCCTCCGACGGGATCAAACAATACGACGGTCCTCTGGTCAATGAGAAGGTCCGGACAGCCGCGGCGGCGCTGAAGGCGCACGGGGTCCGGAAGGGTGACCGTGTTGCGCTCACCGGTATCAACTCCGTCGATTATATGATCCTGGACCAGGCGATCGGCCTGACCGGCGCGGTCAGCGTCCCGATCTACTATACGACGCCCTCTGAAGAAGCCTCGTTCCTCTTAAATAAAAGCGGTGCGCTCTGGTTCTTTATCGGCGACAGCCGCATCATGGAGCAGGTATCCCGTATTGATACGAATGCTGTGCCCGTGGCATTTTCCGCGGGACAGGCTTACATCGATCAGAACGGCTGCCCTGAAGGGGTCCTGACCTGGGAAATGTTTCTGGCCGGAGCTGCGGCCGGCACAAATCCGGCTGTCCGGGATGGATCAGGGACTGCCGGAGTACCATACCAGACAGCAGCTTCAAACGGATCAGGGACCGCCGGAGTACCACGCCTGACAACAGCTTCAAATGGATCAGGGACTGCCGGCGCACCATGCCTGACAGCAATCGCGGATGCCCCGGATCCTGAGAATCTGGCGACGATCCGCTATACCTCGGGAACAACGGGGGAACCTAAGGGCGTCACCTTCCGGTATGCGCAGCTTGCCTGGATGGGGGAAGTCCTTACAAACCTGCTGCCCTGGAAAGAGCGGAACCGCACGATGCGCTACCTTTCCTTCCTGCCGCAGAGCCATGTGGTCGAGGGGATCCTGGCATCCTATGCGCCCTATTACATGCTGTGCAGCGTGGATTATTACTATCTGAATGATTTCGGCGCCCTGACAGACGCACTCCCGAAGGTACGGCCGACGGTCTTTTTCTCCGTTCCCAGGTTTTATGAGAAGCTCTGGGATCAACTGATTTCTACAAATGCCGGCAGGCGCTGGGCCGGTATGAAGGACGGTCCCGCAAAGACCGCGCTTGGCTCTGTCGTGCGCAGGGTGCTCTTAAAAAAAGCCGGGCTTGACGCCTGCAGCCAACTGATCGTAGGCTCCGCGCCGGTCAGTGAAACTCTGCTGCTGAATTTCCGGAAGCTCGGGATCGAGATCCACAATGCCTACGGCGAGACCGAAGCACCCCTGATTACGATCAACCGTCTCGGAGACAATGTGATCCCGTCTGTCGGGACACCGCTGCCTGACACAACAGTCACGGCGGAAGAAGACGGGGAGCTGATCGTCCGCGGACCGCAGGTCAGCCCGGGCTACTACAAGCTTCCCTCAGAGACCCTGCAGAACGGGGTCCTGCGTACCGGCGATCTGGGCGTGATCGGTGCGGACGGCCACATTACCCTGAAGGGGCGGAAAAAGGATATGATCGTCACCGCCTATGGCAAAAATATCAGCATTCCCAAGATCGAACAGCGCCTGAAGGATATTCCCGGTGTTTCCGAAGCGGTCCTGATCGGCGAAAACAGGCCATACTGCACGGCGCTCATCTGGATCGAGCCAATGGGATCTGCGAGTAAAACAGGGAGTGGTTCTGCAGGCAGTTCATCAGGCGGATCTGAGAATGACTCTGCAGGTAATTCATCCGGCGGAACTGCAGAAGGCTCTGCGAACGGAGCCGGAAGTGTATCCCCGGAAGCTTCTTTTGAGGCAAAAAAGCTGGAAGCACAGATCACCCGGGTCAATGAAGGCCTCTCGCATCCGGAACAGATCCGGCGGTGGACCGTCATTTCCAGACCCTTAAGTATCCGGGAAGGAGAACTCACGCCGAATCTGAAGGTCAAACGGGCCAATGTGGAGGAACATTTCCGAGAGGAGATCGAGGCAATGTACCTCTCCAATCAAACTGATCGCGACATAGGAGTAACCTCTTGAGAGCATGGATCTGCAGGAAATGCCTGCTTCGATTTGAAAAAAAGATGCCCGGATGGTTCCGGAGGGTAGAGCTTCAGATTCTGATGAATGCTACTGCCAGGGCCTTCGGCGTACCCGGAAAACGGATCCGGTCCCTGCACTGGGAAAAGGCTCTCCGCGAGTATGCGGAGTTTACGGCGGCCTGCACAAACGCATACATCGAGGAAAGAAAAAGTGTTCTGCCGCCAAGTGTTCCGCCGTCTGATGAGGAGTCAAAAAGCGATGTACTGCCTGCTGCGGAACGTATTTACCAGACCGCATACCGTCTCGGTGCGGCTGTGCGGAGGATCACCGGCTTCAGAGAGCCGGCTGATCTGCGTCTGCTGGTCTTCCGGCTCTATGCCGGGATCGGGATCTACCTGAGAGGGAAGCTCCCGGGCAGCTTTGTCGTCACGGACTGCTTCTTCAGTCACTTTTATTCCCCGGAGCAGTGCGCTTTGATGTCCGCCATGGATGCAGGCATCATTGCCGGTATTTTCGGCGGAGGCAGGTTGGAATTTTCGGGCCGCATCACCGAGGGCTGCAGTCATTGCAGCGCATGCTTCCGGATAAAGCGCTGAGACATGCCGGATAATACAGAATTGACATCACATTCTGTTGGAAACCATGATGTTCATAGAAATACTATTTTTCCTTGCATCAGGTTTTTGATCTTTTCAGAAAATGCCATGAATAATTAAGCATAAAGCTTTTTCAAGGCAGATTTTCCTTATTTCCGAGAAGAAAATCCCTGAATTAGATGGTCAAAAGAAAATTCAAGGCATTCCATGAGTGCAGCACGAACGAAAATACCTTGATACACAGTATAAAGCAAACAATCCTTGCATTTTCAAAAAATGAGGATTCCACAGAACCCTGGAATCTGTAATTCCAGGGAAATTCAGGGATAATCAGAGATGATTAAGGATTGAATTAGTAATTTAGAAAGGACTCCGGAAATGAGTAAAAAAAAGACTGCAATCATTATCGGCAGCGGCGCCGGCGGCGCCATGATGGCAAAAGAACTGCAGGGAAGGTTTCAGGTCGCGATCCTTGAGGCAGGCAAAGACTTCCGGCCGTTTTCGGGGCCTCTTGACCAGCTTTCGGCCCTGCGCAGCACCGGCCTGTTTTTTGACGAAAGACTGATCCGGCTCCTGCTTCCCAATATGCAGATCGACAAAACGAAAGACATGGTCCTTGTGCGGGGCAGAGGCATCGGCGGAACCACTACCCTCGCCACCGGAAATGCTGTCCGCTGTGATCAGGATCTGCGCGCGATAGGCATTGACCTTGACGCGCAGTTTGAGGAACTGTACAGAGAGCTTCCGATCACAACAAGTCATCAGGAGCATTGGTCCGATACGACCAAACGGCTTTACGCAGTGTTTGAGGAAATGGGCCTCGATCCCGTGGTCACGCCCAAGCTGCTGGATACAGGGCACTGCATCCGCTGCGGACACTGCGCGATTGGCTGTCCGACAGGCGCGAAATGGGATACCAGAAGGCTGGTCGATCAGGCCGTGGAAAAGGGGGCCCGGCTCCTGACAGGCTGTGAGGTCGTCCGGCTGGAAAGAGAAAATGACCGCATAACCGGCGTTCTGGCCCGTTATCAAGGCAAAAAGGTCCGCTTTTCAGCGGACCTGGTCGTGCTTGCTGCCGGCGGTCTCGGCACGCCCGTCATTCTGGAGAGATCCGGCATTGCCTGTCAGAAGACACTGTTCGTGGATCCGGTCCTCTGCGTGGCGGGACCGCTGCAGGGCTTCCATCAGGAGCGCGAGCTGCTGATGCCGTTTATCAGCCAGCAGGACGGCTATATCCTGTCTCCTTATATGGACTATCTGAGTTTCTTCTTCGACAAACGCTGGCGCAGGCCCATGCAGGACCTGGTCAGCATTATGATCAAGCTGGCGGATGAGGAGACCGGAAGCACGGACGGCAGACATGTGAAAAAGAGTATGACAAAGCTGGATTCCGAGCGCATGGAAAAAGCCGTCCTCCAGTGTCACGAGATCCTGAACCGGCTCGGTGTCCCGGAGGATAAGCATTTCCCGGGAACCCTGAACGCCGGCCATCCCGGCGGAATGCTGCCGCTCACCGCTGCCGAAAAGGATTCACTCCATAACCCGGCTCTTCCGGAAAATCTGTATGTCGCAGATGCGACGATCCTTCCGCAGGCCATGGGGAATCCGCCGATCCTGACGATCATGGCCCTTGCGAAAAAGATCGCCGCAAGTCTTTAAACGTCTTTAAA
>JAFUAE010000058.1 GCA_017460845.1 Lachnospiraceae bacterium
CAGACCTCAAGCTTTTCCCTGCCGTATTCGCTGACCGGCTCTGCCGGACCGTCCTCACGCTTTGGGGTTACGTCCTGAGCATGTCCGTACTCCTCCTGGGATCAGGCAAAGAGAAATCTGCCGCATCCGAGTTCCGCGGCTTTTTGCGCCGCCCGCAGCGTCATTTGAATATTAAATTCCTGAATGCCGGGATCGGATCTTCCGGCCGAACCGGCGCCGGCCCAGGCAAAGTGCAGCCAGACGTCAGCATTTTCAGGGAGGCGTTCCGTCTCATCCTCAAAGCTGTGTCTGAACGGAATCACCTCCCGGCCCTTCTGTGTCATTATTTTTACTGCGGCCCGGCCAAGGAAGCTGGTCGAGCCGGTGACAATAATTTTCATTCCTTTACTCTCGGGATGAACATAGCCTCATCCAGCTCTTCGTCCGGAAGGAATGGCTTCAGGTCCTCCAGCGGCGGGCTGTTCAATGTACCGTCCGGATGCTTTTTGACCGCCGATCCGGGCTCAAAAGGCTGATCCAGAGATACAAAGACTTCACAGAGCAGCGGTCCGCGGAATGCCAGGCAGTCTTCGATCACGGAGTCCAGTTCGGAATTATGCTCGATCCTGCGGTAGGCAATGCCGAAGGCTTCAGCGACCCTTCCGAATGACGGGAAGCTGAGGTCATAGCTGTCCACACCGATACCTACCAGCGGCTCACCTTTGAACAGATTGGTCTGCGGCTGGCGGATGCTGTGATATCCTCCGTTATTGATGAGGAAGATCTTGATCGGCATTTTGTGGCTGGCGATGGTCTGCAGTTCCTGCAGGTTCATCATGATCGATCCGTCGCCGGTCGGGCAGATCACGTCGTTTTTGTAATAGGACGGATATCGCTCGGTCTTTCCTCTCCAGCCCGGCAGCTTCAGCGCGGTTTCCATTTCCCCGCATGCATGCAGCTTATCGTCGATGCTGTGGTCTTCCGTATCCTCTCTGCCGTCATAGAAAACCGGAGAAGTCCTGCCGGATACATCATGGATCGCCGTGCAGGCGCCGATCGCCGCCGGAAGGTCATAGCCCATTGCCGCGATGGCATCCTGGGAAATGAATCTGCCGCCGTCTTTTACGCGGAATACCTGCGCGCCGACCACGCAGGCGGAGCCGTTGCCGACGACTGTGACCTGGCCCTCATTCAGAGCCTCGCTTAGCTTTTTAATAAACTCATAAACATTGACATTTTCATCATCCCCGTGATCTGCATATTCCGGACGATACGGATTGTATTTTTCCATCCAGTACCGGCACTGTTCGAGCCAGTTGCGGCCGTCCTTGCCCTCCCCGCCAAGGAAGAGAGACTTGCCGTCCCCGTAGGTTTCGCCCTTCAGAAGCTCGGCGCGGTCATACTTGATCCCGTGTCCCGGCACGCCGAGATCATCAAGCTTTTCATCGATGGCCTTCAGCAATTCATAGGCGTCGCAGTGGATCGGAAGATTGATGTGCACGGACGGCTTTTTGAGTTCTTCCTCATCGATATCGCAGACGACCGTATAGGCTTCTCTTGCCCAGGTCTTAAAATTATATCCGACCTGGCGGACACTTAAACGGGATCCGATCGACAGGATAAAGTCCGCATTCTGGGCTGCAAAGTTGCCCGGCCTGTCGCCTCTGCCGCCGGGCTGTCCGGCCCTGAGCGGATGATTGTAAGGAATAATATCGATCGCATTCCAGCCTACAACTACCGGGATGCCGAGCCTGTCCGCCACCTTCAGGAAGATATTTTCCGCGCCGGCAATGCGGATTCCGTTTCCGGTGTAGAAAACCGGCCGCTTCGCTTCGCGGATCTTCTCAATGATCCGGTCCACCTCCGGAGAATCCTTTGTCACATGTCCGGGCTGCGTCTGATAGCGCTGCTTGCGGAAGGCGATATTCAGGAGTCCGTCATTGAGATCCGAATTGGAGAATTCATCTCTTTCCTTTCTGTGCTCAGCTTCTTCCGCCTCATCGATGCGCTCAAGCTCGGCTGCATTTTCCGCGAGATATTCCTCCGGATCAAAGCCCTTTAAATCACTGTCTTCGATAAAGGCGCCCTGGATATCCACGGGGATGTCGAGCCAGACCGGACCCGGACGTCCATGCTGGCAGAGCCAGATGCATTTTTCGATCTCATAGCGGATCGACATGGGATCCAGCACCATTTTGGAATACTTGGTCATGCAGTCAATGCTGCGGGTAATGTCAAATTCCTGATCGCCCATGGAGCGGATCCCGACGCCTGACCAGCGCGCCGTATTATCATAGCGCACCTGACCCGAAATCACGATCATCGGAATGGAATCCAGCCATGCGCCGACAACACCGGTAATACCGTTCGTCCCGCCCGGTCCGGTCGTCAGACTGAGGATGGCCGGCTTGTTATAGATCCTGGCATAGCTTTCAGCCGCAATCGAACAGGATTGCTCGTGATGCATGTAGAGGGTATGGAGCCCGGCCTGATGCCCCAGGCCGTCATTGAGGTGCATCGCACCCCCTCCGGTAACCGCAAAGCATTGGGTAATGCCGTTTTTCACCAGGAGTTTCGCGAGATATTTACTTAATTTGATTTTCATGGGATACCTGCCTGAAAAAAGGATTTTTGAGGATTCTTTTTCTGATGACGGGATACCTCCAGATTTTGTAGTCCGCTGCAGTGCAGCCTCTAGATTTTGTATCTTTATCATCTTTTACTATTGTACAAACTATTCTTTTTTTTTACAACCGGCGTATGGTTAAAGTATTCTTAAGATGAGCGCGGAACATTGTTCTCAGGCACCTCTGCCTG
>JAFUAE010000059.1 GCA_017460845.1 Lachnospiraceae bacterium
AATAATGTGAAGTAACCTTGATGAATTATGCAATTTGTCATATAATAAATGAGTTTTACAATGAAAGTCAGCGAGCCGAGCACAAAGTGCGAAGGGGATGCGCTACTTTCATGTATACGTAGTGCCAGCAAAGCTGGCATGAAGTTTATAATACGCTGACGAATCGATCAGTATTTTCTCAGATGTATAAGGGTGGAAAGGCTGCGGTCTTCTGCGGGGGCAGGGACTGCAGAAACAACAGAATGGAAAAGAAAAAAGGGAATTATGCTGCATTGCTGCCGATTCTGATCTTTGTAATTTTGTATCTCGGAACCGGTATTATTTTCGAATACGTACTGCATATCCCAATGGGATTCTACAATATTCCTATTGTAGTCGTATTTCTGGTAGCTTTATTTGTAGCCTGCCTGCAGAACAGGGCGGTCTCGTTTGAGGACAAGCTGACACTGATGGGACAGGGGGTCGGCGATAAAAACATTATTATCATGATCCTGATCTTCCTGGAAGCCGGCATTTTCGTAGGCGTCGTCGGAAGAGGAAGCGCACAGAGCGTGGCGTATTTCATGCTTTCGATCATACCGCAGCAATTTGCGGTGGCGGTATTGTTTATAGTTGCCTGCCTCGTTTCGGTTTCCATGGGCACCTCGGTCGGCACCATCACACTGATCACGCCCATCGGCATTGCGCTTGCATCCACGGCGGGCTTTTCAATGCCGCTGTGCATCGGCTCCATCATGGGCGGCGCGATGTTCGGCGACAATCTGTCCTTCATCTCCGATACCACGATTGCTGCCTGCAAGGGCCAGGGCTGTGAAATGAAGGATAAATTCCGGGAAAACTTCGGTATTGCACTGCCGGCGGCAATTCTGACCGTCGTCCTGATCCTTGCGATATCCCTGCGTTCTCCGGCTTCGGATTTTGAGATCCCGGAGTATCACCTGATCCAGATCGTGCCGTATCTTCTCGTTCTGATCGGCGGCATTGCGGGCATCAACGTCTTTATAGTCCTGCTGATCGGCATCATTTCCGGTTCCGTTATCATGCTGGCGACCGGTGCGATCGGTGCGACCGACCTGCTCATCAATATGGGTGCCGGCGCTTCGGGCATGTTTGAGACCTCCATGGTGGCGATCCTGGTCTCCGCGATCTGCGCGCTGGTAAGGGCATACGGCGGATTTGAAGCACTGCTCGGAAGCCTTTACAGCATTTTCAAGGGGACAAAGGGCGGCCTGCTCGGCATGGGCATTCTGGTCGTGCTGCTTGATATTGCCACTGCAAATAACACGGTTGCAATTGTTATGGCCAACCCGATCGCAAAGGATATGGCGGAAACATATAATATTACGCCGAGCAAGACCGCATCGATCCTGGATACATTTTCCTGCATTTCCCAGGGCATCCTGCCTTACGGCGCACAGATGCTGGTTGCGCTGGCAGCCGGTGCAGAGCTTGGAATTGAGGTATCCGCATTCCAGATCATACCGATGCTGTTTTATCCGTATCTGCTGCTTGCAAGCTCACTTGTCTTTATCTTTTTCGTGACAAAAGACAGGAAGGCTGCTGTATAATACGATTGCAGCAAAAGCAAAATCATAACCGCCCGGCTGCTGCTGAGGCGGTTATTCTTTTTCAGGCCGCTTATGCCCGGACCGGATCGCGGCATGCATTTAAAGGAAATCATGGAATATACCTTAGTTCGAAGCAGAAGAAGATCGGTAAGCCTGCACATCAGGCCGGACGGAAGTCTTGAAGTACGGGCGCCGCTTTTTATGCGGGGATCGGAGATCGAAAGGATCGTCCGGGAGAAAGAAGGCTGGATCCTGAAGCAGCAGGCAAAAATTGCCCGCCAGGAGAAGGAAAGCGAAGAAAGCGGCGGAGTGATGAGCCGCGAAGAAGTCAGGAGCTTAGCGGAGCAGGCCCTGAAGGTGATTCCGGAAAGGGTGAAGTATTACGCGCCGCTCGTGGGTGTGAATTATGGCAGGATCACGATCAGAAGCCAGCGTACGCGCTGGGGCAGCTGTACGCGGCAGGGAAATCTCAATTTTAACTGTCTGCTGATGCTGGCGCCGCCGGAAGTGCTGGACTCGGTCGTGGTGCATGAACTCTGCCACAGGAAGGAAATGAACCATTCGGACCGTTTTTACCGCGAAGTGCTGCGTGTCTTTCCGGAATATCACAAATGGAATAAATGGCTGAAGGAGCACGGCGGATCGCTGCTGCGCAGACTGCCGTGACGAGTACGGTCAAATGGTCTGATCTGTGCAGATTGCAGCGACAGGCACGGTCAAAAATGTCTTCAGAGACTTAGGGAAGAATGTAGAAACTGGAAACACCCCGGAAATTGGAAAGAAAACCGATTTCCGGGGTGCTTTTTCTTTAAGGTTTTATGCAATGAAATGATAGAGGGGCTGGCGTCGGAGGATTTAACAGAGACGAAGCAAGCCGGAAAATGCATACGGCAGTCTGCCGGCAGAATCCGGCGTCCGAAACGTGAAACTCAGTATACCTGCCTCAGCGGGGGAGGTTCCGGGCCTGCTCTGAAAGCGCCGCCTCGTCTTCATTTGCAGCTTCAAGCTCAAGTCCGTGGGGCTGTGAATGCCCTTCGGCGTCAACATTTACATAAGTGATAAAGCCCTCGAGGCGGGTCGTGCCTGCTGCATGGGCGCGGATGTGGGAGACCATGCTGGTCCTTCCGGCATAGACTACCGCGGCATCCAGGCAGAGGGTTTCACCGAGCCTGACCGGCTTTATAAAATTCATGGAATTGATTTTGACAAGA
>JAFUAE010000060.1 GCA_017460845.1 Lachnospiraceae bacterium
ACGGGAATGACCTGCATCACGAGGTTTCCCTTCACGTTCTCATACTCAGTGAAGCGCTTCACATCCACCTGCGGGATCTGTTCCAGCGCCTTGTCCAGACCGGAAAGAAAGTCACTAATCACGGCTGCAAGCCTCTTCGGGTTATCGACTACCTGGTCATGAAGTTCATGCAGGTTCATGGTGACGGCCGCGTTCTGACCTTCTGGTCTTACGGAGAGTCCCACATAAGACTCCCCCTGCAGCTTCTCAACCTTCTGGATGGTCACATCCGCCTCCGGATGACGGGTCTTTGCCGCATCCTTTGCGACATCCAGGAATTCTTCATAACTCATCGCCATTTCCGTGCACCTCCTTAGTCAAAGCAGAAGACGGAAACTTCGCCTTCGCGGGTCTTGATGGTCGCGGAGTGCTCCTCAAAGTAGCGGGCAGCCGCATAGAGCTGTCTGGCATTCGGACTCACCACCTCGCCGGCTTCCTCATCGATCCCGAAGATCACGGCCGGAGCCTTGTAATAGATCTTGTTGCCGCGCTTTAAGGGCTTCTTCTCCGCGATGGTGTAATAGAGGTCCTCGGTGCCCGGGATCGGATGCATGTCATAGGTCCCTGTCTGGCCGGCGAAGATATCGCCGATCTCCTCGGCAAGCTCATCCATGGTCATGATGCTGTTGTCACCGTCGGGACGGGCCACCAGGACCATGGTGCCGTAGGTGGAACCGCAGCCACCGCTGTAGGGGCAGTTGTCGCATTCGTCCTCATCGGTTTCGTCATCTTCGGTTTCCGCCTCCATGAGACCGACCAGGAAGGCAGCCTTTGCGACCATGACGGAGCAGTCCATCAGCATGCCGGAAGCCTGGAGCAGGATGTCCGCCGGGGATTCTTCCTCGGTGTCGATCTCAAACTCGATCTCAGGGTAACGGTTTTCCTTGCGCTGCTCCTTCATCATCTTCTCGAAAGCCTTCATGTCATTGGTGAGGTTCTTCATCTTGTTGGTGTTCTCCATAGGTTTCATTTCTCCTTTGTCTGATTGATTTTTGGGTAAAAGAAAACGCCTCTGAGGGATCTCAAAGACGTCGGCTGTATTGCTCGTATTCGGTTGTGGTTACAAGCTCTGTTCTCGTTGGCGCTTTCGCTGCCACTGTTCAAGAAGCTTAATGATGGTATCCTGCATCTGTTTGGGGGAATAGGACTTCGGAAAATACTTCCTTAGCTGCTCACTCTTGAAAGCTACACGCTCCAGGTCTCCCTTTTTGACTTCTCCCAGAATATCCTGCATAGCTTCCAGAGTGCAGCCACCTTCCTGACTGAGTTTCTTCAATCGCTGTGCCTGCGAGAGGGACGGAGCCGCCTGGGTGAAATCCATCGCTTCGATGACATGCTGCTGTTCCTCTGGAGTCAGATAAGAGAGTTCAACGGCAGGGTTGAAGGAGATCTGCTTCTGATCGACCATGTCCAGAAGTTCCGGAATCAGGTTGGTCAGGCGGATGAAGCGCTGGACCGTTTTGTAGCTTTCACCGGTCTCAGCAGCGATTTCTTCTGTAGTCCTTTTGAACTTTGGGACAACTTGTCCCGAAGTTAAGTCTGTCCGCTGACCCTGATGGTTAAGTGCCTCCGCCTTCATCTTATAGGCGAAAGCACGCTCACTCGGAAGTATGCTTTCCCTCTGCAGGTTGGAATCGACCATCAGCACGGTCGCGGCGTCATCATCCATATCCCGGACGATCACCGGCACTTCGGTAAGTCCGGCAGCCTCAGCCGCATGGGCTCTGCGGTGACCGGAGATGATCTCATAGCCGCCATCTTCAAGCGGCCTTGCAATCAGCGGAGTCAGGACACCGAACTGTGCGATACTTTCGGTAGTTCTCAGCATTGCTTCGTCATCGACCACCTTGAATGGATGGTTTTTGAACGGTACCAGTTCACTGATAGGGATCTTCTGTACCTTTTCCAGCTGGCTGTCGGCGCGGCTCTCATCAGTCTCAAATATATCATCGTAGCTGCTCAAGCTGATGTTTGCGCCTTTTCTCGGCATTATGCATCACCTCCTTCGTGAGAGTCTGATAGGCTTCGGCCACCTTTCCCTTCGGATCGTGGGCGAAGATACTCTTTCCTTCAGCGGAAATCTCGGCAGCACGGACAGACCTTGGAATATCCGTGCCATAAACTTTGATTTTTCCGCCGTAGGTGTCCCGGATCAGCTGGGAAATGTCCTTCGCATCATTGGTCCTGGCATCCACCATGGTTAAGAGGATCCCTTCGATCCTGAGTTTCGGATTGATCTGTCGGCGGACCTTGTTGATGGTATTTAAGAGCTGCTCAAGACCTTTGGCGGACAGATAGTTTGCCTGCACCGGGATGATCGCCTGGTCCGCAGCCGCAAGGGCATTCACTGTCAGCATTCCCAGAGACGGCATACAGTCAAGGAGAATGAAGTCATAGTCCTTCTTTACCGTATCCAGGTACTGCTTCAGGATGGTTTCCCGGCTCATGGCAGTGACCAGTGAGACCTC
>JAFUAE010000061.1 GCA_017460845.1 Lachnospiraceae bacterium
CGACCTGCTCATCCCTTCCGAGCGTATCTGGAAGATCGTCGAGCGCTACAATGAGAAGAAGAAGTAAAAACAGAAGCAGTAAAGACAGGAAGAGAAAAAAACAAAAAAACTAAAAACAGATATTTGCACACGTAAAAAATCCCTTGCGCGGACCGGATGGTCCTCGCAAGGGTTTTCCTTGATCACAAAGATCTTTTCATTCATGGCTTACAGCTCAATACTGATCTTTCTGCCTGTCCGCTCATACTGGCGGTATGTCACGCCCGCGGCATCAAACATTTTCTTACTGGCAATGGTGCTGTCCGCCTCCGCATATTTATCGCTGTCATAAACGACATTGCGGATCCCGGACTGGATGATCGCCTTGGCGCACTCGTTGCAGGGGAACAGTGTGACATAAATTGTCGCCCCCTCCAGGCTTCCGCCGCGGAAATTGAGAATTGCATTCAGTTCACTGTGCGTCACATAGGGATATTTGGTCATAAGCGGTCTGCCTTCCCGCTCCCAGGGGAAATCATCGTCCGAGCACCCGATCGGAAGACCGTTATACCCCATGGATAAAATCTTGTGCTCATCACTGACAATACAGGATCCGACCTGTGTGCTGGGATCCTTTGAGCGCATACCCGCAAGCTGCGCCACAGCCATAAAATACTCGTCCCAGGAAATATAACCTGTCCTCTTTCCAGCCATGCCTTCCCCCTTTCCGTCTTCGTCCGGGCTGCATACAGCACCTCAATCGTATTTGGATCGTATTAAGATTATTTTGTTCCGAAAATCCTGTCTCCGGCATCTCCGAGGCCGGGTACGATATATCCGTGCTCATTGAGATGATCATCCAGAGCGCCGATATACAGATCCACATCGGGATGCGCCTCTGTAAAGGCCTTCACACCTTCCGGAGCCGCGATGATGCAAAGGAAGCAGAGTTTTTTGCATCCGTGCTCCTTGAGCATCTGTACTGCTGAAATAGCGGAACCGCCGGTTGCAAACATGGGGTCTACAACAAAGATCTGTCTTTCCTCACAGTCAGCAGGCAGTTTACAGTAGTACTCGACCGGCTGAAGTGTCTCCGGATCGCGATAGAGGCCGATATGGCCGACCTTGGCGGCCGGAATCATGGCCAGCATTCCATCCACCATGCCGAGTCCGGCACGGAGGATCGGGACAACTGCCAGTTTCTTGCCTTTCAGTTCCTGTGTGACCGTCCTGCAGATCGGTGTCTCGATCTCAACATCCTCCAGTTCCAGGTCTCTTGTCGCTTCATAGCACAGAAGCATCGCAATCTCTGAAATAATATCCCGGAATTCCCTTGTTCCGGTTTCCTTTTTCCTGATGATGCCGATCTTGTGTGCGATTAAAGGATGATTCATTACGACTACTTTACCCATTCTTTCCTCCTGTGCTGTTCAATATGATTTCTACTGCATGATACCTGCCGCGCTGCTGCCGGATTCCCGTCAAAGATGTATTACTCTCTGTCCGGCCGCCTTCAGCAGGCGGTTCATGACCGCTCTTCCGACGCCGGTACTGTCGAAGGATTCCGCATAGATCTCGCCGGCTTCTTCATCGTCAAATTCCCGTAGAATCCGAAAAAGCTCTTTGGCGACCGTCTCCTCATCCTCCCTGGGACCTGCACTTTTCACAAGGTCCGCCGAGTATGCGTCCTTTGTCTCCTCCGTACATATCACACCGGTTCGGATGCCTGCCGCCCGATGACCGCGGATCTTTTCATTGATATAGGCTGTGACCTTGTCTGCCGGGCCATCCACTATGGTCAGGTTCCCTTTGGGCGCGTAATGACGGTATTTCATGCCCGGTGCTTTCGGGGCACTGCTGTCATTCAGATCCGGTACAAGACTTCCCGCGTCTACATTTCCAAGGACTTCCTGCAGTTTTTCCCAGGTCACAAAACCCGGACGCAGGATGACCGGAACCTTGTCCGTCAGGTCTATGATCGTCGACTCAAGCCCCAGGCCCACCTGTCCGCCGTCAATGATCATATCCACCCGTCCGTCCAGGTCTTCGCGGCAGTACTGTGCCAGCGTCGGACTGGGACGTCCGGACCGGTTTGCGCTGGGAGCCGCGATAAAACCTCCGCCTGCTTCGATCAGTGCCATCGCGATCCTGTTGGATGGAAAGCGGACCGCCACTGTGTCCAGCCCCCCGGTCGTTTCCCCGGGAAGTTCCGGCCGCTTGGGCAGGATCATTGTGAGGGGACCCGGCCAGAAGGCTTTTGCCAGGATCCGCGCCTCGCGCGGCACCCTGGCAGCCACACGGTCCAGATCCTCAATCCTGCAGATATGTACGATCAGCGGATTGTCGGACGGCCGCCCTTTGGCTTCATAGATTTTTCTGGAGGATTCGGGATTGAAAGCATCTCCTCCCAGGCCGTACACAGTCTCGGTCGGAAAAGCCACCAGTCCTCCCCGGCGCAGGATCTCCCCTGCGCGGAGAATCTGCGCCTCGTCAATATCCTCTTCTGTCATCTTCGTATGAAAGCTGGTAAAACTGATACGCCTATGAAAAAGCGTATATTTTCCGCAATGATTTTAATATGCCTCACTATATCCGTGCTTCTATACAGTCTGCA
>JAFUAE010000004.1 GCA_017460845.1 Lachnospiraceae bacterium
AAGGGTAAACGGCGACATAAAACGCCAAATATAGTATGAAACTACAGTGTTTTAACCAAATCTGCCATGGATTTCAACTCCTGAGGGCGAAAAGCCTCAATTGGAATGAAATTCATATGTACAGAAAGTTAAGTGATTGTGCCTAGTCAAGCTGCAAGGTTTAAAGGATACCTTATTGTCAAAAGTCGTAAAAAATCGTATAAAGTCGTATAATTTTTTTGATGTCGTATAAAGTCGTATAACTTTTCAAAAGTCGTATATCTTTTTCTGTATAAGGGCATATATGATCATTACAAAAGTAAATCATTCGGGAAATCAGCGGAACAGGTCCCGCACGAACTGCAGCAGCAGATTTTGCCGATATATAAAGCTCAGGAAAGGACTCGCTTCGATCTGGTCAAGGATCGTCCGGCAGAAACCGACATCCGGAAGGCCCGAGACCACCAGCATGAAGAGCCAGATAAAGATCAGGCTTTCCGCGAGGCCCAGGAGACTCCCCAGCAGCTTGTCCGTCTGATCCACGATGGTGATTTTTTTGAGGCCTCCTGCGAGAAATGACACGACCGTCAGTGCAAGCCGCACGAGGATAAAAATGACAACGAAGCAGACGACCTTGGCCGCCAGGTCTTCAATCATCCGGGCTGCATTATCCGCGAGCAGGTTGAGCCCGAGGATCTCATACAGAGGAGACGGTGCGGTGCCCGGATCGGCCTTCATCAGGCTCTTTGCAATGCTCAGAAAAAACTCCCGGATCGCGGGGGTATTCTGAATATAGGCCGATATATAAGGAAACAGCCGGATCTCGGCCATCAGTGTGATCACCAGCGCGCCGAGCGAAATGGCACGGTCAATAAACCCGCAATGATAGCCGGTATATACCATAAACAGCGTAAATACACAGACGCCGATCATCACGATATTGCCGGCGACAAACGGCTGAAGGTCTTCAATATGAAACTGGCTTAAAAAGTTCTGAATCGTTTCCATTTTTTAAGATTGCCCCTGCCGGGCGGGCAGGGGCTTCATTTATTATATAAGCTCTTGGAAAATGGACGAAAAAAGAAAGCTTGCTTTCTTTTTTCAGGACATTTGACAAGGCAACTAGTATGAGCAATAGGGCTGTCAGCTGATGAAATCCTCTTCCTTCAGGATCAGCAGGCCGTCCTTGTCATATTTCGAACGGAACATGCCGGTCAGACGCTTGCCGAGCGGCGGCTTTTCCGCCTTGTCTGCCGCTTCTTCGATCAGCGCCTCCGCATTGGTCTTTGTCAGCGGAATACCGTCCTCTTCCATCAGCTCGATACGCTCATACAGCGCCAGCATGCTGGTGCCGGAAATGCTGCAGTCGATCTCCGCTGCATACTGCGCACAGTAATGGGCGAATTCATCGATCTCCATCTGATGATCCGGTCTGGATGGCGTGACCTCCTTGACGTTATAGAAACGCTCCGCAGTCACCTTGCCGTTGGAACGCTTTGCCGGCTCATGTTTCCTGCTCTCCGGCTCCTCGTCCTCCTCGTAGGGCTCGTCATCGTCCTCATCGTCGTCATATTCTTCGTATCTGTCGTCTTCCGGATACTGCTCCTTTTTCTGCTGATACGGAACAGGAGTGCGGTCCTCACTCACGCGCTGCGGCGCTTCCTGCTGCGGCTTCTCTTCTGTGTCCTCATTATCCTCATCGTCCACGTCAGAAATATAATCGCAGATATCAAAGAGCTCGGGTCTCAGGTCCTCGATCCTGTCGAGTCCCTCCGGCGTATCGATCAGCACCACAATGGAGCCGGTCGTATCCGTGCGGATAAAGTCATAAATCGTCTCGATATTGAACGCATTCAGGCTGCCGGCATTTTCGATCACGAAGTCCTTTCCGCGCACACGGTCCAGCACAGCCTGGGAAATGCCGTTCTGGTTGAGTTTTTCCGCGGAGGTCTTGATGGACGCATGCTCGATATGATGCTCCTCATGGACATTTTTCAGTTCATCCACGGCAATGCTTAAGCCGTCTGCAGCTGTCTCGGCCTCCACGATCATATGGAAGGTCTTCGCCGGAGCTGCCGGTGTCTTTGCCGGGGCAGGTGCCGGTGCCGCTGTAAATGTTGCCCTTGCCTGCGGCTGTACCGGAGCCGGTGCCGGATGCGGCGCCTGGACTGCGGGTGCCGGCGATGCGGCAGGTGCGGCCGGCTGAACTGCCGGAGCTTGTGCTGTCGGCTGAACTGCCGGAGCAGGAGCTGACGGCTGAACTGCCGGAGCCGGGGCTGACGGCTGAACTGCCGGAGCAGGAGCAGCGGGCTGAACCACAGGCGTCGGAGTCACAGGCGGAACCGCGGGAGCGGCTGTCGGAACCGGTGCTGCTGCAGCCGGTGAAGCCTGAGCTGCTGCCGGCTGGGCCGGAGTCAGAATTGGAGCCGCCTGCTGGACCGGAGCCGCTGCAGGTGAAGCCGCCGCAACAAACGGAGCCGACATCGCAGCCGCAGCTGCGCCTGTACCTTCTGCCGCTGCTGTTCCTGCCGCGCTGAACGTATTCAATGCAGAAGCTGCCGCATCTTTGACCTCCGCGGCTGCTGAAATCTCAGGGCCGGAAACATTTGCAGTGACGTTAACCGGCTCTGCGGAAACTGACGTTCCTGCAGTCTCCGGGATCTCCGCTGCATCTGCATCCGCCGGCTCTGCCGGTTCCGGAGTTTCATTGACTACCACCGGCTCGCCGCCGCCAAAGTCAAAGGCCATCTGTACGCCGTCGCCGTCCGGAATTTCGGAAGCTTCCGCCGCTGCTTCGGCTGCGGGCGCTGCCGGTACTCCGCCGTTTTCAGCGCAGGCACGGACATACGCCTCAAATGCGGCGTCTTCGTCCGAATATCTGGTAGATGCAAGCTCGTCGCTTCTGCGGAACATGTCCGCATTGCGCTCGGCGATCTCCTCTTCGGATTCCTCGTAATGGTCGTCCGTGACCGGATCGTCAAATACGGAATAGCGGTATTCCCTGCCGTCAAAGCCGCCCGCCTTCACGGTCTCCTCTTCCGGTGCGGGATCAGCCGGCACGGGCTTTCTCGCATCGTCCTCGTCATAAACATTTTCCGCTCCGCGGAAGCTGTTCTCATCATAGACCGGCTCCTCGTAACGGATCTTGTCCTCCGGTACGGTCCGCGGCGTAAGCAGGTTTTTCTGCACGTCCGTCAGCTGGGTGTATCTTGATTTCAGGCGCAGCGCCTTAACGCTGTACGGGCTGTCGCCGTAAAGCAGGGACACCTTGTCGCAGGTACGCACGCAGTCCTCGATCCGGCTCGCATATTCGTAGCACTGTGCAAGCTCGAAGAGCCATTTTTCGTCCGGATCCGCTTCGCAGTAGCGCTCCAGCGGAAGAAGCTGCCTCTCATACGGCGCGTGTCTCGCTTTGAGGATCATATATTGAAGCAGGTAGTTGTTCAGATCTGTGGAATCCACGGCGCGGAATTCGTGATAATAATCCTCCGCCTCCTCCAGATCGCCCGTACGGCAGGACAGCTCCGTCAGCTTAAACAGAAGGTGCTTGCCGACCGGCGCGCGCTCAAACGCAAGGATCAGCATATCCTTTGATTCCTGCAGCAGGTCGTTCTTTTCGTAAACGGTTGCCGCCATCGTCAGAAGATTCGTATTGCGCACGCGGTTCCAGTCGATCGTCTGCACGATCTTCAGCGCCGTCACATAGTCCTCTTCGTCTATGAGCTTTTTCATCTGGTCGATTTTTAAATTGAACTCATATTTATCCATTAGATACTCCTCAAGCCGTATTGTTCCGTATTATTTACATTTCCGTGCGGCCTTTCAGCGCACGCTCCAGAGTCACCTCATCGATGTTTTCGATATCGCCGCCCACCGGGACGCCGGTCGCGATCCTGGTGATCTTTACCGGCAGCTCCAGGGTTTTGATCAGTTTTACAATGTACATCGCCGTACTCTCTCCCTCGACGGAGGAGTTGGTGGCAATGATGACTTCATCCGCCTGCGCTTCGCCCTGTTCATCCTGCAGCCTCAGTAGCAGCTCCTTTAAGCGGATATCGTTGGGACCCACGCCGAGCATCGGCGAGATCGCGCCGTGCAGGACATGGTAAACGCCGTCGTAGCGCCCTGTTTTTTCGTATGCCGCCAGGTCCCTGGAATTCTCCACGACCATGATCTGCCTGTGGTTGCGCTTTGAGCTGGCGCAGATCGGACAGAGCTCGCCGTCGGTCAGGGTGCAGCAGGATCTGCAGAAATGCACATTTGTCCTGGCATCCACCAGTGCGTCTGCGATCCCCTTTACCTGCTCCTCAGGCATGGCGACGATATGAAACGCAAGCCTCTGGGCGCTCTTTTTGCCGATTCCGGGAAGCGAAGAAAGCGCCTCGATCAGCTTCCCGATACTGGATCCGTAGTATTCCAAGCTCAGAAACCTCCGAACCCGCCAAGGCCCCCAAGGCCGCCGAGTCTGCCCATCGCAGCCTCGTTTGCCTCGCCGAGCTTTGCCTGCGCATCATTGAATGCAAGCATGACCAGCTCCTCGAGTGTTTCCACATCATCGGGGTCGCAGGCCTCCGGATCGATCGTCACCTTTTTGACTATATTTTTTCCGCTGATGACAATGCTGACGGCGCCGCCGCCTGCAGTCCCGGTAAATTCCTTCTCCTCAAGCGCCTTCTGCTGCTCTTCCATCTGTCTCTGCATGCGCTGCGCCTGCTTAAGCATATTGTTCATATTGCCCGGCATTCCGCCGGCAAATCCGCCTCTTTTTGCCATGTCGTTAATCCTCTATACTGATCGGAAAGTTGATTTGTGCCAGTTCCTCCCGGGTCGCCCTGTTTTCGTCGGGATCGATTTCTTCCGGTCTGGCCTTTCTTGCCATAAAATTGATCCTGATGCCGAGCCTTTTCTGCGCAAGCTCCCTCAGCTTGATCACGCCGTTTTCTTCCGCATTGCTGGCTGCCAGGGAAAAGTTGATTTTATTTTTGAAGACCAGGACGATCGCGCCCCGCTCCTCCTTCAGGATCACACCGTTAAACAGCGGCCTGTTGGACGGGGACATTTCGCTGATCAGCAGCTTCCAGTTCTGTTTTACCAGCTCCAGAAGATCTCCGCTGCCGCCCGGCTGCATCGTCTGCGCCGATTGAGCCGGTTCTGCAGGCTGCGCTTCCTGTGCCATTTGTACGGGAATTGCCGCCGGTGCTGCTTCGGGCTGTTCTGCCGCCTGGCGCCCCGTCATGCCCGGTCGTTCCGTTGCAGGTCCGGATACCTGCGGTCCATCTGCTGCCGGGATCCGCTCCTTTACTGCAGTGCTTCGCTCCGGGATCACTGACTGCCGTGCCGGTTCCGCGCTGTCGGAGATCTGAACATGGATCTTCGCGCTTGCAGGACTCGGACGTTCTGCCGGCCTGCCGGCCGCCTCTTCTGTCCGGCGCGCGCCGCTCATTCCTGCCGCCGGG
>JAFUAE010000062.1 GCA_017460845.1 Lachnospiraceae bacterium
CGGCGGAAAACAAGGTCTACGACGGAAGCACGACGGCGACGCTGGTGACGGGCAGCGCAACCTTCAGCAATAAAGTTGATGGGGACACGCTGACAGTGAGCGGCACGGGGACCTTTGACAGCAAGGATGTGGGCACCGGGAAGACGGTCACGATCAGCGGGCTGTCACTCGGCGGAGCGGATGTGGGCAATTATGCTCTTGCAGCAATCGGGAATCAGACGAGTACGACCGCATCGATCAGCGAAAAGGAAATCGGCTTAAGCTGGGGGGATACAGCATTTACCTATGACGGCACAGACCAGGCGCCGGAAGCAACTGCAACAGGCCTTGTGGGCAGCGATACCTGCACGGTAACGGTAACGGGAGCGCAAAAGAACGCCGGCAGCTACACGGCGACAGCCGGCAGCATTTCCAACGCCAACTACAAGCTCCCGGCGGCAGTGACGCAGGCCTTCACGATCGCGAAGAAGGAAGTGAAGGTCTCCGGCATTTCGGTAAGGGACAAGCAGTTTGATAACAGCACGGATGCCCAGCTGGATTATTCCGGCGTGGTATTTGACGGACTGGTGAGCGGGGACAGTTTGAGCGTCACAGCCACCGGTACCTTTGAGACGATCTATGTCGGAATCAGAAAGGTCACGATCAGCGACCTCGCACTGGGAGGATCGTCTGCCGCCAACTATGTGCTGGCTGCTTCCGGGAACCAGACGGAGGCAGAAGGAAAGATCCGGATAAAATCGTCAGACGGAAAGGGAAGTGAATCCGGAAACGGGATCAGCGAGAGGACGATCTTTGCCAACAAGGACTACCTGAGCGCTGAAGGCGGAAGCTGGGACCGTTACGGGGAAGACTGGAAATTCACGCTCAGCGACGGCAGCCAGGCAGCGGGCAGATGGGTCTATGCGGATTATCTGAACACGACCCACTGGTATTATTTCGGCGATGACAGCTGGATGCGGATCGGATGGCTGGACTGGAACGGAAACAGGTATTACCTGAATCCTGTATCAGACGGCACGAAGGGCAGAATGCTGACCGGCTGGGTAATGATCGGCGGCAAATGGTATTATTTCGAGAAACAGGCCGGAAAGAACCAGGGACGGATGTACCGGAATGAAGTGACGCCTGACGGCTTCCGCGTGGACGCGGACGGGGTGTGGATTCCCTGAGCGGAACATGGTATGATAATGTCAGGATACATGTCAGAGTATATGTCAGGATCTAAATGAAGATACCAAAAGTCCTATTTCGGAGGTGAATTAGCATGAAGAAATATTTGGCAGCATTTATGGCGATACTGCTGAGTCTGGCGGTCTCACTGCCCGCTTTTGCGGCAGGCTGGGAGCAGCTGCAGTCCGGGGAATGGATGTATTACAATTCCGACGGATCTGCCCTTGCGGATGCCTGGGTGCAGTCCGGCGGCGCTTGGTATTACATGGGACCGGATGCGGTAATGATGACGGAAAACTATACGCCGGACGGCTACTGGGTCAACGCGCAGGGCGTCTATGAGCCTCAGTGGGGCAGGCGTACCGATGCCGTGAGCCCCTATGTCAATCAGCCGTATGGCGGGATCTACTCGTACTCGTTTTATAAAGACGTTTATGGGGACGGCGTGGAGCACTGGAGTATCACGGAATCTTACGGGGGCAAGGTCCTTTCGACTTATGAGCTTTATGAACAGAGTCCTTTCTCATATGAGATCATGGATATCTACTCAGGGCACAGCATGGGCTATGTCTCGATCTCCCCGGACCGCAACATTGCCTATGTGACGATGGGAGGCTATACGCAGCGCTGCTATGCCGCGCAGTAAGGGAATCACTGTTCACTGTACTGTAACGATAAAGTTTTAGATTTTAATTCCCCCGGAACTGATAAGGTTTCGGGGGTTTTAATATGAAGGGTTTTTGGTTTTTGTTTTTGGAGTTTTGGTTTAATGTGAAGAATTGCTCTTCCTGTATTGCAATCCGCTATACAATGAACTACAATATTTCAAGAATAATATAGTTTTCAGAATATAACTCGTGTACCTGAAATATAGTACTTGAAGTACATGAACCTGGGTAAAAGAAGTATGAGTTAAAGGGAGGTGAAGATAATTGAAAGATGCAACGGTAAGTGCACGCGTGGAATTAAATATCAAAAATGAGGCCGAGGAAATACTACAGCGTCTGGGAATTCCCGTATCTACGGTTATTAATTCTCTTTACAGGCAGATCATATACAGGAAAGGTGTGCCTTTTTCAATGACGATACCGCAGGAACCGAAAACGCTTGAATCCATGACAACGGAAGAGTTAAACGCCAAACTTTTTCACAGCTATCAGCAGTCTGTTAATGAAGAGGGAATTCCGGTTGAGGAAGTCTTTGAAAGCCTTGAACGGGGATTGCACTAAATGAAACTATATTCAATTCTTATGACTCCGGACTCGGCTGAAAATCTCAGAGAAATACGCAATTATATTGCGGATGTATTGCTGGAGCCGGGGACGGCTCTGGAGTATATTCAGTCGATCCGCAGGAAGATCGAGACTTTTCAGAGCATGCCGGAGCGCGTGATTCCCGTACCGGATGAACCCTGGCACTCACTGGGCATCAGGAGACTGTCGGCAAAAAGATTCTATATTTATTATCGGATCGATGAAGCAGAAAAGAAGGTATATATTCTTAATGTGATTTACCAGGGCAGGGATCAGCAGAGTATTTTAAAAGAGATGGATTTTGAAGATTAGTTATAAGAGAGGAGTGAATTGGGTTTATGGAAATGACAAACAGCATGAATCAGGAAGTACGGTTTATGAATGCGGATCAGAAACAGACTGCCGCTGTCGGCGGAAGCGGTCTGCTGTGTGCGGATCAGGACAGGATCCAGGCATGACTGGACGGGATCAATGCATTTAATGACACGCCGGGCGATGGCGTGACCAGACAGTATCTGACGGATTCTGAGTGGAATGCGCGCCTCTATATTCAGGAGGAGATGAAGAAGCTCGGGCTGGAGGTTTCCATGGACTGCATGGGTAATGTCCGCGGGACTCTGCCGGGTTCCGAGCCGGAGCTTGCTCCTGTCTGGACAGGGTCTCATTTTGATACGGTGCTGCACGGCGGACAGTTTGACGGCGCTGCGGGCTGCGTAGCCGGGATGGAAGCGCTGCGGCTGATCAAAGAAGCAGGTATCCCGCACCGCAGAAGCATTACCACGATCGCCTATTCGGCGGAAGAGCCGGCGCGCTTTGGCATCGGCTGCATCGGTTCCCGCGCGATGGCGGGCGTGCTTGATGCTGAAGGGCTGAAGCATTTCAAGGATAAGGACGGAAAGAGTATCTATGAGGAGCTTAAGCGCCGCGGGCTGGATCCGGACGCAATCGGAGATCTGAAGGTCGGCCCGGAGGATGTGTTCTGCTCTCTGGAGCTTCATATCGAGCAGAACAGCGTGCTCGAGCAGAATCAGAAGCCGGTCGGCATCGTCAAGGCGATCTGCGCGCCGCTGAATCTGCTGGTGACCGTAACGGGCGTGACAGCCCATGCGGGCGGCATGCCGATGTCAGACC
>JAFUAE010000001.1 GCA_017460845.1 Lachnospiraceae bacterium
CGACGGGTTCCACAGGTGCCCGCCCCACAGCTTTTCCTTCATCTCCGGATGTGTGAGGAACAGCTTCCGGGCAGTGACTCCCTTCATGATCCGGATCATGTCCGGGATATGGAACTGGGGGCTCGCGTCGATCAGGAGGTGGATGTGGTCAGGCATCACCTCCATGGCAAGGATGCGGAAACGGTATTCCTCCGCCATGGAAAGCAGCAGGGCCCTGCACTCCTCGTCCGCGCCTTTGGTCAGGACCTTCCGCCGGTATTTCGTGCACCAGACGATGTGGTACTGGAGGGAGTAGACATATCCTCTACCATGTGTTAAATCTTGTTTTATCTTGTTATAAACTTTATTATCCATAGATATATGATACCATATGTTTTCTAAGATGTCACCTGCTTATGAATAAAAAAGATCATTCTTAACTTCCTGGTTCTGGGAAGTCAGAATGACCGTAAAAATAGATGAGAAGTTATTGTTTATAGAATAGATGGGATCAATAAGCCGGCTTACTCACGACTGAAGTCACGAGAATGCGCCGGCTGATTTTCAAGCTGTGGTCTACTATAAATACTGCATCGACCTCTGCCGGTCAAAATAAAGGCGTCGGAAAATAACCATCCTTCCGGTATTCTTATCTCAAATGAGCTTTGCAATGCCGCCGCATCGAAGGATCTCAGCCCTGATCTCTGCGGCCTGGGAGATCCCCCGGTTCTCCAGTTCTTCCGCAGCAGTTTCCAAAGCCGCAGCAAACGCCTCTGCCATACGATCAAATCTCTGCAGGGCGATCCTGCTGCTTAAGCCGGCTTCTGAAGCTGCTGCCATAAAGCTGCTGCGGCTGATCTCAGGAATCTCATACGCTCCGCCGATATTAAAACCCATACTTTTTGTCTGGTTCTCATAAACAGCAGTACTGACCATATCATAAGCAGGTGCCAGCCGGATGCCGGTCAGATTCTCATCATAGAGGAGTGAGAAATTCTTAATGTGATTATCTGCATTGCCAGCCAAATAGTCAAATATGATCATATCCCATAACTGCAGCCCGTCACTGATAGGATCTGCCGAGTGCTTCCGGAGCAATGCAAACATATCCTGCAGGTAATGCCGGTCAGGTCGTTCATATTTTTCCACCGCCGGGATTCCCATCGCCTGTGAAAAATCTTCCTGATGAAGGCGCACAGGTGCCGGATGCCCGGATATTACCGACGGGTGAACCGGCATTCTGCGATCATAGCGGCATGTCGCAAACAGCATCGGAAGATCCTCTCCGTCTCTTTGCTCCACAATAAAGCTATTCGGTACATTGATTCCCAAATGTTTTGCCGTCAACTGGCAAAGCTGTTCGTTTACAACAATATCCTGCAGACGGAGGTGGCTTTGCTTGACAATATGGGTGCTTGGAGCCGTTCCGACCGGCAGATACCAGGTGCCGCTGTCGGCGTCAAAATAGAGTCCCGTCTTCCCGGAAGCACCTGTCAGAGACAGACGTGCCTTTGTAACCAATTCTGCGGATGCAGTTGCTCCTTCAGCAGCAAAGTCCCGGACTTCTTTTTCCGTCAACCGCCTGTATGCAGGCTTCGGAGGCATTTCCCCTTCGTTTAATACCTGCACGGCGCCGAGACATTCCCTTCCGAGCCCCGCAAGAATCGCCAGATAATCATTTTCATCGGTTCCGAGCCACTGCGCAACGCTTCGTCTGGTAAATCCCTCCGGAAGCAATCCCTCAAAAAAAGTCTTTGTTCTGAACGCGGAAAATGCTTCTCTCTGTAAAGGAAGGCTGATCGAGACAGGCCTGCCGCCGTCTTTCTCAAGATAGGCCTCTTCATATCGGAACACGGCATCCTCAGGCCCGTTTCCGGATATCTTACCTGCAAGGATCCTGCAGCCGCCGATTTCAATATAGACAAATAAATGTCTCATCTCAGCCCCTTTCCGCAAGTGAACAGTCCAGCCCGAGCATCCCTGCCAGATACAATGCCTTCCCCAGCTCCGCTGTCTCCTTGCCGCGTTCAAGATCCGAGATGAAACTCACACTGAAACCGGTCACCTCGGCAATATAGCCCTGCGTATATCCCAGAGCCTTGCGGCGCATCCTCAATGCCTCGCCAAAGTCTCTGCTATTGTATATTTTCATGGTTTTAATCCTGTCCGTTTCCAAGCTTTGTTTCCAATCTGTCTCCAGTCAAATGCAAAAGAAAGCCGTTCGGCTTAATCCACACTTTGGCCCGCAAATATAAGCCGTTCGGCTAAATCCACGCATGATTAGCAAATATAAGCCGTACGGCTTAATAACGTCAAATTCAGTATATATTTAGCCGTACGGCTTTGTCAATCTTCCGCAGCAATTGGTCATAAAATAGACATAAATTGCTGATATAGTATGATATAAGGGCGCAAGACATCCAGTAGACGTCTGTTTTGCGCCGACCGGAGTGGAACGGAGACGTGGGAGCACGCAGTGCGCAACAATCCGTATTACATCATCAGTGAGGCTTTTAACGAGCCTGCATGAAGTTTACAAAGAAAACACCGGAATCAGTACGAGAAAAAAAGAGGTGACAGATCCATGAAAAAGCAACTGCTGACAATGATCATATGCACAACATCCATAATCGCTCTGCTTGGCAGCACGGCCTTCGCCGATACATTCCCGCCCCGGGGAGCATCCGGTGCGCCGACGCAGCAGAAGGAAAGCTCCACAGGCAGCTTTCAGAAAAAGAAGGGTACAAACGCCGGAATGAATACTCATACGGAAGCCGGGCAGGGCTCCTGGCAGGGCTCCGGACAGGGTTCCGCACAGGGTTCCTGGCAGGGCTCCGGACAGGGTTCCGCGCAGGGTTCCTCACGGGCATCCGCATACACTCCGGACCTGACAGAGACAGAGGCACAGGAAATCGCATTAAAGGACGCAGGCCTGAAGGCAGCAGACGTGGACTTTGTCAAAACACAGCTGGATTTCGACGACGGGTACCTGAGGTATGAGATCGACTTTTATTGCAGCGGCAAAAAATACGACTACGACATAGATGCGAAAACCGGTGAGATCTGTGCCGCAGGATGGAAGCTTCTCCGTCAGTCATACGGGGGACAGTTCGGGGCAAATGCCGGCGGCCGTAACGAAAGCTCCGGCAATTCGTCATACGGTGGCCGGGATACAGCCGCACAGTCCGGTGGCTCAGAATATTCCGCATACGGCAGTTGGAATGGAGGCGCCGGAAATTCATCATACGGTGGCCGGGATGAAAGCACCGGTAATTCATCATATGGTGGCCGGGATACAGCCGCACAGTCCGGTGGCTCAGAATACTCCGCATACGGCAGCTGGAATGGAGGCACCGGTAATTCATCATACGGCGGCAAGAATACAGCTGCAGATCCGCCATCAGCCTCATCCGCTTCCGGAAGCATCACAGAACAGGAAGCGCTGCAGATAGCCCTCAGACATGCCGGAAAAACCGAAGCTGAAATCAGCCGGCTCAGAATCGGCATGGACTATGAGCATGGAAGAAAAATCTACGAAGTCAGATTCCACGTCGGCTGGACGGAGTATGACTACGATATCGATACAGCCACCGGCGATATCATAAAATATGACATCGATCTGGATGATTAAGGCCGGATCTGCTTTCAGAGCATTTTGATCACATTTTTGGCTACGCCCTGGATAGACAGCTTCTTTACGCGGATCTCCGCATCCGGGTACTTCTCTCGGTTGCGGTACCGCAGGATCGCTTCCCCGGTCCCGGTATCGATCCCGCCGTATTCCTTGAGCGTGCTTTCATTTCCCCCGGTCAGCGCTACAATAATATCGCCTTCCCGGGCTTCGCAGTCCTTGCGGATCACCACATAATCCCCGTCACTGATGCCCGCATCCTCCATCGAATCTCCCGAGGCTTTCAGGATATAGCCCTCGCCGCCCCCGAACATGGAAACCGGCAGGCTGATATACTCCTCCGCGTGCTCCTCTTCGAGCTCGACAGGGCCGCAGGGAATGGATCCAAGGAGCGGGCAGACCGTGACGCCGGGAGACAGCTTGCTGATCCTGTCGGTAGTAAGCTTTCTGGCCGCCCCGTCATAGCTGATCATCCCCTTTTCATGCATCTCCATGAGATATCTGTAGGCTGTCGCCTTGGAAATGCCGGCGCCCGCTCCGATCTCGCTCACAGAGGGCGTTCTGTAGTGTTCAATGTAGAATTTTTCTGCAAATGCCACGATCCGGTCCATGGTTTCCCTGCTTCTTGATCTCATATCCGATCCTTTCTGCCTATATAAAAACCTTCATGTCTGATTCATTCTTCCTGATATGGAAATCTTCGAATCCGGCCCCTTCCGCCTATATGAAACGCTTCGTTTCCGATTGTTTCATTATATCAGATCCCAATGCCTCCTGCGAGGATGTTCTTAAGAATGTGCGGGATTCGGTGGATCAATTTGTTTCGAATGCGGAGCAGTTCGATGATCTGACCATGCTGTGTCTCGAATATAAAGGTCCGAAGGCAGACGGGAACATATAATCCCGTCGTCTGCGCATCCTGCCTGAATATAAAATTTAAAATATTGAAAATAACCCGAACCCGATTTATAGTTAGACTTAGCACAAAACATGCTGGTTTTCCAGTTTTTCAGGAGGGTACTACTATGCAGAATATTGTAGGCGCAATTTTTGAAAAAGAGAGCGAAGGTTACCAGGCTATTACAGAGCTTCGCCAGTGTCCGGTCACTGACAAGGCAGCTATCATGCAGATGGCTCTTATCAAGCGTACGGATAAGGGGTTTGTTCTCTGTGACGGATATGATGCCGGCGTCCTGACCGAGAGCGGGGCTGTGATGGGCGGTCTGCTGGGCAGCCTGCTGGGCATTCTCGGCGGTCCTCTCGGAGTGTTAATGATGAGCTCCTGGGGAGCATTGGCCGGCACCCTTGCCGGTGCGGCTGACACGCTGGATCTTGCGACCCTGATTGAAAAGGTTGCCGGAAAAATGGTAGAGGGCGAGATCTCACTGATTGCGCTGGCTGACGAGAAGGACGAAGCAGAGCTGGATGCAAGACTCGGCAAGTTTGACGCTACGATCGTCCGCTATGACGCTGCAGTCATCGCCGATGAGGTAGAAGAAGCTGCCAAGCTGCAGGCGGAGGATGACCGCAAGGCTCTTGAAGAGCTTCACAAGGCTATGGAGGAAGACCGCAAGGCACAGATCGAGGCAAGACGCAAGGAGATCGATGCGAACTTTGAGAAATACTACGCAGAGAAGGTCAAGAACGCTTCTGCCTATATCTGATCGCATCAATAAAGTGAGCTGCTGATCAAAGGATCAGACAGGCTCAAACCTGAATAGTAAAAATAACGCGCACTATAGTTAAAATACTGCAGTGCGCGTTTTTGATTGCAGCTGTTGCTGCTTTGCGTGAAATGTTTCAGCATGAAAGGCTTCTGCCGGTCCCGAAGGGACCTGTAACGCATCCATCACCTGGTTTTACATTATCGCTTGCTGTCCACCTTAATGCGTCCCTTATGAATGCTTTCCCTGAAGAAATCCTTCACAGAGCAGCCGGCTCTGCCGGAGGATGCGCAGGCGCAGGCACATGCACAGGAAGATGCACATGCACACGACGATGCGCAGGACGACGCACAGGAAGAATGTCTGCGCGAGCCGCCGGACCGTGAAGAGCTGCGCGGGCGGCTGACCGGTACATTAATAACATTTACATGGATATAGGTATTCGGAGAATCGCCGTAGCGGTAGGTGCCGTTCTTCGTGTACCGCTCGGGCTTTTCGATCTGGCTCTCCTGCACGACTTCCTTATTTTTGATCATGCTCCGTCCGCAGTAGGGACAGCTGTCCTTTCCTTCCACGCGCGCCGCACCGCAGCCGGGGCAGTTATCGTAGTATTCGATCTTCGTACGCGTGATCTTTTTCTCTGTCGCCTGCCCGAAACCGGTGCCATTCAGGATCCATTTCACAAGCAGCACGATAAAGAGGATCGGAGCGCCGATGGTTATGCCTGTGCAGGCAAGAATAAACAGAATAATGGGAATGTCGCCAAGGCCAAGGCCTGTTCCGCTGTACCCGCTGTACTCGCCGCCCTGGTATCCGCCATCCTCCTGCCGCTCAGTCGAAAACCCGAAAGCGTCATTCGGATAGACAACACTGACCGTATATCGATCACCGGCGGAAAGCCCGGTCGCAAACACAAGGTAATCCCCCTCCATACTGCAGTCCGGCTGCCAGGCGCCGGCATTTGCAGCATTCCAGCGGATCTCCAGATGATCGATATCTATGCCGTCAAACCAGGCCGGCGTAAAGGTATAGGCGGTCTCGCCCTCGACCCATTTATCGATCTGGTACATCCGGTCCTGGGTCATGGCAAAATCCACCACTGCGATTTCATTCTCCATATAGGGACGGTCCAGCCAGATCGCAAGCTTTGAGCCGTTATCCTCGATCCGGTCGATCGCATCGCTCATCGGGCGGATGTTTTCATGGCTGCTGTTGGGCACGCCGAGATCGATCCATTCAAGGGGCCCGTACTCCTCATCATCGAGGACCTTCCATTCAATGTGATAGAGCATTTCCAGGGAGGCGTCCGCATTGACATCCACCGTGACCGTAAAGTTCAGGATCTCATCCGTTGCCGCGGCAAATGCAGCAAATGACGAAAGGAGGATTGCGGTCGTCAGGGCTGTGATAAGCAAAAGTGCGCGGAAAGCCGCTTTGATCTTCATTTCCATCAGCAGTACCTCCTTAAGGGACATTCGCCTGTCATATCAGCGGAATAGTTCCGGTGCGTCTGACATGCCGTGCTGTTCCAGACAGAATCCCAGTCATCGGAAAGCATATTTCCCAGGGGGCTGTCCGAAAGCCA
Organism: Lachnospiraceae bacterium; assembly: GCA_017460845.1. Lineage (GTDB taxonomy): Bacteria > Bacillota > Clostridia > Lachnospirales > Lachnospiraceae > Avilachnospira. The sequence goes on from JAFUAE010000001.1 coordinate 6,860, forward strand.
GCTCTGGCAGGGAACGATATTTCCTCCCGGCGTCACCGCCATATTGGAAAGGCAGGCGCCGCAGGAAGGAGAAGGAATATTGAGCTCATCAAATACCTCCTGCGGGATCCAGCCCGGAGAGGTAAATGCGATCTCCATGCCGTTATTGTGACAGTAGGAAACAGCCTCCCTGAGGATCTCCTCAAGCTCCGCGCTGTTAAGCTGCAGGCGCTCGGAGGCTTCCTCGGCCGCGTTTCCGGTCGTGATCAGGCCCGAGCAGGTGACATAGATCACACCCTTTTCATGCAGAAACTCCAGGGTCCTTACATAATCCCGGTTCAGTGTGCAGAGCGGCGTATTGATGCTTACGGAAAGGCCTTCCTTCAGCGCATTTTCAATGCCGTGCATCGTATTCTCATACTGCCCGGCTCCGACGAGCCGGTTATGAACAGCAGGGTCAGAGGAGTAAAAGGTGATCTGTACAGAGTCAAGCTCCGCCTGATGGAGCTTCTGGCAGTATTCGGGCGTGAGCCTGATCCCGTTGGTATTGAGGCGGGAAATAAACCAGCGCGCATAAGAGATCAGCTCAAACAGATCCTCTCTCATCGTGGGTTCTCCTCCTGTAAATGTCACCTGCGGAATGCCCGCTTCCCGGCATTTATCGAGGATCCGCTTCCAGTCCTCTGTCTTAAGCTCCTCTTCTTCCGAATGCTCCTGGCCCGCTGCATAGCAGTGAATGCACTTCTGATTGCAGTGCCATTCCCCGTTTTTTGTCATGGCGCTGACCAGAAGGTCCATGCGGTGCGGGGCTTTCATGTACTCGGCGTACTCTCCGATACTCATGTAATGGACGTCTGTCGTGACCGGTTTGCGGTATGCGATCTCTTCGATCGTCCGGTAGATCGTCCGGATATCGTCTTCGATGCGGCTCCTGGAGAGGAGGGGAATGATCTTCTTGACGTTTTCGGCCGTTTTTTCAAGGATCGTCCCGATTTCTTTTTCATTCAGCTCGCGGCCGTCGAAACGGTTCGTCTCCCGGATCAGCTCCGCGAGGATCACCGCCCACACAAAATTTACCGGTATGATATCCGTGCCGTTAATGATCGCGATACTCGGATTCAGCGCATGCTCCTCCTTTTTTGGAGGGATCAGGTGAATGCGGATCACGCCGGGTCCGTCCGGATTCAGCGTCGTATGCAGGACCTCGCAGAACGTCCGGTCCATATACTCCTCGATCCGCTTTACGGTTCTGGTATTTTGAAACAGTCTTGGTATGGGAATCATCTCTTTTTTATCCTTCCGGCTTCAAGAATTCTGACTATATATTTCTTATACTTTGCTTCGTACAGGCCCCTGTTAGTTTTGACCATCAAATCAATCATAAATATCAGAATGACAAAAAGCAAGATGATTAGCATTGCTGAACTGAATCCGGCAATCTCTTCCATGCTTCCCAACACATATTTTGTAGTAAAGCACAGTATTCCTCCAAGTATGATCCCCAGCGCGATCTTCAGAATGTTCCGCAGCAGAGCCTCCTGTTTCCCGACCCACGGCTCTATCACGGGATACCAGCCCAAAAGCAGGTACATCATCAGCTGATCTCCATAGTGGCCGATAAAAAACATCAGCAATGCTGTTGCGGCCCATATGATCAGAGCCCGTTTCCATCCGAACAGATCCATCGCCGGGATCATCGTCAGGCACAGGATGATCACTGAATAAGCCCGGATCAGCGGAATCATCACCAGAAAAGCTGTCAGGGCAATATTCAGCGCCACAGTACACGCACCAAAAGCGATAAATGTTGATTCCTTATACCTCATCTGACAATCATCGCTGCTATAGGAAGCAGTTCTTTCATACTGTGTACGATTTGTCCATTATTAAGCACCTTTATGGTGAATTCCCCTTCTCCAAAATCCATCAGGTGCCGGAGATTGACTGTCACATCCATCATTTCTCCTATTTTTAACAGCCATTTTGCGCAATTATCACCACAGGCAGAAGCATTGAAAATACGTTCCGGTACTTTGTAAATAGAAATTAGTGTTTTCACACTGCCGGATAAATCCCGGGGAGATATTCCTCCCAACACCGGGCTCTCGATCACATGAGGTCCAATCACTTTTGATCTGTCTACATCCAGTATCATCTTTCTGGATAAATCATCCGTGATCCATTCATCTTCATATGTATTTTTAAAAAAAACAACCGGGTTATAAATTGCTTCCGGCATATCTCCATAATAGACTGACAGCATGTCTGTACCCTTACCTTTCTGACAGTTTTTTTGTCTCTTGAATTTCTGAACCAAGCTGGTTCAGTTTTTGTCCCGCCGCATTCTGCCCGTCGAATCCTTACAATAAATGAAATCAATCCTCCCCAAGGATATATCCCATCATAAAGCCGTCTTCATACGATTCATTCTGAAAGTCTTTCTGTCTCTGCCTGAATTCCTTCAGCTGCTTTGGCGTCATGCCGGCCTCAAGACGCGCCAGTTCCTCCTGTGTGAGCCGAACCGTGACCATATTCTTCTTTTTGCCAAATCCGAACATTGTTCTGCCTCCTCAATCATTTCTCCATTCGCTGCAATTGCTCAACCCTTTATTTCAATGTATTCATCCTTCTTTACTGCAAATATTTCTCCAGGATTGCTTTCACGGACCGCAGATAAGTCCCGCCGAAAAGATTCAGATGATTCAGCAAATGATACAGATGGTAGAGCTCCCTGCGCGCGGGATAACCTGCATCGATTCCTGCAGTTTCCCTGTATGCGTCATAAAACCGCCCGTCGAAACCTCCGAATAATTCCGTCATAGCCAGATCCGCCTCCGCATGGCCGACATAAGCAGCCGGATCGATCAGCCACGGCGTTCCGCTGCGATCGATCATATAATTACCGGCCCACAGATCCCCATGCAGCAGGGACGGTTTCCCGGGTTCCTCCAAATAGCGGTCCAGACGCCCGAGAAAGGCATCGAACGCCATCCGCTCCTCCCTTTCAAACCAGGAAGCTGCCCGCTCAAACTGCGGACGCAGCCGGCATTCGGCATAGAATTCGATCCATGAAGCCTTTGGTGTATTGATCTGAATGCCGGCACCGATGTAATTATCATGGAGAAAGCCGAACTGTCCCCCTCCGGCAAACCTGTGCGCATCAGCCAGATGCATCCGGGCAAGCCCCCTGCCCAGAGCTTCGGAAGACGCGGCCGTCCTGCAGCCCTCTTCAATCGGCTCCATCAGCAGGAAGGAGCTCCTCCCGTCACCGACGAGGGCATAAACCTCCGGCACCCGGAGCTCGTCTCCGCACAGCTCTTTAAGAGCCCTCAGGCCTTCTTCTTCAGCAATGAAGAATCCAATATTCCGGCTGCTGTTTTCCTTCATGAACACCTTGCTTCCATTGGAAAGCTCCAGCATCCAGGCACGGTTAATATCTCCTCCGGACACGCCGGTGCGCCTTGTCACTTCAGTTCCTGCGCCAAATCTTTCTGCAAGGGCTTCATTCAAGCTGCTAAATATTTCTGCACTCATCATTTTGACCCATCCGATGATCACTGATTCTTTCTTATCCACGCCATCATGAGATTGACGATCCGTTCCTGTTCAGATTCCGTAAGCTCTCTGTACAGCGGCACATGATACCACTTGTTCAGGCATCCCCTGCAGCAGCATGCAGTGGCATGCATCGCCTTAAATGCCGGATGCCCGTGCATCGGTGTCTGTTTCCCATCGTTTTCCGGCTCTGCAGGAGCAAGTCTTTGCTGTACAAAATCTCTGGCATGCGCCCGGACGACGTCCATGCCTTTCTGCTCAATATACTGTTTTTCCTTCTGCGTTAAGTGAAAACTGCTCCGGAATTTTGATCGGCTGAGTTTTTCCAACGCCTGTTCTATCGTCTGCATATCTCCGCTTACCTGTAACGCCTGCTTCTGCCGCGGCGGATCATTTCCTCATACTGCTCCATCTCATAATCATGGTGGGTCTTCTGCTTCATACGGGCTTCCCGCTGCAGCTTCCTGACCAGTTCCAGATTGCCGGTATGCTCCTCAGCTTCTTCCGCCGTCTTATAGATACGGTTCCGGCGGATGCGGAATCCGACAGCCCCTGCATTCTGCCCGTCCGGATCCTTATAGCAGACAATGCAGTATCCCGGCTCCTCCCGCAGTACGCAGATCTCCTTTATAAATGTATTGGACACGACCATGTACGGCATCTATTCAGCTCCTCCAGTCATTATATCTCAGGTTTCTTATTTTTTCTGACTTCTTTCTGACTTCAGTATAATGAAAGTGCTGTACGATAAAACGCACAGTCATCTGTGCCGTCCCCTGCTTTTCCGGCGTTCCGGTGTTTCCGCATTTTAAAAGGCCTGCAGGGATAAGTTCCCTGAACAGGCCTCAATAATAGTTTTCTTTAGCTTACTTTGCACTGCTTTGATAAGCGGCAATTCTCTTTGCTACGTTCTCTTTGATATTATTGTAATAGAATGTGTAGTCGCCGTTGTGAAAGCTTTGAGGGCCGAATATTTCGGTCACTCCAACCATGGGCTCATGTCTGGCATTCGTCAAAACCACACCGCGTTCGGGAATCACCTGAGCATCCGCGCCGATGTCACTGATTTCGGTCCTGTCGGTGCTTTCATCCAGAACAAACGAGCCGAGATTCTCACCCGCCGGGGCGTAGGTATCATCAAGCCTCCAGTTCAAGGGATTGATGCTGACGGCATTCGGCATTACTACGACATTCGTAGCCTTTTCCTCCACATTCTTCGGACCTTCGATGTTCCAGCTGATGATGACGCCGGTGTCGGTTTCACCGGCTGCAAACTTCAGATGAGGATACGCTTTCAGCTCGTCCTTCGTGACAGAAAAGCCTAATATATAGGCAGCCACCATACGCTGATAGTAGTCGGGGTGATCTTTCAGATAATTCTCAAGTACAAGTGTGCCGATCGCGGAACCCTGACTGTGAGAAGCAAGAATAAACGGGCGGCCCTGATTATAGTTTTCGAAGTAGTAATCGAGCGCAGCCGTTATATCCGCATAGGGAGAGGCGTCCTTCAGGGCATTGCGTACATCGCGGGTGTTTTTCCATGCGTTAAGCATGGCCCGCATACTTGCCTGCCGGTAATATGGCATGAACAGGTTGGTGGAATCCTCATACACACTTGCCATAAAGCGGTAATCGACGTTCTTAACGCCGTCCAGCATTTCGGCATTATCGATCACGGCATAATCCGGCTCATCTTCGCCGGATGCCAGATACTCTGTCGGGTAGATAAAAAACGTATCAATGTCCTTGGTGATTTCCGGAATTTTGAACCAGTTATCCTTCCGGGAATAATCTATTGTATTCACTTTTTATCCCTCCTGTATGATAAAAATGATGTTATTCGCTTATTTATCTCGTGCTGCTTTGCAATGCGCTTAATCAAACTTCAGATTCCCGAAGACGGAGCCCATCGTCAGGCCCATATCCTCTTCATACTCCAGATGCTCGCTGATCGGTTTGATTTCCATCGCTTCACCCTTCTCCGCTCGGATCATACCGATCAGTCTGGCAGTGTTAAAGGCATCGTCCGCGCCGTCATGGAGTTTCCCCTCCGCGGCGACCAGAGATTCCTCCATCGCCGATTTCAGCGAAATCTGATGATCCTGTCCCTTCAGCTGGGTATATGCTTTCTGCAGATCGACCCAATCCTCAAACAAGGCCTCGATTGCTTCATTACTGATCCTTTTCTGTTCCATTTCCACCGAAAGCTGAACATAATCGGAATCGCTCCAGGAAGCCGCGATCAGGCTGCGGTTATCCATCCAGTCCGCCATGTCCCGCAGTGCCTTTTCAAGCGGCGGCGCATCCTTCAGATCTTTCTCCGTGATTCCTGTAAGAGATGAGACTGCATCATCCGGCATCCCGTAAACCGGCCTTACAAATGACTTAAACCGGTCTGCGATCGTATTGTCCTCATTCAGGATCACTGCCCCGATCTCAATGATTTCATTTGATCCGTAGTAGTGCCCCAGCCTGGCGGCCTGCCTGTCCACCCTGCAGAATTCCAGATCTATAACCAGATATTGCTCCATCGAAACCTCTGCCTCCTGTACTTTCTGTCATTGTGTATAGTATACCACAAATTTACATCCGGGACCCTCACAGCTGCTGTACACTGCTATACACGGTTCTTCCGGATGTCTGTATCTGATGCCTGCAAAAAATATCCCGGACTTTCCGGTCCGAAGGCCGGCGCATGCCGGATACTCTTATAAAATTGAAAACAGCCATTCTTTATGATATAAGTAAAAAATACCAGACACCCTTAGGATCATCCCGCCTGCGCGCGAAAACAGTATAAGGAGGAGTGGAATTGGATATCAGTTATCTTTTAATACTTCAGGAATTCAGAAATGGAATCGGATCCTGCCTGACAGGTTTCATGACAAAAATGAGCTACATCGGAGAGATGAACACCGTGCTGATTATCGCGGCTCTCATCTACTGGTGCGTAAGCAAGCAGTTCGGCAACTATCTTCTGATGGGCTGGAGCGGATCCAGAGTGGTCAATGGTTTACTGAAGGTAACGGCCTGTGTCTATCGTCCGTGGATCAGGGATGTGCGCGTCGTGCCTGACAGCGAAGCTCTGGCCACCGCCACCGGCTACTCTTTCCCAAGCGGTCACAGCACGAATGCAGGAGCGCTGTACGGCGGCGGTGCCATTCGCAAGGAACTCGCCAGGGCCCTGCGGATCGCGCTTGCTCTTATCGCGGTACTCATTGCGTTCAGCCGGAATTTTCTGGGCGTCCATACGCCCCAGGATGTTGTGGTAGGTCTTGGAAGCGGTGTGCTTGTGATGTGGCTGACCGGCAGGCTGCTGGACTGGATCAGAACAAAACCCGAAAAGGACATCATGGTGATGTGCGCCGGAATCGTGATCTCCGTTGCCGTCATGGCCTTTGCTGCCGTCAAGCCCTATCCGGTCGATTACGACGCTTCCGGCAAGCTGCTTGTAGATGGTGCGAAAATGGCCAACGATACATACAAGGGTGTCGGCTGGTGCATCGGGTATCTGGCAGGCTGGGTCCTGGAAAGAAGATATATCAAGTTTTCAACGGATGTCTCCATAATGACAAGAGTCACCAGACTCACCATCGGACTTCTCAGCTATTATGCCGTCAGCCAGATCCTGGTTCCTGTCTTAAAAAGCGCGATCCCCGGTCCGGTCGGTACAGTAACCTACTGTTTTGTTCAGATGTTCTTCGTATCATTCATCTTTCCATGGTGTTTGAAGAAATTTAACGATTTTTCTATCAGTTAATTTAATCAATTTAATCGGAAATTATCGGAAATTTCTGCACTGCAATCGGAAATTTCGCTGCTGCAATCGGAAATTACGTCAAATAAATCGGAAATTACGTCCTGTAATTTCCGATTATTTTTCGCATATTTCCGACCGGCAGCCGCAATCACGGCATTATCCGATCCATGATTCACCCGTCTTTATGCCGGCTGGTCCCAGCCCAGCGACTTAAGACCCGCGACGACCTCCGCCGCGTTCTTTTCGCTGATATTCTCAATCTCCTCCAGCTTCTTGCCCGCATCCAGATAATCCAGGACCTGGCCGATTGTCTCCACGCCCGCCTTCTGCAGCGCGTGCCAGCACTTCGGCGTCAGCTCCAGCTCGTCGAAACGCAGCTTCATGAGATCCACCGGGATGCCCTGCCGCTTGCCGCCAAGCCCGCTCAGCACATTATCCGCGATAAACTGCTGCTTGCCGGCATTAAGGCTTTGCCCGGCCACATCCTCGGAACGGAGCAGCGTGATCAGATCCTCGGTCGGATTGGTCTCCGTAATAATACGGTTGGCCTGGCGCGCGATCGCAAACTCAAAGAGATTCCTCGCCTCTCTCGCATTGGCGAAATTCTCCGGCTTCTCCGCGATCCTCTTCTGGAAATGCTCCCGCACGTAGTCCAACGCCGGGCGGGACGCCCGGTACTTATTACTGTCACAGAAGCGCTTGAAAATACTGGTCAGCTCCTCCGGAGAATAATCCGGGAACTCGATAAACTTATTAAAGCGCGACTTCAGGCCCGGATTTGCATTGATAAAACGCTCCATCGGCTTGGTATAGCCTGCCACGATCACGATCAGATCGTCGCGCATATCCTCCATCCCCTTGACCAGGGCATCGATCGCCTCAAGGCCGTAGTCATTGGAAGCATGCTCCGGCACGAGCGAATACGCCTCATCAATAAAGAGCACGCCGCCCTTGGCCTCCTGCAGGACCTCCTGCACCTTAAGCGCCGTCTGTCCGACATAGCCGGCCACCAGACCGGAACGGTCCACCTCCACGAGCTGGCCCTTGGACAGAATGCCGATCCTGTGGTAAATGCCGGCAAGCAGCCTTGCGACAGTCGTCTTTCCGGTACCGGGATTGCCCGAGAACACGAGATGCAGACTGATCGGAGGCATTTCCAGACCCATCTTCTCCCGGATCGTACGGATCCGCACCAGGTTGATCAGGGAAATGACATCGTACTTGACCTCGTCGAGGCCGATCAGGCTGTTGAGCTCGTTAAGCAGCTGCTCCAGCGTCTTCTCCTCATTCTTAAGCTTCCCCTTCGCTTCCTTCTTCTCCGGCTTTTCATCCGGCTCGATCACCGCCCTGCGGGTGCCGCCGTCATTTTCCGCGAGCTCATCCAGATAGCGCTGGATCACCCTCTGCGGCTCATCCGCTTCAAACGGCGTGTTGAGGTTTTCCTCCAGCCAGGTATAGATCATCTTCATATACTGCAGCAGGCGGTCGTATTCGGACTGCGTCACATGCAGGTCGCTCAGCATGCAGGCAAAGCCGAGCATCAGGAAGCCGTCGTACATGATCTTGGCAATGCCGATATGCTCCTCCGTGATATTCTCAAGATCCACGCCCGCGCGGAAAATGACCGGCACCTCGTTGGCATATTTGTCGCCGTTGACCTTGCTGCGGTCCGCCAGCAGCTTATAATCCGCAGTCGTATATTCGGAAGCGAGCACCTCATTGATAAAATCGGTCTCCTCCTGACTGATTCCGCGGTCGGCGGTCGCAATATAAAGGAAAAATGTATACAGGCTGAGCTTCAGGACTTCCCTGGTCTCCTTATCCGGGAACCATTTTTTGGTGCCGACGCCCTTGGCATCCAGGTTGTCCGCAAGGCCGTACATCTTATCGACCAGGCCTGCCGCCGATTTCTGATACTCTTTTGCAAGATCCTTCAACATACGCTGCCTCCTTAAAGCTTATTTCACCAGCCAGACTGAAAACGGAAGCAGATACTGCTCCGTATAGGTCTTCCGCTGCTCCGACTCCTGACTCTCCTCATGCCGCATGCTCTCCACCTGGGCCTCAAAGATATGGCCGTGGTCCATCATGCGCGCAATCGTCTCATTCTTATATCTGGTAATGTATCCGAGCATCTGCCCTGCTGCCGTCTCCACCCTGATTGCCCAACGGTCATACTCGTTATCCGGCTCCCGGCGCAGGACCAGCTCCGTGCCCGGTTCCAGGGATCTGAGCAGCTTCCTGCCTTTCCTGCTCTCCAGATCCACATGGTGCTGTATCCCGGCAATCGCCGTCCAGAGCACCAACTCCTTCTCCGGCTTCTGCTTTTCTGCAGCCTCTTCCTGCCGGAGCTGGGCCATCCGGTCCGCATACTCCTCCGAGAAATTGAGCAGTTCTTCTATGGAAATGTTAACGGCCTTCACTGCCTGTGCGGTCATGGGAGATCCCTTTCTTTTTTGCTTTTTTTACATTTCAGACCTTTGCTGTGTCCTGTAATATCCGCGATCCTGAAAGCATCCATCAAGCATTCCTTTTTATAGGTATGCGATATAAAACGGTCGCGATGCGAAACGAACGGTCATCCCTGCACGGGATAAAATTATTGTAAAATCATAATTTTATCTTGTCAAATTCAGCATGTCGGCAATATCTTACAGCAATCTTGATTTCTATCTTAATTATTCAATGAATCTTTTCCCGGATATGCAGTATAAAACGGTCCAGGATTCCTCTCCAAAATACATGGAAGAATTTTGTGCGGCCAAATAATTTAACCATCTTCGGGCTGAGAAAATAATAGACTCTGATAAAACCGCGCCCCAGGACATATTTTGCAAGAACCTCATCACGGAACCGTCTGAGCGTCATTACTTCCGGACAGTCATAGGAGCCATAGACACAGGTCGCGATGTAGCAGCCCTCCCCGCTGCCTCCGCCGGCAAGGTCCTCGAAATCCTCCTCATGATTTCCGGCATAAATGCTGCCGCTCTTTTTGTTCGGTCCCGATGGCAATATGTCAAAGCTGCTTCTATACGATGTTCCGGTCACACGCCCGCGAGCATCGCGATGTGTATAACCGCCGAACATCCCTTCATCACTGGATCCGGTCTTATGACCATGATTGTCATAATGATTGTAGCCAACCCCAAACATCTTCTCCGAGCTGGTGCCGACCTTATTGCCTTTGGCATCATAATCGACATAAGTTCCTTCAAAGAAACCCGGGCGGCTTTCTCCGGTCTTTTTGCCGTTTTCATCATAATGCTCTATATTGCCCAGAAAATTTGTTCTGCTGTATGGTTTTCCCATAATCGATTCTCCTCGCTCAATAGTTCTGTAGCCTACACAAGGCCATAAACAGTAAGTTGTTTCTTCTTAAATTACGGTTCCTGTTGCAGCTCATTTTGTTTAATCTTCATAATCCGCTGCCTGTGCGGTATGGGAGTTCCTTCATTTTTTGCTTTAGCTTTACTCTCGACGGTCCTCGTAGTACATATAGGCATCATCCCAGTCCTCGAACTCATCTTCCCATTCATCGGCAAACTCATCTGCGTCACTGTAGTTATCGATATCATAAGGATCAGCAGTTTCGCTGGTTTTACCCTTCGACTTTTTAAGATTCTTACTGATCAGTTCCTGCATCTGCCGTGTTTCCTCTTCTTTCTTTTTAAACTTCTCTTGCAGCCGCCGCTCCTCCTCTTTCTCAGCATAGGTTTCCCGATATTCGATCTGGATCTTACGCGTTGTTTTTTTTAGCTCCCAATCTCTATAAATGGTTTCCGAGGAAACAGATACATAATGATGATCCGGGGTCACAATACTTATATAGGGAAAAAACTGTCCATCAAACCTTATCCTGTGTCCCCTGTAAGTAAGGTTATCCCACCCTTCTTTCTGCATAGCATTGATTTCAGCACGAAGCCTCTCCTTCAGGGTCCAAAAAATATAATATTGTTCATCTGTTCTTTTTGCATCAAACGCTTCCGTTGCCATAACTTCCAACATGACCAAATCTGCCCAGCCCATATATTTGCCAGTAGACTCCAGAAATTCTCTCCGTTCCTGGCACTCTTTATATGGAAATTTCTGGTCACGTTCATATCTGAAAATATTTCCAGATAACAAACAATCCGTGTATATATCATCAAGACGTCCAATCAATTTATGATCGATATCGCTTCGTGCTACTTCCAAATGCTCCATTGTTTTCTGATACCCTTTTTCATCCTCATAATTCTCATATTTTTTTATAACCGGATCATGCAGGTGTATAGCTGCGAACAGCAAAATAGTTACTGCCAGAAGAAATCTATTCTTCATTCTTTCCCAAGTCTGATTATCCATCAATCATTCCCTCCCGGATATATTGTCAAATTTGACATGGCTATGACTGCTGATGCTGAAGTTAGAAACAACGGTTAAGGTTAAAACTCTTCATGCGACTGTAACGTACTACGGTTATATTAGCGCAAGGCTTAATATTCGGCAGCTGCTGGTCACCCTGTCGCAGCTGCCTTGTTTTCTCATCACAGATCTATTGATTACCAGTCTTCATCATCCATAGCGTCGTCTACTCCGTTTGCGTATTCGCTATCCCTGCGATATCTTTCATCATCATAATCATAATTCAGATAGATATCTTCATAGCCGTCATCATAAGAATTCTGATAGCTGTATTTTTTTCTTGATGAAGTACTCTTCTGACTGCTGCCGGTTTTCTTTTTTGAACTCTGCTTCCCAAACTTCTGATCATGATGATATCGACAGTAGCTGCCGCAGCCATAATCAGTATAGTTATTGCACTCACGGACATAACACTTTATTTTGCGGTTCTTGTATGTCGGATGTTTATCTTTGTAATACACGCAGCTTACATAACAAAGCTTATTACAAGAACTATAATTGCACTGTCCATTTGTTGTTCGGGCATAACTTTTAATTTGCCCCGCTAATCCTAAGCTTATCATTACGACTACTAAACAAAATGCTGCTTTTTTAAGATTTTTTCTTTCCATGGTGTTGTGTTGTTCTCCTTTGATTATTTCAAATACTCTGCTAAATAATTGATCTTGTTTTTTCTATTTCTTATTTCTGCTCTGGCTTTCCTGGTATTAATATTCTTCTTTTTATAATTTATTTTTTCCGGCTCATCATACAAATCCAGATCTATACAATTTGCTCGCTGCTCCTGAATGTTTTTACATCGGAGATAAGGATCCTGCGAGTTAATTATCCTCAATTCCTCATATCTTTCACTGTCAATTAGAACTACCGATAAGATTGCATCCTTATGGTCATGTTTAACTCGTGGCATATATCTTGCTTTTTCTGCCGCCTGTCTGCCGTCCTCTGCTATTACCGGAAAAGTTCTTATAACATATTTTCCTCGCCCAACATGTCCGCATTTTGTACTCACTTCGTAGTAATTCATATTTCTGCTGCCTCCATCTAAAAGAATTCCTTGTTGTTTATTAGTCTTTTGTTTTATATGTTGTTTTGTATGACTACAGTTTAAGCTCCCCTTTTCAGGATCTGTATTTTTCATTGACTTCTGTGACGCTGTCATTTTGAATGTCCAAAACAAAAAGGCTTTTGCACCATCGTCAAAGAAACGATCATACAAAAGCCCATGTTCAAAAGCTGTATATGTATTTATTTATGATATTAAATGACTATCCCAAAGCCGCCGACTTATTCCTCTAATGATGATGGTGAATGTGAAAATTCAGCTGAAAACTCCCTCATTCCTTCAAGCCATTCATCTTCTGCATGCCAATTTCCAATCCGCTCTTCTTTGAACAGTTCATATTCGGCAATTATTTTAGAATATTCTTCTCCGTTTTCTTCAGATTCTTTCAGGATATTATAGAGTAATTCGATATACGGAGCAGCAAATCGAAAATCATAATAGCCCATTTTCTCCCAGATATTTCTGATCCAGAAGGCTTCCATTCGTTTAAATATCCGGATACTATCTAAATAATAAGCGGATTCCATATCCGGTGCTAAACACCATAGAGCATAAGGAAACTGAATAAATGCCCTTATATATTGGAATTGATCCTTTTCTTTGCTTACTTTTTCCAGCTGTTCCCAATATAAAGATAAATATTTCTCCCACTTTTCCTTATCAGAAGTTTTGCGTACTTCTAATAGAAGCTCGCTTAATAGACGTATTGTTTCCAAAAAATATCCGTTTTTCTGTTCCAGCTGATACTCTAACAATCGGTCCCTATCCATATTGGGCATATCGATGAGGTCTGTCGGATAATATCTGCTAAGTCTGCACGTTGTTTTTACAAAAGCTTGTGCTCTCAGATATTCTTTTAGTTCTGTGTTTAACAGAGCATCCTTTTCAATTTGAGAACAATACTCTCCGATTTCGCTTTTCGAAGAAATCAGCTTTGCCTTCTTCAGATAATCCTCGAATCGCTGAAGAATATTTCCTGACTTTTCTTTGAACTCACAACTCGGTTCTGATAAATCAAACTCTACGCCTGTCCGCTTTCGTTTCCTTTCCAGATACTCATAATAAGTTCCGGAATCTTGCAGCTTTACTGCCAACTCACAAATCCTGTCATATATTGCTGGCATACCCGTCATTTCCGAATCGGCATATTCGCCCTTATCGATAAATTCTGCAAAGAATATTAAGTATCTGATCGCTAATATCTGCGCCCCACATTGTTCAAAATCTTCAGCCACCATTAAAATATTTGGATAATCTTCCCTTAGGGAATAAGCAATTAAATCCCAATATTCCTCATCAAACTGTTTGCATTCATCAAAAATATACTCTGTGATTCCATAATCCTTATGCATCCATGATTGAATCAGCAGATTCCGTAATGCTGTTTCAAAAAACCTACGGGTTATAAAAGGCTCAATTCCACCGTGATGAACCAATTCAACCATGAGCCCTGCTGTTTCATAGACAAAATCAGAATAGTCTTTTCCTATCGATATGAGATATTCACTTCCAGAATTCTGGCTACATATCTCCTCCATTACATCCAATTTACGCGGTAGAATACATTCCTCACTCGCGAGCACCTGATACAGTAATGATTCTGCCAATTCCGGCTTATCGATCACTTTGAGTATTCTGTCCAAATAAATATCCTCAACATTTTTTACAGGCAGTGCTGTTTTCTGAGTATCTTTGACAGCTTTTCTTTTTTGCCTGCTTTCAATTTGACGGCAATATCTTTCTGCACGTTCAAGCTGGCTTTTCAGACGGATATTCCTGTATTTCAGTTTCGCAGCATCATCAAATCCATCTGATACCTCAAATCCATTGATTTTGTTTTCAAGATATGAACCAAGAACGTATGAATCTTCTTCCGCATACGGTACTATAACAGACAAAATATCTTCAATTACGGCTGCCTGTTCTTTGATAGAATAATGATTCTCTGAAAAATATAGTTCCAGCAGATTTGTCTGTGATTCTAACGTTGCCAGGTCCGATTCGAATAATCGTTTCTCTATCTCTCTAGATTCTTCCAAGCTAAAAGACATTAACGAATAAAAGAAACACTTAATTGAAGTTGTCAGCAATTGTAATTGAGCCCGGGTTGATATCATGTTCCATTCCCGGCTCGCTTGTATTTTCCTTGCAAGAATTAATACTTCAAAACTACAGCATGCATAAATCAAAGACACTTGATCAATTAAATATTCTATGAATTCGACAGACCAGACATCCAAATTATTGACTGCAGTCCAGATCAGTCTTAAGAACATCTCTTTTGCGTAAGCCGTAATACTAAAAATATGAGAATGGCCGAAATAATTACGGTTCTCATCTTCTTCCTGGATCCAATACGCTATATCTTCACATAAATACGTAATTGCCTTCCATAAGGGAGTACAATTCTCAAATGAAGGATTCAACTCGATTCTGATCCATTCTCCAATTACATCATGAACAGAAACCCTGTCTGACCTTTCATCATATAATATCCAACCTTTTTTTATGAGATCATTGATCACAGATAGATCAACGTCTTCCAAAAGGATCTTATTGCTTTCATGAAAATACAGATTCCTTTGTTCAATCCGCTCCCGGTGAAGCCCGAACCCCTCCGGTCTTAAGTCACAGCAGCCGGCCAAAAATTTCTTCCCTACTTCAAATCCATTCAGCAGGGAAAGAATTCTGAGAACCAGTAATCCCTGTTCGCTTAATCCTGAAACTTCAAACAAAGTGTTCAAATGATCGAACATCGTATTTTCGGTAACTTTATTATCTTTAAAATGGCCAAAAGTTTCGTTTTGATTCAATCCAAGTCCCCACTTATTTAGCCTGAAATACATCTCTGACGGCAGAAGACTGCTTGCTGACATCTGTTTTGCTGCCAACGGAATCAATATTGTATAATATCCCAAGCGCTCTATTATTTCCGGAACATAAGCATATTCCTCTTCTGAGAGCTTTCTCTTGTAATAAAAGAAGAAGACTGACTCCAGAACCGATTCTTTTAAGCAGTCCAATACAATCGTTTCAGCTGCATTTCTGTCAGCCATGTGCATCCTGGTCGTAATAATAAATTTTGCATCAAGATCCAATAACCTGAATAAATCCGGATCCGTATTCGTTTTTAAGTTATCCAGAATAATAAGAGTCCTACCACTTGCAACTTCTTTTAATGCTTTAAATTTGGCACTCAAGTCGTCTTCTAAGTCATAATTAGCAATAGTGAATATTTCATTATCCAGGACCAGACTTCGAATATCCTTCTCACATTCGACCCAGATGATCTGATCATATTCTGCTCTATATTCATATGCATAACGCTTTGCAAGTTCGCTCTTCCCAAGCCCGCCAAGCCCTGTAATATATGCAGTTTTCCGATCCTGAAGAATAGTATCTATCCGGATCAGTTCTTTTGCTCTGCCTGCAAAGTATTCCACTGAAACCGGCATACTGCTGCATAAGTACATCCTCGAAGGATCCGCCAGAACGATCAGCTTTTCAAGCGATCCGGATGCCTCTTCCATATTCTGAAATCTTCGTTCAGGTCTTATTGCGAGGGTATTGTTAAGAAACTCTCTTAAGGCCGGGATCAATGCAGGATTTACATCCTTTAAAAGTTCTGAAGATTCAAAATCATAGTTTCCAAATCGCATACTGTCCTTGACATCATATGCCCTTGAAAAAAGAGAATAGAATAAGATCATCCCCACTGAAAAAACATCTGCGGATTCTGCAATTTTTGAGATCCTGCCCTGACGGACTTCAGGGGCTGCCCAATCATTGGTATAAGAAATATTACCAATGCTTTCCGGATTCAGATCATCTACAGATATCAAACTGTCAAAATCAAACAGCTTTACAAGTTCATCCGTTTCCGGGATCACCATGAAATTCTGCGGCTTAATATCCAGATGAAGCAAACCTATTTCGTGATACTTTCCGATTGTTTTGCAAAGCGCATTCAGAATCTTAAAAACGCTCTGACAATTAGCGGGTTTTATTTTATCAAAAGATGTTCCGTTATCGGCCTCTATCACCATGTATACTGTATTATTTCCGTAATAGAGGACATCGGCTACTTTACAGGAGGTATTCACAAAGACATAGTTCTTTTGAAGATTTAACTGGCGACGATAAGCAAAAATAAATCGATCTATTTGGACCTGTCTTTTTTCTTCTTCTGTCCAAACGATTTCTTTTCCGGCTCGATTTTTTTCTGTTCCGGACAATGGAAAACATTCCTTTAATTTGACAAAGTGCCTCAATTTAAATTCATCAAGATAATACGCCTGGTAAACAATACAGGTAGCTCCAAAACCGATCACTTCCTGTATAATGAACTCCCTGCTGACTCCATCACCAACTAAACTGATCTTATTTTTTTTCTGTAAAGCTTCTCTCATCCCACTCCTCGAATCAACGTTTATTCGATCGCACCCTGTTCCAAAACTGACCTGAATAGATCCAACGGCCTGTCATTCAATGTACAGTATAAAAACAACCAATCGAAAGGATTGCCCGCATACAAAGGCGGCATGCCGGATTCAAACAACAAATGATTCATCTCATCCCTGTAGTCGTCAATATCACAATCTATTTCCAAATATTGTTTATCAAACCACTTTTTATATGAATACAATAGTATTATGGACTTTCTTAATTCTTCAAATGTCGAATCCTTCTTTGAAAACGATTGTTTCGTTGGAAACCGTGAAGAGATCTCCTGAGGAAAAACAGAATCTTTAAAAATAGATTTCCCGGAAAACTCCTCTGCAGATCCCCGGGTAAGCCCTCTGGTGATCACATCAAGCATTGTTTCAATTGAGGTGATTGACTTGTATTTCCCAACTACACCTGAATCGGTATCATTTAAGCCGGTACTATAAGACAGCAGAGATATTTCCCTCATAACATAACTAATCTTGGGATTGCGATAGTCGATACAATCATTTTGATATAATTCTTTTTCCTCTTTTGTGACCCTGATTTCTTTAAGAAGTTCATCTAATATTTTGTTTGCTGTCACATTGTTCATAGAGAAGTTGTGTGGATGATTATTGATGTAATCGATTACATCCGCTTCTTCCGTCAGATCTTTCAGTTCTTCCTGGATCTGTCTCGTATACAAAGTAACATCCTTCCAGTTATCAGATTCACCGGTGATCTGGTTTAGGATCCTGTCTGCATGCTCAATGCTTAAATGTCTGCTGATACAGTAATAATATACAAATTCGTCAATTCTTCTTAAATAAAACCCCTTTTCATAATAGACTTTCTCAAATAGGCTGATGGTTTCTTTTACGTCAAGATCAAGCGCAAAACTAATCAAGTACATGTGCTTTCTGCTTTGACTCCCTTTTTTGGGTTTTTTGCCCGCAAACCAATTATTAACTGTGTTCCGATTGAAATAGATTCCTCTGTTTTCAGCACTTGTAATAAAGAATTCTTTTTCGCTGCATTGACTATCCTGAGGCATCTTCGCCCGAATCACGGCTTTTAATCCATCACCAAAAGAACGAAAAGAATCTGTCTGATTTAAAAATTTGATAACTTCTTCCGTGGTTTCATCCTCATCATCAAACCCCCATAGATCAAACATTTGTGCTTCAAGGTTTTCTGTATAAGACATATTTGTCATCTCCCGCAATTCTTCTTGATTCATTTGAATTATACAGGAAAACCATTCATGAGTAAAAAAAAACGATTTCCGTAACAGTTTAATTCTGTAATACGGAAATCTGTATTTTTCGTTGACGCAAGTCTTATCTCTTCTTGAATTCTGTTTAAAACCCTGACACAGAACATCAGCAGAAATCTTCCATTGCCGTTTTCTTCTGTATCTTAGTTGTGTCTTAGCAGAATCACACTACCTTTGCCCATCTTGATAAATCGTTTTCAATACTCTTTCCCCGGTCTCTGTCAGTTCCCTGCTACGGGCCACAAAAATGATTTCAAGATCCTGATCCGGGTGGGAGTTGAGATAATCTCTGCAGGCGGAAAGGGCTATTGTCCACGCCTCTTCTTTTGGATATCCGAAAATCCCCGATGAAATGACTGGGAATACGATTCTGCGACACCCATATTCTGCTGCCAGCTTCAATGATTCCTCATAGCAGCTGCGGAGTTGTATTGCTTCTCCATTCATACCGCCGTTCCATATCGGACCTACCGCATGGATGATATATCTGGCTTTTGCTTTAAATGCCGGCGTGATCACTGCCTTTCCGGTATCACAATGTCCTATCTTCCGGCAGGCTTTCGTCAGTTCTTCATACCCTGCTGCCTCAAACAAAGCTCCGCAGACTCCACTTCCGGCAGCAAGGTCTTCATTGGCCGCATTCACCAGTGCGTCTGCTTCAATCTCTGCAATGTCCGCTCTGCGGATTATGATCTGGTCCTTTATCATTTGCCCGATCTCCTGATCTCGTTAATCAATAAAGATGTTTTCAGCATCCCGTCCATGACCTTATCAGTGCTTCTTTTTGGAATCTCGTAAGCTGCTTAATATGCCACTCACGGCTCATAGCTTCCTCTTTGGTACTGAATTCTTCCTGATAGACCAGCTTCACCGGAAGCCGCGGCTTTGTATATTTGGCGCCCTTCCCGGCATTATGCGCAGCCAGTCGCTTATTCACGTTATTCGTCCAGCCACAGTAATAGCTGCCGTCAGCGCATTCTACAATATATGTCCAGCACATCAACGATTCTCTCCGATCCACGCCAAAACGAAATCGGCGCTTCTCTGTTATTAAAAATACTAAAACAATGCCGCATCCTTCAAATTGGATCCGTAAAACAATCTCGCAGCACAGTCTATGAAGAACAGAATACCAAGTATACTTACTTTCAGCCTCTTCTGTTCCCATTTCATTTTATTCAGGGCTTTCATCAGCAGCGGATGAACGATATACAGCATCGCAATGATAAGCAGTCCGAACCGTATGCTCGGCCAGACAGCAATACGTCCCTGAAAGTTAAAAGGAAGATCTGTATAATCCCACAGCCATGCTCCGTTATACCATTCCATCACATAACTGGTGATCAGTTCTATGAATGTGGCATAAACCGTTGTTGCTGCAAATACTGCCAATATTCCCTTCGATTTCATCTTCAGGAAAGGCAGCATCAGCAGGGCACCGAAGCCATAGATCGGAAGCCACGGTCCGAACAGATATCCGCGATTGATAAAGCCTCTCCCCTGCACAAATCCTAGCCCGACCTCATACAGCCATCCGCAAACACAGTAAAAGAGAAAACACAGGAACAGGTCTGCGGCTAATCTTATTTTATTGTCGTCAAAAACAAATGTCATTTAAATCAGTTATAAATCACAGCTCCTGCAGCAGTTCATTTCGGATCATGGTAACTTTCCTGTTCCATAATCAGTCAATCAATCCTTATTACTCCACCCAGGATTTAAGCTCATTCGCATTCCTTACAACCTTTGCGTCCACTACCTCTGCCCCGCTGATATATGGCTTAAGCTTTTCAGCGGTCTTTCCGATCCCGCTGCCGCCGGATGTCGCAAAGATATATACTTTCTTTCCTGTCCAGTCATATGCCTTGCAAAATGAGTTCACCACATTTGGCGCGCAGCCGTACCAGATCGGAAAGCCAATGAATACCGTATCGTATTCCCCGAAGTCCCCGATGCTTCCTTCTACCGGTACATCCTTCCCGCCCATCTTTTCGCGGTTGCATCTTGCAAACGGATTTATCCATTTCAGATCTGCTGCAGTGTACGGAACAGACGGCTGTATCTCATACAGCGCACCTTCCATTAAAGCCGCGAGATCCTTTGCCACCGCTGCCGTCCTGCCTGCTTCGGCAGAGAAATATGCTACCAACGATTTCATATTCAAGCTCCTCCATCAAACTACAAAATTTTCTTATTTCTGCGCGCCCGCCAGATTACACAGGTTTTGTCTTTCGCGTTTTTTGCTCCTTCCGAATGCTTTCCCCCGGATAACGGATGCCGAGCAGCTTCTTTAGCTCCGCCTCCCCTGCCTGCGGGAAATACTTCCGGATCTGATCCGTGATCCGCTTCCAGGACTCTTCCGGCTTCTCATGGTATCCGCTGCTGATATACTCATAGCCCCACTTCGTCTCCGGTGTTGTAAATGCAGCCACATGCCAGCCGTAGGGTTGTCCCTTCTTATTCTTCTTCTGCCGGAAGTCGCTCATCAGAAGGTAGGTCTGCATCTGCAGCTCAGTCATACAGCCTTCATGATTTTTCACTGATACCCGCTCTTTAACCTCATAGGACATCAGCTCCAGGCCCGTCAGATCTTCCTGCAGGGAAAATGTTTCCATGATCTGCTGATTCCGGTACGGGACCAGTTCATCGCCGACAAGTGCATCAAAATCGTAGCCGTTCCTTCGGTAATTGGCAAAGGCGGGGAACCATTCCTTTGAGACATAGCCTGCCTTTTTGTCATAAAACTTGCCGTAGGCAAGCTCAGGATCTGAGGACAGAAACTCTCTCCAGGTCCACGGGTCCGAGGCAGGGTCTCCCGTCCACCAGGCGGAGGCCAGGGTCCTCTCCTCCACGGAAAATCCCGGGATCGTATTTGAAAAGAGCGGCAGAAATCCGATCTCCGATATCAGCCGCTTCAGTTCCTCCGGGCTGCGGATACACCCTGGATCATCCTCCCTGCAGCCCAGCATATAAAAATCACCATTAATAACTTCCATATCCTACTTTTTCAAAAACAGTTATGCTATCTCAAAGATTTATGAAACATATTTATTAGAACACTGCAAAATCAATACACCCACACCTCATATCCCTGCCGCTTTGCGGAATCATAGACTGGGCGCATGTTTTTCTCCAGAATATTGCGGAACTCTTCCTTATCATTCCCCGGCCGGTATAATTCCTGGCCTGCCCAGATAGAATGCAGATTATCTCTCCAGCAGCCTTCATACAGCTTATGTATAGCGGGTTGCTCCTGCATCAGGGAATACATAACATACTGATTCTCTGCAAAACTACTGAAAAACGGATCCCACTTCGGCAGTTTATTACTTTTGGAGGAATTCAGAGAAGAATCCATCGGCATCAGGTTCCAAAGCTCATCGTTCATCACAAATGACCACGGCACGAAATGATCGATGTCATACTTCTTCTCAACGATTGGCTTCCCGGTAAAAACATCCCTGATTTCTCTCTGATCAAGGATTCCTTCCCAGAGCTTCCGGACCTTGCCGAGCTTACGCATCTTCTCATCCATCGGAGCAAGTTTATAGACCAGTCCCGGCACCTCAGGATTATTATTCTGCAGCCACCTGACCTTTTCGTACTGGATCCAGCCGAGGATCGAAACCATATTGTCCTGGATCATAGTGATCCAGGATGGATTAAAAATCACTTCCTTTTTCAGCTTTGAACTGCTGCCCAGGATATACGGAAGCACTTGAATATTTTTATCAAAGTGCTGAATATAGGCAACCAGCCGCTTTTGTGAATCCCAGTCTACGATTTCATTGGCATTTGCAAAGAAGCCGGCCAGCGCCCGGTACGGCACCATATGCGTCAGCTGTTCTTTTGACTGATAGAGCTCTGTCTGATATCGTTTGATCTCATTCCGGATCTCAACCTTAGATGCATCTGCCCGCAGCTCACTCAATTCCGACAGTTTCAGTATCGCCCGTTCCAGGCCGTCCATTACAGTGCCATCACTCCGCAAGCCGCTTAAATGAATGTGGAATTCCCTGACGGAATACCAGGCATTGCAGATCATTTCATCTATGATCTCGTCAAATGTTGTCTCCTCCGCCCCTCTGGAGATCAGCGTCACAATTGCTTCCAGCCAGTAAAACTTATAACAAAAAGACGGATCCTTCAACATCCGTGAAAAACCTGAAATATCAAGCGTGTTATAGTATTTAGGATCGATGGTTAGTGGATGATTCATAAGCCTCTATGGTCTTCCGCATTAGTTCATAAGAACCATCATGCTTATCTGGATCCAATTCCTCTTTTTCTTTCAGTGCATTCATGATTGCCTGAACATCATATTCTCTAGGCATTACATATTCCTTCCTTAAGTTGTTTTAACTGTCATTCTCCTTCGTATACATTGCATTGTTATGGCATTTGCAGAAAAACTGACCAGAGCACGGTACGACACCATATGTGTCAGCTGTTCTTTTGCCTGATAGAGCTCTGCATGATGTTATTTGATTTCATTTCGGATCTCGCCCTTAGATACATCTGCCCGTAGTTCGCTCAATTCCGACAGTTTCAGTCGTGTTATAATATTTGATATCGACGATCAGTGTCTGATACATATGTATCCATCACAGGCCCTCTTGTCCTTAATCTGTTTTGGGAAACTCACTAAAAATATTGTAAAGTCACATCGTCATCTTGTCAAATTTGACATGTCGGTAATGTCTTACAGCAATCTTGATTTCCTGTTGAATTATCCAAAATTTGTCTATTTGTTTTCCTAAAACAACCTGATCCATGGTTTGAAAATAAAGGCCTATTGCTTCTATGCACGACTGAATTTCCTCTGAGTTTTCCTCACCATTTTTTTTGATTGCTGCAAGTTTATCAAAAATCTCCCGGAAATTTTACCAAGAGTTATAATTCCCTGCTTCTCAGGTGCTTTCCCCAACTCCAACAGCTTGTTAAGATTGAGTTTCCTTTAGAGAAAGCATATAATTTAATACAAGATTTTATAGCAAAACCTCAGAAGTCTAGGGGTCAATCTAAATTTGAGCGATGTAGATAATTACTCTTGAGAAAATGGGGAAGCAAGAATTAGTCTCTGGATCTAGAGGTTATTACAGAACAGAAAATGGAGTATCAATGAATCAATTGTACCTCGAGGATATGCGACAAGGACTGGCAACTGCTTTTATTGACAGTTCAGTCTCATCGAATCTTGCCTATAGGCCTCAGTTCATTTCTAATGATTATCATGAAGGAAGGAAAGTCTTGTCTTTTATTGAAGACGAACTGCATTCCTGTGACAGTTTCAAGATTAGCGTTGCTTTTATAACTATGAGTGGAATTGCACCACTTTTAGAGACTCTGTATGAGTTGGAGCAGGCAGACATACCCGGAGAGATTCTTACCACGAACTATCTTTCTTTCAGTGAACCTAAGGCGCTGAAGCTTTTGCATGAGCGCAAAAATATTAAACTGAAAATGTTCGATGTAGACGCTGCCAGAGAAGGATTTCATACCAAAGGATACATCTTCAAAAAAGATGAAATCTATCGCTTTATTATAGGCAGTTCCAATATCACGAGTACCGCTCTTACCAGTAATAAAGAATGGAATACAAAAGCCGTCTCCACAGAAAATGGTGAGATGGCTAAGCAAATCTTGGAGGAATACCAAAAGCTCTGGGACTCGAAATATGCTCTTCCTTATGAGGATTTTATTGAGCAATATCAAACTCAGTATGAGATTGTAAAACATCAACGGGCAGCAGCGCTAAAAGAATCTGTCGTATCTTTAACCAAATATCAGTTAAAGCCAAATTCCATGCAGACCGGCTTTATCACAAATCTGAGAAAGATTCTTGACCTGGGTGAAGAACGTGCACTTTTGGTGAGTGCAACAGGAACCGGTAAAACCTATGCATCAGCGTTTGCGATGAGGGAGCTTGGATTTAGACGGGTGCTGTTTTTGGTACACAGAAATCAGCTGGCCAAGCAGGCGAAGAAATCATTCGAGAAGGTTTTCAATAATACTGTAACTACTGGTATTGTAGGTGCTGGAAACTATGAATATGATGCAGATTTTGTTTTTGCGACCAGGGATACTTTATGGAGGGAAGAACATTTGCATCATTATCAACCAGATGAATTTGACTGCATTATTCTTGACGAAGCGCATCACAGTTCGGCGGATACTTATCAGCGAATCATGAAGTATTTCCGTCCCAGGCTATGGCTCGGCATGACCGCAACACCAGATAAAAGGGATGATAATATCGAGGGTCGAAATATATACGAGATTTTTCACTACCAGATTGCGTATGAAATTCGTTTGCAGCAAGCCATGGAAGAAGACCTGCTTTGTCCGTTTCATTATTTCGGCATCAGTGATCTCTCCATGATTGGAGATGAAAAAAACAAGAGTCGAAGGCTTAGCTCTGAAGAGTTCAATCGATTGATTAGCGACGAACGGGTAAGGCATATTGTTGAAAAGGCCAGCTATTTCGGATATAGCGGCGATAGAGTGAAAGGGCTGATTTTTTGTAGCCGGATTGCGGAATCGGAGGAGCTTTCTGCGAAATTTAACCGAACTATAAATCCTGAAACTGGAAAGTATTTTAGAACGATTGCTCTGAATGGCGATGCTTCTGAAGATGAGCGCTCGGAGGCATTTGAACGCCTTGCCATGAACGAAGCAGATGTGACAGCTGAAAGAACTCCACTAGACTATATTTTTTCTGTCGAAATCCTGAATGAAGGTGTGGACATTATTGAAGTGAACCAGGTCATTATGCTTCGTCCGACCGAGTCGCCAATTGTCTTTATCCAGCAGCTGGGAAGAGGACTTCGTAAGGCTGACGGGAAGGAGTATGTTATTATTCTTGATTTCATAGGAAATTATGAAAAAAATTTCATGATTCCAATAGCTCTTTCCGGAGATCGGACGTATAACCCGGATACGATCCGCAAATATGTCATCAGTGGAAATAGTACAATTCCGGGGGCATCTACAGTCCACTTTGATGCAGTTGCAAGGGAAAAGATATTCCATTCTATTGATAAAATTCGTGGAATGAAATCTATTATCCGGGAGAGCTATATATCCTTGAAAAACCGCTTGGGCAGAATTCCTTATTTACTTGACTTTTATGATAATAATGAAATTGACCCATTGGTGATCATCAGGGAGTATAAAACCTACCATGATTTCCTGATGAGCGTTGAGGCCGATGCTTATCGTAATAAGATCAGTGATTTGGAAAAACTTACGTTGGAGTACCTCTCCAAGACCGTACTTAGTGGCGTGAGACCTTATGAATTAGAAATACTAAAGCGACTTTTCAGCAAGGATGAGATCCCCTTGCAGGAGTTGTCCGAAGAGTTGAAGCATAACTATACATCTGCTTATAATCAAGAATCCCTTGAAAATGCCATTCGCGTATTAGAGGGCAGATTTGTAAGTAAGGATGAGGAGTATCAGAAGTATAAGGCTATCAATATTCTGGATGACCGTGAACAGAAGTTAATTAGAAGAATGCAGAGTTATGCGGAACGACTTCTTCATGCAGAGTTTCGCCGACAAATGGAGGACTTAATATCTGTAGGTCTTAAGCGGTATCATGAAAAATATGATCAGGGCAGGCTTTCAGATAGCCCATTTCTTCTTTATGAAAAGTACTCCAGAAGAGATATCAGTTTATTGATGAACTGTGAAAAGGACCTTACCTCAACCATGTTCGGTATGAAGAGAATAGGGGACGATGCATTTATTTTTATCACCTATCATAAGGTTGGGGCGGAAAGCGAGGATATGCAGTACGCAGAAGGTAAACCGGATTATGCGGATGCTTTTGCTGACAGTATGACATTCCGCTGGGATTCTCAAATTGGCAGAGGTCCTTATAGCAGTTATATGCAGGAGGTAACTACGGCACGAAGAAAGCATCTTCTTGTCAAGAAGAGTGATGCCGAGACAAGTTTTTACTATATGGGAACTTTTGATGTGGTAAATGTCAGAGGCGATAAAAAAATGGATAATAACGGCAGACTTAGG
This sequence comes from Lachnospiraceae bacterium, assembly GCA_017460845.1. Lineage (GTDB taxonomy): Bacteria > Bacillota > Clostridia > Lachnospirales > Lachnospiraceae > Avilachnospira. Next base: position 33,362 of record JAFUAE010000001.1, read on the forward strand.
GATATCACGAAGGTTACGATGAGAATGCACCATGCGGTCCGGGAAGATCTCCTGAGATATCTTGAAAGCAATCTGCTGGAGGAAGCAGGATGAAAAATATCAGAGTGGTTGCAGCAATTATAAAATCAGTAAATGAAAATGGAGACCCGATTGTATTCGCAACACAGCGAGGATACGGAGACTATAAGGATTGGTGGGAGTTTCCTGGTGGAAAGATAGAATCCGGAGAAAGACCTGAAGAAGCTCTTGTTCGCGAAATCCATGAGGAGCTTGCTGCAGGTATTACAGTTGAAAGATATCTTACGACGGTAGAATATGATTACCCGACCTTCCATCTATCCATGGACTGCTTCTGGTGCAACCTCTCAGAAGGACATCTAACACTTCTGGAGCATGAAGCAGCAAAATGGCTCCCGCTGGATAATTTACGGCAGGTAGAATGGCTCCCAGCGGATATTTTGGTAGTTGAAGCTATAGAGGCAGAACAAAGAAAACAGATCATTTAAAGGCAAGAGAATTCAAAGGTAAATCTATCAATAATATCCATATGGTAAAGACACGCGGCGAAACCCGCCACAAAAAAGCGCTTGAAAAGAGTGGCTGTATAAAAGATCCACAGCTTCTAGCGGAATGGGATTATAAGCTTCACAAAAGAGGTCCCGAGGACTACACCCCCATGAGCAATGAGGATGTATATTGGATCTGTTCCAAATGCGGATATCATTTTAAAGCAAAAGTGAGCAATAGAACCAGGCGCAAAAGCTGTGCCTGCTGTTTGGGAAAGGCGCTCGTCCCAGGAATAAATGATCTGGCAACCACCCATCCTAAGCTGGCAGCCGAGTGGCATCCGACAAAAAACGGTAATTTAAAACCGACAAGCGTTTCTCATGGCATGGCGAAAAAAGTGTGGTGGCTTTGTCCGGAAGGTCATACGTATCCAGCAACTATTATGCATAGAAGCAGTGGAACAAATTGCCCTATCTGTAATAAAGGAAGACAGACTTCTTTTGCGGAGCAGGCAGTGTTTTACTATATTCGAAAAGCATTTCCAGATGCAATCAACCATTATAAAGATATATTTAAAAGGTCCATGGAACTGGACATATATATCCCTTCTATCAGGATTGGCATAGAATACGATGGAGAAGCTTGGCACAAATCGGATAAAACCGAACGGGAAAAAAGAAAATATAAGATCTGCCAGCAGCATGGAATCCGTCTGGTTCGTCTGAAAGAGAAAAACTCAGATGAATCTAAAGACACGGCTGATGAAATCCTGTCGATCGGTGATGGATCAATGTATAAGTCGGAGCATCTACGAAAGTGTATTCAGTACCTTCTCGACAGGATAGATCCGGAAACAAATATGTGGACGCGGAAAAGTCCCATATTTCATAGCAGAGTCGATATTGATCTGAAAAGGGATGAGACCGAGATTCGCGCGTACATGACAAAGCTTCGAAAAGACGCTCTTTCTGACGAATATCCTAAAATCGCAGCAGAGTGGCATCAGGAGGCGAATGGGACACTTACTCCAGACAAGGTAATGCCGCATTCTGACATCAAAGTCTGGTGGATCTGTCCTGAGTGCAAGAAAGTATATAGTGCTTCCATTGCTCATAGAACAGCTGGCAGCGGCTGCCCTGATTGTGGGATCCGGAAGAGCCGTCAATGTAAAGAGAAGGCAGTAGATATGCTGGATCTCCAAGCAAACAAGGTCATACGTTGGTTTGATTCTATCTCTGAAGCTTCACGTCAGATGAAGATTAGTTCAGGAAATATATCTGCAGTATGTAGGGGTATACGCAGACAGGCAAGTGGATATGGATGGAAGTTCCATGAAAAATAATTGAGTAACACCCGATTATTATGATTATATGTTGTTATGGAATATGTGCATCTATATCGCGTTTTCATTGTTATCTGCTGTTTTTTGTTTTCATTTTCCGCCGGGATCGTTTTTACGTTTCCCGGCTTATCCCAGTCTTATCAGCCGTACGACCGCTCCGCAGCGGCAGTGTTGTCCGCAGACAGCACATTCAAGGCCGTATTTGTCATTTTCCTTATAGAAATCCGGCACGTACTCCTCATAGACCGTTTCCCCGTAGTCATTGGTCGGCGTAACGGAAGGCTGCGCCGGATGGCATGAAGGAATGTACTTTTTCCGGCGCTGCCTGAATTTCAGATCTCGACCAGATTTTGCGGCAGGGTCTTTCCCTCACGGATGGTATGCAGCCATTCTTCAGGGATCGAATCCCTGCCGTAATATAATCCTGCCAATCCTCCTGCAATTGCAGCGGTCGTATCCGTATCCAGTCCGAGATTGACTGCCTTTAAGACACAATCCGCATAGGTATCCGTGGTGATCAGGCACCAGACTGCCGCCTCAAGGCTGTCCAGTACATAGCCGCTGCTGTTGATTTCTTCCTCCGGGGTTGCATATTCCGCGAAAACAGCACATCCGTCCCGGAAGGACGGCATGCTGTTCCGCCTCAAACGGCATGATGCCGAGTGGTTAAAGGTAGTTACGTCGATTTTCGCATATCGCGGCCATTGCACTCAAGACGATAAGCGTTTCCTGTGATCCTGCTGAGACAGGCATCGGCATATGTATTTACACCGAAAAGATCCCACCAGTTAATGACTGGAAGCTGAGACACAATCATTGTTGATTTACGTGAATCCCTGGTCTCTAAGATCTCAAAGAGATCCCTGCATCTTTCTATGTCGAGATCCATGAGCCCGAAGTCGTCAATAACTAGAAGATCATAGTCAGCCATTTGATTGGTGTACTCAAAAGCCGTTCCGTCTTTTCTCGCGTTCTCGCTTTCCTGCAAAAGACGGTTAGCCCGGATGTACTTTACTGATCGGAGCTGGCTTAGCGCTGTAACGCAGAGGGCGTTTGCGATATGGGTTTTCCCAGCACCTGTACTTCCAGTGATCAGCAGGTTTTTGTGTTCGTCCACCCAGTCAAGCTTTTGAAGCAGCTCGATCAGGTGTGTGTCCAGCATGCGGTCCGGCTCATAGAGCGCCTCATCAAAATCAGCATTCTCATACTTTAATGTTGCGTCCTTTTTCAGAGTGTTGATCTTCTTTTCCCGGCGCATGTCCCATTCATAGTTGATGAGTGCTGCAATACGGGTATGAAAGTTTTCGAGTTCGGAATTAGGATTGAGGAACTGGCGTTCCAACTCCTTTGTCATGTGAGTCAGCTTATAGTGATACAGCCGGTTCAGCAAAACATTTTCATCTTTGGTTAACTTGTCGTTGTATTTATAGTCTTTCTGCTTATAAGCCATGGATGCCACCTTTACTTGTAGAAGCCCTTTCCTCTGATGTTATCATGTGATGGCAACGTCCCGCTTACGGGCTGGCTGCCCTCCTGAACCCTGCTCAAGAGCTGTTTAAAGGTCTTATATCTGCAGGAATTCATCTGAATGCATTGCCGGGCAGTTTCCTCCACGATACCGTTCGGGAGTTCCTTCACAGTGTGGAGCAGGCCTGCACATGCGTTATACGCCTGTTCCTCATGTTTGGGAGCTTTCAGCATGCGGTCAATACATTCAGACATGTTTGGACCGAAGACGGATGCCCACCGGCGGTAATAAGCGCCGTCTTTGGCATTGACTTCTTTGTAATAAAGGTGTTCAGGTCTCATATGGTCATCCTCAGTGATGTACCTGGGGAATTCTTTATAAGCCCTTTTATGTTTGCAGATCAGCCGGTTGTACTGATCGCAGATACGGATCTCTGATGACGTAGCTTTCAGGATTGCGGGCTTGCCGCAATACGTGTAAACTACAGAGTAGTAGTGGCCATCATACTCGATGTGGTAGTTATCAGGGATTCTGTTGACAGGTTTATAGTCACATACCGTAAATGCTCCGCCTGGCAGTGGTTTCATGCACGGTCTGTCGTACTTTTCGAAAGCATCCTGTCTTGAAAACGTCTTGCCTTGAAACCTGCGGGAGTTGAGAACTGCTACTCTTTTTTTGATGGCGGTGTTCAGCTCTTCATAAGAAGTGTAGATGCTTTCTTTCAGGTATTCGACAAGGTGTGTTTCGAGATACTTTACGTGGTTTTCCACCGTGGGTTTGCCTTTTGGTTTCCTGGATGGCGGCGGAAGTACGATCGTGTTATAAAAGTCTTCCAGATCGGAGTATGCAGACTGGAGTACCAGCTCGTCTTTAGTATGCTTGGTAACAGCTGTCTTCAGGTTGTCAGGAACGAGATACTTTGATACTCCGCCATAAAACTCTATTGCATGAACCGTTCCCTCAATAAACTGCGGTAGTCTTTCATTCGGAAAAGCTTCTGCATAGATCAGACTGCTCAGTCCGAGAGTTGTGGCGAAGATGTGGACTTTTTTAAGTTCACCCGTTTCCGGGTCCGTCAGCAATTCCGGTTGGTCGCCCACCCAGTCGATAAACATCTTTTCGCCGGGTACGCGTTCCACGGCCATCGATACATCACGAGGACCATAGACTTTGTTGACGAACCTGTTGTAATACTCATAGAACTGTGACTGTTCATAACCATCCGGATGTTCCTGCTTATACTCGATCCAGCAATAGGAAATGTTGATTCTGCTCCCTTTCTGATGGATACGGTCATAGTAATACTGGAAATCCGGCATCGGAATATTTTTCCGCTGAAGGTTTTCCGGCGGATAAATCAGTTCCTCTACAGCTGATGGTTCCATGGACTGCAGTTCTTCCAGCGTTAAGCCCGAATCCTCAAATCTTTTCAGGATTCTCTGGACCGTTCCGGAACCGATCCGGTATCGTTTCTCGATAACGCTGAAAGAGCAACTGTTTCGGCGAAGTTGAATCACGCCGATGATCGTGTTGTAGTCTTGCATTTTTCATGCCTCCTTTCGTAGTTTATAAATGACTACGAAAGTGACTATAACACGTCTTGTGAATTATGTGCCGTTTAAGCGGAATGCCATGCCGTTTATTCCGGAAGGGTCATGCCGGTACAATCGGAAACTGCGTGCCGTTCAGGCGGAATGTGCAAGAGGAAGCATTAAAAGATCCCAAGGTCAGGGGATCTTTTAAATGTTTTATGAATTATAAAGTTTGTTCTGCAGATGAGAGACAAAGCATTATGAAAACATCAGTAATTTTCCCCGGTATCGGATATACGGTGGAGCGGCCGCTTCTGTATTATGCGGGGAAGCTGGCGGCCGCGCATGGATATGATACCAGGATACCGGTGCAGTATTCTTTCCGGGGAGGAAATATCCGGGGAGACCGGGAAAAGATGCAGGAAGCATTTGTGGAAATATGCAGACAGGCGGAGGAAATGCTTTCCGGGATCCGCTGGGACGAATACGATGAGATCCTTTTTATCTCCAAGAGTATCGGGACGGCGGCCGCAGCAGCTTATGCTGCGAAGCACGGTCTGCAGGTAAGGCATCTGCTCTATACGCCGCTGGCGGAGACATTTTTATGGAAACCCCAAAATGCCATTGCTTTTATCGGAACGGAAGATCCCTGGAGCGAAATCGGGCAGGTCAGGATGGCCTGTGAGGAACTCTCGATTCCGCTGACCGTGGTCGAGGGTGCCAATCATTCTCTGGAGACCGGGGATCCGGTCCGGGATATTGGGATTCTGGAAGCGGTTATGAAAGAGAGCAGGCAGTTTTTAAGCTGAAGCATTGAGAGACTTTGATGAGATTATTTATTGCAATTCCTTTAAATGAAACGATGCGGCAGAGCGTGGCGGATGTACAGGAAAGTATCCGGCAGCAGCATGTGAAAGGAAATTATACGCCGCGGGAAAATCTGCATATTACGCTGGCGTTTATCGGGGAGTATCCGGATCCGGACAGGATAATGGAAGCAATCGAAGGGGTCGTATTTACTCCGTTTACACTGACGATGGATAAGGTCGGGAGCTTTGGAAGCGTATGGTGGACCGGCTTTGAAGAAAGCAATGGGCTGCAGGCTCTGGCCTGCAAGGTACGGCGCGCGCTTTCAGACGCCGGGATCCCCTTTGATAAAAAGAAATTCCGGCCTCATGTGACGGTGCTGCGTAAGCCGGTATATCCGGCAGGCGGGGCGCCCGGGGCCGGTCTTGGGCAGATCGGGATCGGTCCGGAGGAGATGACCGTGACAGAATTTGCCCTGATGCAGTCAGTCAGGGGCAGGAACGGGATGATTTACACCAGTCTTGGAACGGTACATGCGATATAAACTGAGACAGATCCTGATCATGCCGGAAGCCGCTTGATCTCATGAGGAATTATTGATATTTCCCGATTTTTTCGTCGATGCTGAGAATGTCTCCTTCGGATCTGCAGATGATTTTGACATAGGCGGATACCTTGTCGCATCCTGCGCGGAGCGCGATCAGCTGGCAGTTATTTACGATCTCCATCAGCTGCTCATAGTCGTCGCCTTCGATCGTGGTCTCGAGGGGACCAACATGGTAATGAAGCCCGGAGGATGCAATATAAGCGATGACTTCATCGACGATTCTGACAGTTTCACTGCTGTCCAGAGTAGCGGGAAGGACCTGAATGGCTACAGTTGCTTTCATAATTATCACCTCTTTGTAATTGTTCAGAACCACATTTTGGGAGTACGAAGTGCGGAACAATCCGTATTACATCATCAGTGAGGCTTTTGACCTCAGCATCATTTACGCGCGCCGATCCTGAACAGTTACATTCCTTTCATAAATCTTCAAAACTGACAATATATTCCTCTGCCGCGGCCCGGAGCTCCTCCGGTGTGCTGCGGCAGCTTGCGTCATAAACAGCCGCCACATGAAGCCCGAGCGTCAGGGCTGTGCGGATGGCAAAATCCGCATCTTCAAAAAGGATCGTTTCCTCCGGCTTAAAGCCCGCGCGGGAAAGCGAGAGCAGGTATGCATCGGGCCGGTCTTTGCCGGCGCCCGCCTCCTCGCAGCTTGTGATGGATTCGAAACATGACAGGATCCCCAGACGCTCAAGCATGACCTTTACCAGCGGGACTGGCGTCGCGGAGCAGATATGGAGGTGAATGCCGGCGTCCCGGAGTGCTTTGACAAATGCTTCAGCACCCGGTTTTGCCGGGATTCTGAGCCGGTAGTTTTCTTCCATGAGCTCGTTGACGCCCCGGATGATCTCGTCGGCGGAAAGCTTAAGGCCATAATGATCCCGGAAATATTCCGCGGATTCAAGGAGCGTCATGGCCGCGATCTGCTGCTCCAGATCCTCCTCGGGCTTCAGGCCGTGCAGGATCAGATAGTCCCTGCCCAGGCGGTGCCAGTAGGGCATGGAATCCACCAGGGTGCCGTCCATATCAAAGATCGCACAGGGGTACTTTTTCCACTTTTGCATATTCATTTAAGAGTCCTCCGGTCATAAGACTGACGGCGTCAATCAGGTGCATGCGGAAGGTCATCGTGCCTCCGCCGGCCTGCTCTGTTTTGGCTGCGGCGATCTCTCCGGCAGCGTTCATTTCAGCCTGTGCGGCGATCACGTAATCAAAGGGCGTCAGCATTTGCAGGGTAGACTGACTATCAGGAGTCCCGGAGGCGTTCCGCCTGTTTTCCTCAAACCATCCGCCGAGAAAAGCGCCCATGAGGGCGGTCAGCATGCAGCCGCTTCCCGTGATCCTGCTCATCAGGGGGGATCCCCCGGGAAATGCATATGCTGATGCGCTGTCTGCGGCGATATCGATCGCGCCGGAAATGCAGATGACCGTATCCAGGCGCTTTGCAAGCCGCTGAGCCAGCGCGCCCCAGCTTGTCAGGTCGTCCCGTGTAATGCTGTCTGAAAGCGCGGCGTCCACTCCGCCTTTTTCCAGGCCGGAGCCGTCATACAGGTAGCGGATCTCCGTGGCGTTGCCGCGGATCGCAGTGAAATGCACTTCATTGAGTAGTGTTTTGAGCGTGTCTCTGCGGAAGGCGGATGCTCCTGCACCGACCGGATCCAGGATGACCGGATGGCCGAGTTCATTGGCCTTTTTGCCGGCGAGGATCATCGCCTCCACATCGCTGATCGTCCCCATGTTCAGGACGAGCGCGCTGCAGCCCGAGGTGATCTCCTGTACCTCCGCCGGATGCCGCGACATGGTGGGAGAACCGCCTGCGGCCAGTATGATATTGGCACAGTCATTGACCGTCACAAAATTGGTAATGCAGTGTACGATCGGCCTTCCGGCTGCGACGCTTTCGATGCACGCCGCGCGGGAAAGACCATTTTCCGAAATTAATCCATTCATCATTAATCCTCTGAATTACGAGCTCTGGATGATGTCCATCAGGATTTTCCAGGCACCGGACTTGCGCAGAATCGTGATGACCACTACGCCCAGCGCAGCGCCCATCAGCGAAGACGGCACATATGCGGGGATAAAGGTCCAGAACGGCGTCTCTGCGGGCAGTCCGTAAAATTTTACCATAAAAGGATACACGAGCAAAGCACTCAGAATGCCGGTGCCGATTACTTCACCGATCAGTGCGGCCCAGAGCTTTTTGGTGGCTTTGTATAAGATGCCGGCGATCGGACCGCCGATGATCGCGCCGATCAGGGCCTGGATGGTGCGTCCGCCGAGGATCATGCGCATCAGGCCGGTAATAAATGCAGCTGTAAATGCTTCTACCGGTCCCAGAAGGACTGCCGTGATGACATTCATCATGTGCTGGAAAGGCGCCATTCGCGGGAAATAGACGAAGGTGCTTAAAACATAGCTGATGCAGGCCAGCATGGCGACAACGATCAGGCGGCGGGTGTGTGATGAGGTACTGTTCATGATGATTCCTCCTTAAAAATAAGAACACGAAAAGCGCGGTACCCGTGGTGGTGCCCCCCTTTTCGTGTTCTAAACTCACGATCATAGTTCTGCGAATGCGCAGAGTCGATATTTAATATCTATATATAGTTATTTATTTGTGAAACAGGCCCTTGATCTCTCGTGCGGCCGCTTCGATATCCGGCTTTGCAATAATGGCGGATACGATGGCCAGTCCGTCGATCCCGGTTCCGTTGAACTGCGTGCAGTTCTTTTCGTTGACACCGCCGATCACGACGATGGGGATCTGAATGTTTCTGCGGATCTCCATGAGGCCGTCCATGGTAACGGAACGGGCATTTTTCTTGGTCCCGGTCGTAAACATTGCCCCGACTCCAAGATAATCAGCTCCGTCCGCCTGCGCCTTCAGCGCTTCTTCCAGCGTGGCAGTGGAAACGCCGAGGATCTTATCGGGTCCGAGCACTTTGCGGGCTGCGGCAGCAGGAAGGTCTGTCTGCCCGATATGCAGGCCGGCTGCGTCTACAGCCAGAGCGATGTCCAGACGGTCGTTGATGATCAGCGGAACATTGTGGCGGTCCGTGATCTTTTTGATATTGACAGCAGTCTGGTAGAATTCACCGGAGCTGCAGTCCTTCTCACGAAGCTGCACCAGCGTAACGCCGCCGCGGATCGCCGCCTCCACAGCCTCCTCCAGGGTCGGGGTGCTCATCAGGGAGCGGTCCGTACATAAATACAGTGTATAATCGATCTGCATATAAATGCCTTTCGTATAATAAAGAAGATGCGCCGCGTAAAGCAGCGCATCCGGTAATTTCTGTGTGCTCCCTACGACAGTATTAACTGACAGGTTCTAAGGGTCAGGTTTTAACCTTCTCAACGTTGCCGCCTCCGGCGGCTGTTCCCCTGCGAATGTTTAATTGGCGGTCCTTTCGGAACCTTTCTTACCATAGCACAAACATAGATGGATTGCAAGAATAGATTCAGACCCTCATACGATCTCATCTCTGTTCTGTCTCTTATAAAGGGAAGCTGATGCAGCAAATGGACAGGCGCGGGAACCGGGGCTATAATGGAAAGGACCGCATCTGCTCTGTGTCATATTGAGTGATGATTTATGCGGACGGATCTTTAAAAACGAAGTTCTATTGCATATGAAATACCCGCAGGAGGCAATATGGCTGTTATTCAATTGATTGTCGCTCTTGTTGTTTTAGGCATTCTCTACAGGAGGATGATCGCCCGGGATCCGGAACCGATCGCAAAGCCCCAGGCAATTGTGCCTGTAGTTCTTGGCGTGCTCTCGCTGCCATTGTCGTTCCTGATTCTTGTGGCAGTGGGGATCCTTTTGAATTATATCGGTTACAGCGGAGCGGGGCAGCCGGTGATCCTGCGCTCCCTGACATCGGGGCTTTTTATGGCAGGTTTGAATGAAGAACTCGCGAAGCTTCTGATGATGCTTCTGGCATTTTGTATTTTCCGCTCCGGAATCAAAAATGTCTATGAATGTATTCTCGTTGGAGTGGCTGTAGGCTTCGGATTTACGCTCTTTGAGGAATTTGTGTACGGCTCTTCGCTGCTCGTCCTCGTGGTCCGGTTGCTTACGGTCGCAGCTCATGTATGCTTCGGTATTGTGATGTCGAAGCATCTTGGTATGGCGCGATATAAGAAGCTGAACGGGTACGGATCCGGTGCGGTGCTTGCAGAGTATTGTATGGCTATAGCTATTCCGATCCTGATCCATTCGCTTTTTGATGCCTGTACCGGAACGAACCGAATGCTGGACAATCCGAGTGAGGAGGTGCAGTTCGCAGGCATTATATTCGGTCTCGGCGGAACCGTAGTTATGATAATCCTGCAGATCGTGATGCTGCCGAGACTGAAAAAAGATGCCGGAAAATACTGCAGCATGCAGATTTGATAATTGACAAGCAGATCTGAAGTGCAGATCTGCCTGAAGGCTGTCTGAAGATCTCTTAAAGTTTCACATTAAAGGGTCTTAAAAAACGCTTTGAAAAGCGCCTTAAAAAAGCAGATGAATGTCCGTTTTATTGGACAGTACTTGCGCTAAACTTAAGTCAGAACAAAGGAAAAAGCGCAGTATTGATCAGAGAAACGGAGGATCATCATGAAAGGATATACGACGGATAACGGCTTCATGGGTTATGTGGACGGGGCATATATGCTTTTCGTCAGCGAAGCGGAATATTTCGAATATCTGGAGCAGTAACAGCCTGCCGGAGCGATCCCGGACGATTCAGACCGGTCAGAATCGATGAGCAGGAGTGAGAAGAAGTGAAGAAAATTTTGATTGTTGCGGCAGGCCGTTTGAGGTAAACTGTTACGGACAGCTGGATGGTCAGATGTACGAAGAGCTATATGAAAAGTAGTGCTGAAAGGAACAGGCTGTATGAAGATTACTTTAAATGAAGATCCCGAGATCGTCGCAACGATCCGGGAAGGATTGAAGCGTACCGGCGGCTACTGTCCGTGCCGGCTGCAGCGCACAGAAGATACCAAATGTATGTGTAAGGAATTCCGTGAGCAGATGGCGGATCCGGAGTTTGAGGGATATTGTCATTGCCTGCTGTATCATAAGTCGCTGGAGGATTAAGGACGGACGTCTTTATTCGGCTCGGCGCTATGGCAGGGACGGGCCGGCAGCACTTAGTGTTAAATGAAAAGGAGTATATCATGGCTGAAGTCGTATTAAATCAGGATAATTTCAAGGCTGAAGTTTTAGATCACAAGGGTGTCGTTCTTGTGGATTTCTGGGCGGTCTGGTGCGGCCCGTGCAAGATGCTTTCACCGGCAGTCAGCGCAATTGCAGAGAAGCATCCGGAGATCAAGGTCGGCAAGGTCAATGTTGATGAGAACATGGAACTTGCTGAGGCCTTCCGCATTTCCAGCATCCCGACCCTGATCGTGTTTAAGGACGGACAGATGCTGAGACAGTCGATCGGTCTGATCTCTGAAAGGGAAATCGAGTCTTTGATCGCATAAGGCTGCACCTGACGAATGAAAAAAGAACTGGATTATTTCAATATTGAAGAATTATACGGAGGAAATCAGGAGATTTTCTCCGATCTTTGGATGCGCGGAGGCGGCTGCGCTGCGGTGACGGCCTGCGATCTCAGCATTTACCTGGATCTGTATAAGGGGACAGGGAGTGCCGCACAGGGGCTGTATCCGTTTGATCTGCAGCATCTTACCAAGGAGAGCTACGAGCGCTTTGCGATGTTGATGAAGCCATATCTGAGGCCACGCTTTTCAGGCATCGACAAGCTTGACATTTACCTGAAGGGATACGGGAAATATCTCGCGGACCGCGGCTGCAGCAAGATCACACTTTCCGGGTTTTCCGGGGAGGAGCCGTATGACAGGGCCAGAGAGCTGCTGATCTCACAGATCGATGCCGGATTTCCGGTACCGATGCTCAATCTGCGCCACCGCGATAAGACCTTTTCGGATTTTGAGTGGCACTGGTTTCTGCTGACCGGGTATGAGACATTTGAAGATACCGTGATGGTCAAGGTCGTATCCTATGGGGAATTTGTATGGTTTGATTTTAAGGCGCTCTGGCACACCGGTTACCGTCAGAAGGGCGGGCTGATCATTGTCAGTGATGCATCAGCGCCGGCAAGGCAGGAAAACGCCGGCGAGGGCGCGGAGCAGTCCGGTGCGGGCAGCACAGGAGAAATCAGCCGGGCACTCACAGCAAAAACCGGCAGCGAGTCAGATGCCGGAAGCAGCCGGGAACCGGATCGCTTTACAGTCGGCGAGACTGATCAGGAACTTGACGATGAGATCGACGAAGTCAAATTCGGCCTGTCGGATGAATATATTTATGAGAAATTTGCTGCGCTCTCCCGGATCGATTCCCTGTCGCACCGCGAAAGAGAAATCGCTGATTATATCAAAGCGGAGCTTAACTCCATGGGCATTACGGCAGAAGAAGACAATGCCGGCGCTCTGACAGGTGGAAATGCCGGCAATCTCTACGCCTTTGTAAAGGGCAATATTGAGGGAGCGCCGATCCTGCTTTCCGCCCATATGGATACTGTGGTGCCGGGTATTGGCAAGAAGCCGGTCTGGAACCGGGAAAACGGCACGATCACTTCCGACGGGACTACGGTACTGGGGTCGGATGATGCAGCAGGCATTCTGGAGATCCTGGAGGCGCTGAGGGTCATGACTGCCAGGGAGCTGCCGCACCGTGATCTTGAGATCCTGTTTACGGTAGCAGAGGAAGTATACGGTGACGGCGCCTCGGTATTTGATTACAGCAGGCTGAGGACAGATGAGGCCTATATCCTTGATTCCAGCGGTCCTGTCGGGAAGGCGGTCTATCGGGCGCCGTCTATCATCAGCTTTGAGGCGGAAATAACCGGCAGGGCGGCTCACGCCGGATTTGAGCCGGAAAAGGGGATCCATGCGGTCGATCTGATGTGCAGGGCAGTGGCTTCGGTGCGGCAGGGCCGTATTGATGAGGAGACGACCTGCAATATCGGCATGATCAGCGGCGGCAATGCGACCAATATCGTACCGGCCTCCTGCATTTGCAGGGGAGAGATCCGGAGCCTGTCGCATGAGAAGGCGCTCCGGAGCCTGGAGGAGACTGCGGAGATATTCCGGAAAACGGCGGCAGATGGCGGCGCAGAGCTGGCACTGCAGCATAAGATCCATATCAGAGCCTATGAGACCGACCTGAATACGCCGGCCGCGAAGCATTTTTCGGAGGCCTGCGGGATGCTGGAGCGGGAGCCGGAGTTTGTGCAGACCTTCGGAGGCAGCGATAATAACTGCTTTGCGGAGCATGGCATTCCGGGGCTGGTGCTTTCCTGCGGCATGCAGAACGTGCATACGGTCGATGAGTTTATCCGGATCGCCGATATTCGGGATTCCGTGATGCTGATCCTTTGCCTGGCGATCCAGGAATAAGAGCTTAAACTGGAATGAGAGTTAGATAAAAGACATGACCCGGCAGGGGTCTGAATTCTGAAGGAATATGGAAACAAAAAGGTGGCGGTCAAAATGACCGCCATCACTGTCATCATAGCAGATGTGCGATTCAAAAAACAAGCCTCCGGAACATAGAAAGAATTCCGTAAGATTCGTGTAATCCGCCGATTGTATTCACAAAAAAACAATGCTATCATATAGACAACTCAAAGAGATAAGGAAGCTTCCAGAATAGATGATCGCACGGCAGAAGAGAAATGCCTGCGAAAGAACAGAAAAAAGGAACAAAATCCAAAAGGCTCATGAGTTACTCTACTCTCATTTGGAATGACTCGCCGACAACTGAATACAGAAAAGGAGATACTTAAAATGATGATTCCGGCACACTGACGGACCACCGACGCGAAGAAGAGAAAAGCAGGTCGGTGGTCTTTTTTTTTGCCGATTATATATGATAAAATGGGAATCAGAGATGAAAGAAAGGAAGGAAGATACAGCGCGTATGAAACAGATCACACTTGGAAGCACCGGGATCACAGTCCCGCAGAATGCATTCGGCGCACTGCCGATCCAACGTACGGATAAGGAAACGGCGATCCGTATCCTGAGAAAGGCCTTTGACGGCGGTATGCGTTTTTTTGATACGGCCAGAGTTTATTCCGACAGTGAGGAAAAGCTAGGAGAAGCATTTGAAGGTATGCGGGATAAGATCTTTATTTCCTCCAAGACCCAGGCCAAGACACCGGAGAAGTTCTGGGAGGATCTGGAGACTTCGCTGAAAATGCTGAAGACCGATTATCTGGATATCTATCAGTTCCATATGGCCCAGCAGTGCTATGCCCCGGGCGATGGCACCGGCATGTATGAGGCTATGCTTGAGGCAAAGAAGCAGGGCAAGATCCGGCATATCGGCATTACCGCGCACAAAATCGGCGTCGCTGAGGAAATCGTGGAGAGCGGACTCTATGAGACCCTGCAGTTTCCGGTCAGCTATCTTTCGAGCGAAAGAGAAGAGAATCTGATCCGCGCCTGCAGGAAAAACAATATGGGCTTTATCTGCATGAAGGCGCTCGCCGGCGGCCTGATCAATAATTATAAGGTGGCTGCGGCCTATGTGGCTCAGTTTGACAATGCGCTGCCTATCTGGGGCATTCAGAGGGAAAATGAGCTCGATCAGTGGCTCAGCCTGTTTGAGACCGATATGCCCGAGATGACGGACGAGTACCGCGCATTTATCGAGGAGGAGCGGAAGGAGCTCTCCGGTGAATTCTGCCGCGGCTGCGGCTACTGCTCGCCCTGTACTGTGGATATCGAGATTCACGCCTGCGCGAGAATGTCCCTGATGGTGCGCCGCGCGCCGTCTGCTTTCTGGCTCAATGAAATGAATCAGGCAAAGATGAAAAAAATCGAAGACTGCATCGACTGCGGCATCTGCAAGACCCGATGTCCTTACGGGCTGGATATTCCGAATCTTCTGCGCAGAAATTATGAGGATTACCAGAATATTCTGGCCGGTAAAGTGCAGGTATAACGGGCACGAAGGCTGCTGAACTGCCGGTTTGAAATGTCCCGGTGTCCGGGGCAAATGAATAACAGGAACTTATTAAGTAAATTTAGCTCAAGCCATAGTATAATCATACTGGTAAAAACTGTATTTGACATGTATAATAAGAGCCATTCATCAATAACTTGAGGAGAATCTAAAGATGCAGGCTGTAAAATCGTTATTTCAGAAATGGTGGAATTTGAGCTTAATCATCCGAATCGTTACAGGACTTGTGATTGGTGTGATCCTGGGTATTACCGTGCCGGGACTGGGGATCCTGACGCTGATCGGTAATATCTTTGTCGGCGCCCTGAAGGCTGTCGCTCCGATCCTGGTCTTCGTACTCGTCATGAGTGCCCTTGCCAATGCCGGCGGCGGCATTCAGAAGCGCTTCCGGACAGTCATTATCCTCTATCTGCTGGGCACCCTGCTCGCAGCGGTGACGGCTGTAGCTGCCAGCTATATCTTCCCGGTCGGCATGGTGCTGACGGAGGCGGCGGAAGGAACGGCTCCCCCGAGCAACATTTCCGAGGTCCTGATGAACCTGGTCACTAATATGGTGTCCAATCCGGTGGCAGCTCTGACAAATGCCAACTATATCGGCATTCTGTTCTGGGCAATCGTATTCGGCTTCGGGCTGAGAGAGCTTGCATCTGCCCAGACCCGCAGCATGATCGACGAAATCGCCCAGGTCGTGTCCCAGGCGGTCCGCTGGATCATTAATTTTGCGCCGTTCGGAATCTTGGGTCTGGTATATACAGCGGTTTCGGAGAGCGGTCTCGAGATTTTCACCGTGTATGGCCGCCTGCTGCTCAATCTGGTCGGCAGCATGCTGTTTGTGGCTCTGGTGGTGAACCCGATCATTGTAGCGCTGTTCCTTAAGCGGAATCCGTATCCGCTGGTTTTCCGCTGCATTCGTGAAAGCGGTGTGACAGCGTTCTTTACCAGAAGCTCGGCTGCCAACATTCCGGTCAATATGAAGCTCTGCGCGGATCTCGGACTCGAGAGCGATTTCTATTCCGTCTCTATCCCGCTTGGGGCTACGATCAATATGGCCGGCGCGGCGGTTACGATTACGACCATGACGCTTGCCGTCTGCCATACCCTGGGTGTGCATGTGGATTTCCCGACGGCAATTGTTTTAAGTGTTATTTCAACTCTTGGTGCCTGCGGCGCTTCCGGTGTGGCGGGCGGTTCTCTGCTGCTGATCCCGCTGGCATGTTCGCTGTTCGGCATCAGTGCGGATATTGCAATGCAGGCTGTTTCCGTCGGCTTTATCATCGGCGTGATCCAGGATTCTGTTGAGACTGCGGTCAATTCCAGCTCGGATGTACTGTTTACGGCAACGGCGGAATTCCACGACAGGCTGCAGCAGAATAAAAAGGTAGATTTCTGAGAAACCGGGGATTTATCCTGATATTTACAGATTAAATACGGTGGAAATGTTTCGGCGGACAGCTTGTCACATGAGCGGGAGGTGTGCTTATGAAGATCAAATGCAGTTACTGCGGGGCTTATATTGATGATACCAATGCTACCTGTCCCCATTGCGGTGCGCCGAATGAAGGCGTTGTCCGGACGACCTCCACACAGCCGCTGACGATTGAAGAGCTGCAGCAGTGGTACGCTGACAGGCATCTGCCGCCGGCGGAAACGACACGTTTCTTTATCGGTGAGGACTATCAGGGTCCCCGCGCCTTTGGCATTTACAGGGATCCGCAGAGCGGCAATGTTGTTGTCTACAAAAACAAAGCCAACGGCCAGCGTGCGGTCCGCTATCAGGGAACGGATGAAGCCTATGCGGTCAATGAGATCTTCCAGCGCCTGAAGCAGGAAATCATCGAGCAGAAAAGTAATATCGCAAAAAAGAAGTCCGGGAACGGAAAAAAAAACGGCTCTTCGGATGGCTTTGATATCGCTGCCGGCGTAATCGGTTCCGTTTTGGGCTGTCTGCCTTTAGGCGGCTGCCTGACCACCATTCTGATCGGGATCATCAGCTTTGTCGGGGTTTTTGCGGTTGCCACGGTTGCTGTGTTTCTCGAGGATGAACCGAACCGCGGGTATTACAATTACCTGAGCACACCGTATTACTTTTCGACTGATGCGGGCTCCAGCGATTATCACGGCTGGTTTTCCTATGATCAGGCCGGCGGAAACTGGTCGGACCTGATGCGTGTGGAGATCGCACCGGAGGAGCTTAAGAGAAATAAGACCGCCAGGCAGTACTTTATTTCCAGGGACTGGAGTCCGGAGCTGGGCTGTCCGGATTTTACGGCTTCGGTCCAGTACGGCGATCTGGTGAACAACTTCCAGGTCAATCAGGGGTACTACCAGTATGGAAATGACAACTATTACCATCTGGATACGGATTCCGCAGTAGGCTGGTATCTGTTTTCGGAGGTGCTGGACGACTGGTATGAGGTCGATTATGACGATGTGCCGGAGGATCTTGTACACAGCACGACCTCAGAGGATTTCTATTATACGCCCGACTGGAATTCCAATACGCAGATCAGCGATTTTGAAGATACGGAGTATTTCACGGAGTATCAGTATAACAGTGATTCCGGATCGGATACGTCGTGGGACAACTATGACAGTGATTCGGATTATGACTGGGGAGACTCGGACTGGGATTCCGGATCTGACTGGGACTCCGGCTGGGATTCAGGCGGATCAGACTGGGATTCGGACTGGTAAAGCGAGCCGGAGGGCGGATCGGAAGGGTCACAATCAAAAATAATATTCAAAAAGCGGGGCTAAACAGCCCCGCTTAAATTATGTGCATATATTCGGTTTAAACTTGCTCGATCAGTTCCAGAAATCCGTGTGCTCCTTCAGGCCGATACTCTTAGCCAGGAAGCGCGGCTCCTTCCCCTGTGCGCGCTGGTCCGTGTAATCCTTGAGGCAGCGGACGGCGGTATTGCCGAGGAGCAGGATCGCAGGAATATTGACCAGGACGATCAGGCCCTGCAGCATGTCGGCTGTATCCCAGACCAGGCCGGCGCTGGCAATCGAGCCGAGGAACACGATCAGAGTCGCAAACATACGGAACGCCACCAGCTCATGATGGGACGGCGTGCGGCGCATAACAAACTCCAGGCAGCCTTCGCAGTAGGAATAGTTGCCGATCAGCGTGGTAAATGCAAACAGTGACATTGCGCTGGCAAGGAAGACCGGTCCGATGGAGCCGAGCGAATCCGCCATGGAAGCCTGCACATAAGCTGCGCCTGCAAGCTCCGGATCAGGAGCGATATTACTGCTGAGGCACATCAGGGCAGTTGCGGTACAGATCAGAAGCGTATCGATAAATACGGAAAGCATCTGCACGAGTCCCTGCTTTGCGGGATGGGAAACGTCCGCAGTTGCCGCAGCATTCGGCGCGGAACCCATACCGGCTTCATTGGAATAAAGACCGCGCTTCACACCGTACATGATGCAGCTTCCGGAGAAACCGCCGAAGATCGCCTTGAAATCAAAAGCGCTTCTGAAAATCAAACCGAACATCGCCGGCAGATTGCGGAAATTAAGTGCAAGGACCAGAACCGCGACCGCGCAGTAGAGGATACCCATGAACGGCACCAGGATCTCGGTGATCCGGGCAAGACGCTTCGCGCCGCCGATAATGATGACGCCGAAGAAGAATGCCAGCAGAATGCCGATAAACGCCGGCGTGGATCTTTCATTATAGAAAGCGAAAACGGCGAAGGTGGACTGCAGATTGTAAGCGGCGAGCATGTTGTAGCCGATCGCGTAGATCAGGATGATCAGGACCGCGAAAATTACGCCCATCCAGCGCTGCTTCAGGGCATCCTGCATATAAAACGCCGGTCCGCCGTAGCAGCTGCCGTCCTTTGCGCGCTTTTTATAGATCTGCGCAAGTGTGGATTCTGCAAATGCTGAAGCCCCGCCGAGCAGTGCGGTCATCCACATCCAGAAAATGGCGCCGGGACCGCCGAGGCAGATTGCGGTAGAAACGCCGATGATATTTCCGGTGCCGACACGGGAGGCGGTCGAGACCATCAGGGCGCCGAAGGAAGAAATGTTGCCCTCCTGATCGGGCTTTTCCATGATGACGCTGCAGGCCTCGCGGAAAAGGCGGAACTGGATAAACCGGAAGCGGCAGGTGAAATAGACGCCGGCAACCAGCAGGAAGAGCGGAACGCACCACGGCTGGTACAAAACGCCGGAAATCGCATTAATCACAGAATCGATAGAATTGATCATTTGAAAGATTCCCCTTTATTTATAAGAATGATGATATTTTACATATGATTTGCCCTTATGACAAGAAAAAATACTGCTTTCGGCTATGTGATTCTTTCCGGAATACTGTTATACTTTTGGATGCAAATCTGTTTCAGAGCTTTACAAGGAGATAGATGGATGAAATTTAAGAAAATCGCATTAATGGGGGCCGGTGCGATCGGCTCGTATCTGGTCTGGGGACTTTCGGAAAAAGCTAAAGCAGGAGAAATTGACTTCTGCGTCGTGGCGAACGGCGAGCGAAAGGAACGTTTTGAAAGAAATGGGTTCATGATCAACGGGGAGAAGTACAGGCCCATGATCATGACACCGGAGGAAGCAAGAGGGGCGGATCTTCTGGTCATCACCCTGAAGTACGGATCGCTGCGCCCCGCACTGGATGATATCCGCAGAATAGTGGGACCGGATACAGTCGTAATGAGTCTGATGAACGGCGTTGATACGGAGGAAATTATCGGGGAGGCGCTCGGCGGTACAAAGCAGATCGTGTATTCGCTGATGAAGATCGCCTCCGAGCGCTGGGGCAACCGGGTGAACTTCAATGCAGAGACCACGATCGGCATGATCTACGGCGAAACGGAGGAGAACGGCGGGGCATCGAGAACAGACCGGACGGATGCGCTGAACGCTCTGTTTGAAGGAACGGGGATGCACTACCGTGTCACAGACTGCATTCTCAGCGAGATGTGGACCAAATTCCGCCTGAACGTGCAGAACAACCAGCCGCAGGCAATTATCGGCGTCGGTGTCGGCGCTTACCGTGACAGCGAGCACGTCCGCTTCATGCAGCAGAAGCTGCGGGAAGAGGTCACGAAGATCGGGGAAGCGAAGGGGATCTGCTTTGAACTGGCGGATCCGAGCTCTGCCTCGGGAAGTCCTGTAAAGGACCGCGCGAGATATTCCACGCTGCAGGATCTGGACGCAAGGAGACATACCGAAGTGGATATGTTTTCCGGCGCAGTCATGCGGATGGGCAGGGAGCTGGGGATCCCGACGCCCTACAACGAGTTCGCCTATCACGCGATCAAGGCGCTGGAAGAGAAAAACGACGGCCTGTTTAATTACGATTGACCGGCGTATATGATGGGAGCAGGCACGGAATAACGTTTAAGAAAGGACAGGCTGCCGCGGAAGGCGGGGCCGTATCGTAGAGATGAGAAAACAGCAATTAATTGCAGCAATTTGTGCTGCGGGAATGATCCTGGCCGGGTGTTCATCCATACCCGGAACAAATCAGACGACGGAGGCTTCTCCGGCGGACAGCACTGTGGAAGCGGCTGCGGAAACCACGGCAGAAGCGGCGGACATGACGGCAGCCGCTGCGGAAAGTACGGAAGCCGGGCCTGAAAGTGGCGAAAATACGGAAAAGACGGAAACGGATGCCGCAGGTCAGGATAGCAAAGACGGTGCAGAAGGCGCCAAAGAGCAGGCCGAAGCCGTTATCTTCAATAATGCCGGATATTTCGTAAAAGAGGGCACAAAGGTCTATTTCCGCACGCCCGGCGGCGATAATATGCGCACGCCAGAGCTGTGGGGCGAATATGTCAATACGGATACGGAAGGAAGCTCCTATTTCACCTGTTACGATACCGAAACCGGAGAAACGGAATTTCTGTTTGAGGATAAAGGCTTCGGTCCGATCGCGATTTCAGGAGATTATTTTTATTTCCAGGAGGTCGACGAACAGGGCAATTCCGTCGTGGAGCGCGTGACGAAGGACGGTGCTGAGAGAGAACCGGTCAAAGGCGCAATGTTCATCCGCGGCGCGGACGGGAATAAAATCGTGCTGTCCGGTTTTGATCATGCAAGCCAGGGCTACAGCATTGAGATTTATGAAGGCACTGAGAAGATCGATGCAGTCGTCCCGCAGATGCAGGTCTCGGATTATGTCGGGTTTGCTGACGGATATGTCATTTACGAGACAATTCAGGAAACAGAGGGCGGTGAGTATATTTTCCAGCTGTGGAGCCACAGCCTGGAGACCGGAGCCGAGACGCTGCTTGGACGCGTACCGCCGGCATCGGAATTTGAAGCGGGTTGGCTGCGCTATGATCAGTTTTATCTGAAGGACGGAAAGCTTGTGATCGGGACCGGCGCCTATGACGGGACCGCGCATATGTATTACAGCGGCTGTTATCTGCAGGCGGATCCGGCTGTGGAAGGCAGCTTGGAGGTGACTGACCTGGAGTCCATCCCGCTCGCGGATGAAGCGAAGGCGGCAGCAGAGGAAAATGCAGCGGCTGAGGAAGCGGCAGCAGGAGAAACTGCAGCACCGGCGGACGGAACGACTGAATCCACAGCGGACACAGCCGCGGACAGCCTGGAACCGGCAGCAACCGGAGAGGAGACTGCAGCTGCAGAAGGACCCGAGGAAGAGGAATTCCTGTACCGCACGCCTGCATTTGCAGTGATCAATGGAGAGCTCCGGCGGACGGCAGGCATCCCGTGGACCGCGGAAGTAAATGATAAGAGTGGCATGCTCGGATTCTTTGATGAGAACGGTGGCTGGAATCCGTCAGCACCGGACTGGGGTACTGTGACGGATGATATTGAAGGAACCAGGACACATCTGGAGCTGGCTGAATATGTGGACGGAGATATCTTTGCGTACTGGAATGAGGAATGGCGCGCCGAAGAAGCGGATGTCGGCTGGAGAGAAGCTTACGAACGCAAGTTCGCGTATATTTACATAGTTGATGCAGAGACTGGAAAGACAGAACTGATCGGCTCAGCACAGAATCCGACGCTTGTGGAGGGCGACGTGGACCAGAGCGAAGCGGAATAGAGAGACTCGGACCAGAGCGAAGCGGAATAGGATAATAAAGAACCCGGCATTTCATGTGGTGTCCTACTTGGGGGCAGCACACCAGAATGATGCCGGGTTTTGCAATGTCTTATTTTTAGGATATTTACTTCGTCAGGTCCTCGATCACCAGATCGTAGAGCTCCTGATTCTTTTTAATAACTGCAGAATTGCCGGCAGTCACGCGGGAGCCGGATTCCAGAAGCTTCTGAATCTTTCCGGAGACTGCAGTGACATCCTCCGGCGTCACCTCCTTGGCCTCTTTCATTTTCTTCACCAGCTCCTCTGCATAAGTCTCCGGTTTATTCTGGAGCACGTAAGAAATCTCGGCCTGCGCCAGTGAAAGCGGGGATTCCGGATAAGCATAATCGCTGTAGATATTCAGGATCGAGTCATTGATTTCCTCCTGCGTCAGCTCCAGTGCGGAGATCTGCTCCGGAAGGGAATCGAAGAAATCAAAGGACGGCTGAACATCAGGATCCCTGTAGGTGAGCATAATGGTTGCGAACTGTCCTACCCGCTGCAGATATCCGTAGGCGCCGATGTTATAACGGAAAGCAGGATAAAGCAGCTGGTTTCTGAGCACGGAGAAGACGACGGCGTCGGACCCGCTGTCCTTAAGGCCTGTATCCTCATGCAGAGCGGCAATCCCATTATAGTTGACGGAACCGGGAACAGAGATCGCGATCCGCTTCGGAAGCTCAAGCTTATCCAGCTCTTCCGAATAGTCGGCCATTTCGAGCTCGCTGTCATCGAGTGCGGCGATCCAGCTTTCCGCTTCCTTCCGGTCTGCACGGATCGATTCTTCGGAACCGACAGCCGTGTAGATGGCGCCGTTTTTATTAAGCAGCTTGTGAAGCACATCCTGAAGGCGCCCTGCCAGTGCTTTGATTTCGGAATCGTTCATCCGGGCGACTTCTTTCAGATACGCAAGATAATCAAACTGCATTGCGTGATATGCGTACCGCTGGGAAGGATTGGCAGCGGCATGAACGCTGAAATATGCAATAGTGGCAGGATCCTGGGTGTTTTCGGAAACATAGCCCGTCACGGCATCGGAAGCCAGATAGCGGATCCGGTCGGCATCGGAGAAATCCGTATGGTGCAGGACTTCATCCAGCAGAGCCCTGGACTCTTTGATATTTTCCGTCAGCTCCATGGAATCAACGGACAGATATGGGTGCGGATCACCGGTTTTTGCGTCATAGATCAGCGAAGGTCCGATACTCCATTTGTAGAGGCAGCGGTTCAGCTCGGCATCCAGTTCGTCTGCCGTATATTTTTCCGTCGGCAGGCTGCCGAGGAGTTCTCCCAGGAATACGAAATCGTGGATCTCATCATAATCCAGTGTTCCGGCCTCCAGCAGGATCTCGGAGCTGACATAGGGAGCATCGGGGATAACCGAAGTAATGCAGCGGATCCCGTCGGAATCCTCGTCGTTTACTTTGGCTTCCGCTGTCTCTTCGGAAAGCTCGCCGACATTTACAGCTTTGACCATATCCAGCAGGGAATGCGCCGAGGAAAGCTCGGACCAGGTATTGAATTCCTTTGTTTTTCCTACGAGCTCGGCGATCTGTACATCGCTCATGGCTTCCTTCATATCAGCCAGTTTTGCTGCAAATGCCTCATCGAGCTGTTCCTGCAGGCCCGGTTCCGGATCGATTTCGGCAAGTACGCTCTGTTCAGGTTCGACGAGGCGGGTTTCGAGCAGCTTGTCGAGTGTGCCTTCATCCGCTTCCTCCTGCAGCCGGTCGATTGCCTTATAAGAGTCAAGGAAGGCGAGACGGTCGCCTGTCAGTGTCCAGCAGAGCCCGAATTGCTGGCAGACATTGATTCCGCCGGGCTCCTCCGCGGAAAGGATCGTGGAAAGCTTCTGCTGGTTCACAATGGCTTCAACATTTGCCTTATTCAGCCCGTTTTCAATGATTTCGTCCAGAGCTTCGGTAATCGTGGCTCTGAAATGCTCGCTTTCTCCGGCGGGAGCGTCCTGCAAAGTAAAGGTAAAGGCCGGATTCTGCAGCTCGAAGTCAAATTCGGTCCCGAAAGAGGATTCCGGGAATTCCTTTTCCATTTTCTGCTTCAGCAGACTGTCTTCCGAGGAAAGCAGGACAGCGATCACCTGCATCAGCTGCCGGTCGTAGACATTCATATCTCCCATGGAAATGGAATATCTTACAACGCTTCCGTTTTCGGCAGAGCTGTCCTCGGTAACGGGATACGGAATAACGGCTTCGCGATAGCCGGTCCACGGGACATATTTTTCGTCCCTGATCTCGATCTCGCGCTTTTCGTAATGAGAAAGATAATCCCGGTCAAGCGCCTCCAGAAAACGTGTATAGTCCATGTCGCCGTACATGGCGATCAGCATATTGGAGGGATGGTAATGCTTCTGATAGAAGCTCTTGAGCTCCTCCAGGGAGATCGTAATGATATCGTCCCTGTATCCGCCGGAATTAAAGCTCATAATACTGGACGGATACAGCAGCTTGCTGGCGGCTTCATAGGCGAAGGAATCCAGATTGCTGTTGGCGGCCTCCATTTCATTGAAGACGGCACCGGTGACAGAGATTTCCTCCTCCGGACTATTCAGCTCAAAGCGGTAGGCTTCCTGCTTTAACGGATGCTCGTCGCGCAGGGCAAGCGGGTCGGTCAGGCCGCTCATATAGAAGTCCATGATCGCCAGCAGCTGGTCCTCGGAGAGGGAAGACATCAGATAGTTGGTCATATGCTGCCAGGTCGAGGCATTCAAAAAAGTATTATAAGTAGCCGACTCTATCTCGTCCCAAAGGGTCGCGCTCGGGTATTTTCCGGAGCCTGACAGGGTGATATGCTCGAAAACATGCGGGATTCCCTTGTCGTTTTCAGCGGAGGTGCGGTAGGTGATCGTAAATGCCTTGTCAGGATCGTCACAGGCAATGTAGATCAACTGTGCGCCGCTTTTGATGTGATCCATGGAGACGATCTTTGCGTTTTTCTGCGGAAAATCCGTGATGTCCGTCACCTCGAAGCCGTGAATCTCCTCACCGGTCTTTGGAAGATGGTCGAGCACGGAATCTTTTTCAGCGGCAGCTTCTTCCGGGTCCTCTGCTGCCTCGGAGCTTTCCTCGGTTTCTGCAGCCTCAGAGCTTTCCGCATCATCTGCGGTTTCGGCATTCTCCGGGTCCTCAGCTTCTTCTGAGCTTTCCCTTTCATCTGCGGCTTCGGTTTTCTCTACATCTTCCGGGTCTTCTGACCTGTCCCCGGCAGACTTATCAAAGGTTCCGGTCTTCTTTGAAGTCTCTGCGGCTGCCTCTGCATTTTCAGTTTCGTCATTTTCCGCAATGTCTGCAGCCTCCGAAGCTTCCGTACTTTCCGCTTCTGATTCGGAAGCGGTCCGGCCGGCCTTTGTCTCAGTCGTAAATCTGCCGACGGGCTTCTTCCCCTTTGCGGCATAGGCGGTATAGCTGCAGCCCGCCAGGCTGAGCGCAAGGCACGCCGCCAGAACAATTGTCAGAATTCTTTGAAATGCTTTTCTCATGAGATGCCTCCAAATGAATTAAACTTGTGCAGGTTCTTTATTTCTTATAGAAGATAAAATGTGATACGGATGTAATTTAAATGAGCAGCGCGTTACTATGAACGCTGCAGAAAGGTTATCTGAAATGTCAGCCGGAGTCAGAAGGTCAGCCTCCGATTCCGTTGCCGCGGATGCCGGTCAGATCCTTGATGACTTCTCCCGCCAGGATCAGCCCGGCAGCAGAGGGAACAAAGGAAATGCTGGCGGGCGCCCGCTTCCTGCGCGGTGCAGTTCCCGCATTGCTCTGAAACGAGCTTTCGGCCCCCGTTTTCTGAAGCGCATCTGTGCCTCCCGGGCTTTGAAGTACGTTTTCGGACCCCGGTCCGGCCCCGGCGCCCTGATCTTCGGCAGGCTCGGGAAGCGGCGTGATCGGCATTTCTCTGGAATACACCACCTTCAGCCGCGGAATGCCTCTTTTCTTCAGTTCCGTCCGCATGACCTTTGCCAGCGGGCAGACGGAGGTTCTGTAAATGTCACTGACCTCCAGGGCTGTGGGATCCAGCTTGTTGCCGGTGCCCATGGAACTGATGACAGGCGTGCCGGCTTCATAAGCCTGCATGACGATAGAAATCTTGCCGGAGACGGTATCGATCGCGTCGATGATGTAGTCATATTCCCGAAAATCAAACTGGTCCGCAGTCTCCGGGAGGTAGAAGGTCTGAAAGGTACGGACCTTTGTGTCAGGGCAGATCTGTGCGATGCGCTCCCTCATGACCTCGACCTTTGGGCGGCCGATGGTTTCCCGGGTGGCGATGATCTGCCTGTTCAGGTTGGAAACGGCGACCGTGTCGTTATCGATCAGGTCGATGGCACCGATTCCGGCACGGACCAGTGCCTCAACGGCAAAACCGCCGACCCCGCCGATCCCGAATACCGCGACATGAGAGGCGGCGAGCTTTTGCATGGCCTCTGCGCCAAGTAATCTTTCAGTTCTTGAAAATTGTTCGTTCATTTCGGCTTCATTTCCCCGGGCTTCGGAATTTTGTTTATCCCGGCTTCAGTTCTCCGGGCTTCAGAATTTCATTTATTCCAGCTTCATTTCTTCAGGCTTCAGAGTTTCGTTCATGCTGCCGACGCGGTATCCCATAAGATCAAGCGTCACGTAGCTGAATCCGAGCTCTTTCAGCCGGCTGTATACATTCCGGCGCAGTTCCTGGTCCAGGAGCCGCTCAAGATCTTCCGGCAGAGTCTCGATCCTTGCCAGCTTTCCGTGAATACGGACACGCACCTGTACGAAGCCGAGCTCATGAAGCAGTGCTTCCGCCTGATCCACCATGGTCAGCTTCTCTTCAGTAATGGTCTCGCCGTAAACGAAACGGGAGGCAAGGCAGGCCGCTGAGGGCTTGCTCCAGGTCGGCAGGCCGAGCTCCTTTGAAAGCGTACGGATCTCTGATTTGCTTAAGTCTGCCTCGTGGAGCGGACTTTTTACGCCGAGCTCGCGGATCGCCAGCATTCCCGGACGGTAATCCCCGTCGTCATCTGTGTTGGAGCCTTCCGCAAGCACTTCAATACCGCGGGCGCGAACCGCTGCCCAAAGGGTCTCAAAAATCAGGTGCTTGCAGCGGTAGCATCTGTCGGGAGGATTGTCCCGGAAGCCCGGAATGGAAAGCTCTTCCGTCCGGCAGATGATCTGTTCAATACCCTGTTCCCGGCAGAAATCCTCCGCCTCCTGCATTTCCCTGTGAGGAAAAGAGGAGGACTGCGCAGTGACTGCGATTGCCCGGCTTCCGAGCGCGGTCTGGGCGGCCTTTAGCAGGAAGGTCGAGTCCACGCCGCCGGAAAAGGCTACGGCCACGCTTTTGTATCCGCTCAGAATATCCAAAAGAGTCTGGTATTTTTGATGAAGAATATCCATAAATTTCCGCTCCTGTAAAGATTTTAATACATTCGTCTTCCGTTCCGCAAGCCCTGCGAAGCGGTTGGATCTGTGCTGAATCTGTAATCTGTTGAATCTGCCTCGTATTATAGTGGCATAGCCTATAAATATGCTCACCGCAGGATATTTATCGGCATCATTTTCGCAGATCCTTGAAAAAGTTTCATAAAACATATTTTTTATAGGTACGCCGATTCTCCTCTAACCTATAAAATCCCGGAAATCCTGATCATTATAACCAGAAACAGGGCCTTGCAGCAGTTTCTCTGCCTGGGAATTTCCTATAAGGTGTATGAATTATGAATGTTTATAGGCTACGAAGGAAAAATGTTGGTGATAATTTTTGAGCAGTTCAGGTTTTATAACCAGAGTCCATTTTTTGATGGCGATAAAATCTCATAACCGCTGGTTTTATAGGCGAATTCCTCATACTTGACCATGACACGCATTCCCTGCCTGAAACGATCATAAGAAGGGAAGGGGCCGACTTGAAAGCCTACTATATCTATGGTATTATAGGATAATGAAAATGACAAGATAAAAAGATTGTGTCAAATACAAAGATTTTAGTATCAAAGAGAATGAATTGCGTTTCAAAGGCCATGATCCCATGATGAGCTTATTCAACAATGAGGCGCTTGGACGTAACATCATATAATATATAAAGAAGGGAGTCGGGATATGAAAATATCAACAAAAGGCCGGTATGCACTGCGCCTGCTCCTTGATCTGGCGGAGCATAAGGATAAGGGATTTATCGCGCTGAAGGATATCGCCGAAAGACAGGGCATTTCCAAAAAGTATCTGGAGCAGATCATACCCCTGTTTAACAGTGCGGATGTTCTGAAGACGAACCGCGGATATCAGGGCGGTTATATGCTGGCGAAGAGCCCTGATCAGTACAGCGTGGGGGAAATCCTCCGGATGACGGAGGGCAGCCTGGCGCCGATTCCCTGCGTTGCGGAGAATCCGGCAGGCTGCAGCCGGCGGGCGGACTGTTTGACACTGCCGATGTGGCAGGGACTGGACCGCGTAATAAGCGAGTATCTGGACAATATCTCCCTGCAGGATCTTCTGGACCAGAAGGCCGGCAGATTATAGACAGATCGGCGGCCGGACAGATACGGCAGCGAACCTGCGGACAAGCGGACAAACAGACAAACAGACAAATAGAAAACAAACAAACAGAAGGGCTTCGGGTCAGCGGTGCAGCGCACCGGCCATCCGAAGCCCTTAATGCTGGTATAAAGAGTAATCCTGCTGCGGAAACGCCGCCCGGGTTATTTCAGGCAGGCATTGACCCATTCGATAAAGTTCGCATCTGAGCTGCCGGTTCTCTCGGCTTTTACATGTCCCCTGCCCCAGACGGTCTCAAAATCCACGTCCTCTGTTCCCTCGTATGCTTCAAGGGCGAGCGCCAGATTAACTTCCGTGCTGAGCGCGGTGTCGCCCTGGTTGATACCGGTGCGGATCCTCCAGTATTTTGCAACATCCGCATTGCCATAACCCGCTTCGCCGTGCAGCAGATAATACAGAGGCGAATACATCTGCAATCTGTATTCCGCCGTATTCCCGAGGACATCCGTTTTTTCCAGATCTGCCGCATAGGCTTTGTTCCACTCCTGCAGTTCTGCGTCATTGCTGACTGCAGCGAGCTCGCTGAGAATGCCGGCGAGCGTGCTGTCAAAGTGTGCGCCGCTTCCGTCTCCGTAACCGAATAGTGTGTTTTCGCCCTGTCCGCCGTCAAACTGGTCAAAGGCCCCGAGACTCTTGGAAGCATTTTTGAAGCTCTTTACAAAGTCCTGGACAGATGTAATGCTGACGGTATTGGATGCCGCATCATAGCTGACCCATTCACCCTCCGCATTCAGGGCGTCAATATAGTCCTGCGGCGTATCAAAGACGCCGGAAATGCTCATGCCGGAGGAGGAACCGCTTCGTCCGATGCCGTCCGCCGCAAACTGCGCAGCCTCTTCTGCATTTGCAGCGTCTCCGCTATTGGTCATGCCTTCCGGGCGGCCATTGCCACCGGCATTACCCATGCCTTCCGGACGTCCTGCACCACCGGCCTTGCCCATGCCTTCCGGACGTCCCATACCGCCGAAGCCGCCCCGGCCTCCCGGGCCCATGTCTCCGAAACCGCCTTCACCGGAGGATGCAGCGGAGGTATCGTAGGGAAATTCCGTATCTGCGAGGAAGTGTTCAAGGGAGGTCTCAATTACGTTTTTAATGTAATCATAATATGTACCGGCCTGATAAATGCCGCTGTCGGATGCCTCCAGAGTCAGAACCGTTCCATCCGGAGCTTTGATACCGGCCTGATTGATATAAGCGGCATAGGATTCTGCGAGCGCATCGGAAATCTTCTGTTCGGTATCGGACAGTCCGGAACGCGTCTCGCCCAGATTCCACTCATATGCAGCATCTCCGGTATCAAGGCTCGTGATCGGGCACCAGCACATGGAGCCTGCAACAGCGTCACTGTATCCGGAAACAGCGCCGATCGCTTCAAGATAGGGGTCATACAGCGAACTGTTTCCGGTTGCGCCGAGAAGAGCGCTCTGGGCTCCGCCGCCGCTCATTCCGAAGGAAAAGATGCTGTCGGCATTTCCCGGGAGCTCTTCATTATAGCGGTAATAGCGGATCGCCGCCTTCAGGTCCGTGACGCCTGCGGGGGCACCCTGATCGCGGCCCCGGCATCCGGCATAGAGGTAAATGAAACCGGCGTCCGTGTATGATGAAGTGCTTTCCTGATAGCCATCCGGGGGATTCATGGCCGAA
Organism: Lachnospiraceae bacterium; assembly: GCA_017460845.1. Taxonomy (GTDB): domain Bacteria; phylum Bacillota; class Clostridia; order Lachnospirales; family Lachnospiraceae; genus Avilachnospira. Next base: position 63,896 of record JAFUAE010000001.1, read on the forward strand.
TAGCCGGGCGTCTCGACAGGCAGGACGACCGGAGCGGTTTCTGCGGTATATCCGCTGACGGTGCCGTCTGAACTGACGGTACAGGTAAAGGTACCGTCGCCGTTGTCATTTGCATCGAAATATGCGCCGGGGATGAAAAGCCCGAGGGTCTCGAAGGACATATCGGCCGGATCGCCGCAGTAGCTGATCCCGGTCTGCCAGTAGACATCGTGCTCCTCGTTGTACTGCCATGCGGACATGTCGATTTTGTCCGGCATGGCGGCGTTTGCTCCTGCTGCGGAGTCAGAAGCTGCTGTTGAAGCAGATGCCGCTTCGGAAGCAGAGGCATCCGCAGAAACAGCATTTACATCTTTCTGCTCTGCCTGCGGCTGACTGCCGGCGGGACTTTCCGCCGCAGTATCCGGTGCTGCAGTCCCGGCCGTGTTCGCGTTACCGCAGCCGCAAAGCAGCAGGGCCGCAGCAGCCAGCACTGCAGAAGACGTCAGCAATGATCTGAACTTTATAAATCTTTTCATATTTTTCCTCATAGTTTTAAATTGACTTTATATAAATGTTGCTTTCATGTATGCACTGTCACAGCGGTGTTTTCTTCCATAAAAAATATCTCCTGTGGAACCGGTCAATAGGATAACACATAAAATGTGTGAAAACTGTGAATTTCTCCCGGTTTTTTTTGAAATGACAGCTTATAGATGTTAAGATAAGAATGCAGGCAACAGTCGGACAAAGGACGGCCGGTCGGACAAAGGAAGGCCAACCGGACAAAGGACGGCCTGCCGGGCAGAATAAAAGTGACGGTACATTACAGGCGCATTTCAGAGATATGGGCGAGGGCAAAAAAAAGGTTCCGCAAAAGTATTTCCTGCTGCCCGGGATCGGGCAGCGCATGATCAAGACGGCAGCGGCTGTCTTCATTTGCCTGCTGATTTATATCCTGCGGGGATACCGGGGGATGGCGATCCAGTCTACGATCGCGGCGATCATCTGCATGCAGCCGTATGTCAGCGATTCCAAAAAAACAGCGCGCAACCGGATCATCGGCACGATTATGGGCGGCGTCTGGGGACTGCTGTTTCTGCTCCTGATGCAGTACGTTCCGGCGATCGGCTCAAACATGTTCCTCGTGTATCTGCTGATGTCCGTCGGCGTGGTCGCGGTGCTTTATACCTGCGTACTCTGCAGGATCACGGACAGCGCGACCCTGGCGGCAATCGTATTTCTCTGCGTCATCATCATGTACCCGGATGTGGAATCGCCGCTTCAGCAGACACTGGACCGCATCATTGATACCATCATCGGCGTATGTGTCGCGATCCTGGTCAACATGATGCACCTGCCGAAAAAAAAGCATCCGGAGCGGATTTTCTTTCTGCATCTTAAGGATATCGCGGCAGACAGGTATTCACTCGTGCCTTCCCGTGTGATGATCGAGCTTAACCGTCTCTATGATGCGGGTGCGCGGATCTGTCTCGAGACCCGGTGGGCGCCGGCATTTATGATCTCCCAGATGAGCGCCCTGCGCATCAATATGCCGATCATCGTCATGGACGGCGCGGCGCTGTATGATATGAGAGAAAACGCCTACTATGAGCTGATGGAGATCAGCCATGCGGACGCGGACCTGCTGCGGGAAAAGCTGCGGGCGCGAGGCATTTGCATATGTATTTTTGCGGTGCATACCAATACGATGCTGCTGTATTACGACGGGGAGCTGTCTCCGGAGGAGCGGCTCGATTACGAGACCATGCACCGGACGCCCTACCGTAATTATATGAGCGGGATGTACGGGGATGAGGACAGGATCGTCGCGCTGCGCTTCCTGACCGAAGAAAAGGATGCCGATGCCGCGTGGGAAGCAGTGCATGAGGATCCGGACCTTACAGAACGTTTCAGGATCGTGCGCTACCAGATGCCTTTGGATCTCGGACGGCCCGGCGCCGAAGGCGAGCAGCCGCAGCCGCATGCCGGCATTTATTTCTACAGAAAAGACAGTTCCGTGAAGCATATGGAGGAGCTTCTGCTCGACTATATACGCAGGGAGTACGGGGAAGAGCCGGAAGGCCTGCATATCGGACCGCCGGAAGGAAAAAAATATATCCCGGAGCGCGACGCACCCCAATTATTGCATAGTATTTCAGGAAAATATATGACACTGAGGCCTGTGAACGGAAAGGGGAAACTGTATGGAAAAGGTTCGTGAAAGCTTTCGTTCCATCAATAATAGAAGAATGATTCTTGTGGCGGATGACGAGGAGATCAACCGGGAAATACTCGGGGCCATTCTCGGGAATGACTATGAGATCCTGTATGCGGAAGATGGCGCGGACACGATGAATAAGATCCGCGAAAACAGGGAGACGCTTTCTCTGGTCCTGCTGGATGTTCTGATGCCGGTGATGTCGGGTCTGGAAGTCCTGAAGGCGGTAAAAGCCGATGAGACGCTCTCCAGGATCCCGGTCATTGTCACGACGGCGGAAAAGGAGACTGAAATCGAAAGCCTGCAGCTGGGCGCCATTGATTTTATACCGAAGCCGTATCCGCCGGAGGGCGTAGTCAGGGCGAGAATCCAGCGTACGATCGAGCTTTCCGAGGACAGGGATATCATTCAGTTCACAGAAAGGGATGAACTGACCGGACTTTATAATAAGGAATATTTCCTTCGTTATGTCGGGCAGCTTGACCAGCATCATAAGGAACAGCCGATGGATGCCCTGATCCTGGACATTAATCATTTCCGCATGATCAATGAACGCTACGGGAGAGCCTATGGAGATGAAGTGCTGCGCAAGCTCGGACGGGCAGTCCTGTGTGTCCTGGAGAAGTCGGGAGGTATTGCAGGCAGGAGAGAAGCGGATACATTTTTAGTGTACTGTCCGCACCGGGATGATTATGCGGAGCTTCTGGAAAAGGCCACAGATAAGCTGCTGCCTGAGAGCAGTGCCGAGAACAGGGTGCGTCTGCGTCTTGGCGTCTATTCCAATGTCGACAAAAGCATCGAGATCGAAAGACGGTTCGACCGCGCAAAAATGGCGGCGGATATTGTCAGGGGCAATCTTTCCAATAATATCGGGTACTATGATGACCAGCTGCATCAGCGTCAGATTTATGCGGAGCAGCTGATCGAGGATTTCCCCGCAGCCATAGCGGGAAACCAGTTTCAGGTCTACTATCAGCCGAAATTTGACGTCCGCCCGGATACGCCGGTCCTGGCCAGTGCGGAAGCCCTGGTACGCTGGATCCATCCGGTACTCGGCATGATCAGTCCGGGC
>JAFUAE010000005.1 GCA_017460845.1 Lachnospiraceae bacterium
CTTTCCTTGATCCTGAGGCGCTCTGCATGCGTAAAAACAGTCGTTCCGCTGACGGAAGCCGCCAGGACTGACAGTACGGGGACCAGATCCGGAACATCTCTTGCATCGATGGTGACGGGTTCCCCGTTTTCCCTGGAGCTTAAGATCAGGTCTCTCAGGCTGAGGACCGCGCGGTCTCCCTGGGATGATTCCGGGTCCAGGCCGCTGACCTTAAGTTCCTTTTCCGACATTGCAGCAGCACAGATCCAGAAAGCGCCGTTGGACCAGTCTCCCTCCACCTCCGTCCTTCCGGGCGAACGATATGCGCTTCCCTGCGCAAGGCTCAGCATGCTGCCTGTGTCATCCCTGCAGTATTCTACGCCGAAAGCCTTCAGCGCATCAAGTGTCATCAGGATATAATTGCGGGATTCCACATTTCCGGTAAGGGTCAGCGAAAAGATCTGATCCGCGGCAGCATTGCCTCCACGCGCCGGATCCGCTTTCGGTCCGTCCGCAAGCAGCGGCAGTGAAAACAGCAGTCCGCTTATAAACTGGGAAGAGACATCTGCAGCGATTTTCCAGGCCATACCGCCAAGCTTTCCGTCCGTATCCACACTTCCGTCGCTGTTCCGCCTGAGCGAGGCTCCGTGCGCCTCCAGTTCTTCCCAGAGCGGGGACAGAGGTCTTTCGGGCAGTCTGCCGTGCATCACGATATGTGTCCTGAAGCCAAGGGCACAGACTACCGGCAGAAGAAAACGCAGCGTCGAGCCGCTTTCACCGACATCTATTGTGATCCGCCGATCCGGCACATTCCTGTTTAACGGCGTGACGGAAAAGCAGCCGCGCTCCCGGGCATACACAATACGGCTGCCCATCGCCCGCAGGCAATCCGCCGTTGCCTCTATATCCCGGGACAATTCCCTGCAGACGATCTCTGTGGGCGCATCCGCAAGTGCGGCGCAGATCAGCATTCTATGCGCCTGTGACTTGGATGCGATCGCGCGGATCGTTCCTCCCGGCTGGGCCGGCGTAATGACCGCCTTCATGACGCGGACTCCAGAAAGCTTTTCATTTCCTGCAGAGACATTTTACGGATCTCGCATGCCCCGATCCGCTTCGGGATCACAAGGGAAATCATATTTCCCTTCCGTTTCTTGTCCCTGCACATGACTTCGTACAGATCATCCATGCTGTATTCACAGCTCACGGGGAGTCCGAATCTCTTCAGTACATTGCGTATCCTTCCGGCACATTCCCCGGAACAGATGCCTGCTGAGGCTGCCGCTTCTGCAACCGCTGCCATTCCGACAGAGACCGCCATCCCGTGAGACAGGCTGTAATTGCTCAGCTGTTCCGCCGCATGGCCCAGTGTATGGCCGAGATTGAGCACCTGCCGGCCTCCGAGATCATGCTCGTCCTGCACGACAATATCGCGCTTCATCTCTATGCAGCGCGATATCACATACTCACGGTCAAAATCCCCCGCGAAACGTTCCAGATGCGCAAACAGCTGTTCGTCCCCGAGAACTCCGTATTTGATCACTTCGGCGCAGCCTGCCGTAAACTCTTCCTCCGGCAGCGTCCGAAGCATGTCCGGACTGCAGATCACGAGCGAGGGCTGATAAAAAGCACCCGCAAGGTTCTTGCCGTTCGGAAGATCGACTGCGGTCTTGCCGCCGACGGAAGAATCCACTGCAGCCAGCAGCGAGGTCGGGATCTGAATATACCTGATGCCCCTCAGGTAAGTGGCCGCCGCAAAGCCGGCGAGATCGCCGACCATGCCGCCTCCGAGCGCAGCGATAAAATCCGTCCTGGTGACCTCATTGTCCGCCAGAAATCCCAGCAGTTTCCCATAGGTAGTAAGGTTTTTGGAGGCTTCCCCGTGCGGGACCGTATATACCAGCACGCGGAAGCCTTCTTCTGTCAGGGCTTCTTCCACCGTCCCCGCATACAGCGGCCCCACATTGTCATCTGTCACGATCACTGCGGTTTTTGCATTTTCAGAAAGGCCGGCGTGCAGCTGTATGAGGGTGCCGCAGGATCCTGCGAGATCCTCCCCGAGCACCACCCTGTACGGTGCTGCGGTATTGATATCAATCAGCTTCATATTGTGTTCCTCCCCTGAATTCAGCCGTCGATCGCGATCTTGCGGTCGCTGCCTTCCTTCAGGATCCTGATCAGTTCTTCTTCATCTTCTTCCTGTATTGCCCGGCGGTATTCCTCCAGGAATCCGATCATCCAGTCAAGCTCCTGGAGGACATTTTCCCTGTTATCCAGAAACAGCTCCGCCCACATCCTGGGATTCAGCCTTGCGACTCGCGTCAGGTCCTTGTAGCTTCCTGCAGAAAAGCCTTTGTGGCTGCCTGCCGTCGGGCTTTTGATATAGGCATTGGAAACGATATGCGCCATCTGGGAGGTAAATCCGATCATGCGGTCATGCTCCTTAGCCGTCGTTACGGAAAGCCTGCCGAACCCCGCCGGCTCCAGCAGCTTTTTGATCCGCTCCAGGAACTCTATATCATCATACATCGGCGGGACCAGCACCATAGGCGCGTTGCGGAACAGATTTGCACGGGAATGCTTAAACCCGGCATACTGGCTTCCGGCCATCGGATGTCCTCCGACATAGGTAAATCCGTATTCTTCCGCCAGCCTGAAGCCCAGACGGCAGATATTGGCCTTCACGCCAAGGCAGTCGATCACGACAGTATGGCTGTCTATATGGGGCGCGGCATCCTGCAGATATTGTGCCGCAGCTTTGATATAGGTCGTGATCAGGATCAGGTCGCAGTCCTTCATATTGTCGAAGCTGAGGACCCTGTCCACGGTTCCGTTAAGTGCGGCGTAGCCCTGGATCGTTTTGTCCGTATCAAAGCCGTAAATGGTGTGTCCGGCTTCCTTATAGGCCTTTGCAAAGGAACCCCCGATCAGTCCGAGGCCGACAACTCCCGTAATCATGAGAGCACCTCCCGGATCCTGCGGACATGATCCGCAGTTTTCGCAAACTGATCCGGCGTGAGGGATCTGGCCCCGTCATAAGGCGCATGCAGCGGATCCTGATGCACGTCGATGATCAGTCCGTCCGCGCCGCAGGCTGCCGCTGCCCTGGCAAGCGGATCCACAAGGGCCGAGGATCCCGTTGCCCTGCCCGGATCCACCAGGACCGGTAAATGTGAAAGCTCGTGCAGCATCGGCACTGCGGAAAGATCCAGCGTATTTCTGGTATAGGTCTCAAAGCTGCGGATCCCGCGCTCGCAGAGAATGACGTCTTCATTTCCCCCTGCCATGATGTATTCCGCGCTGACCAGCAGCTCCTTCAGTCTGTTGGACAGGCCGCGCTTCAGCACGACAGGCTTGCCCATTCTGCCAAGTTCACGGAGCAGTTCATAATTCTGCATGCTGCGTGTCGCTACCTGGATCAGGTCCACCTCTTCGAAGCGGCTGATCTGCTCCAGACCGGAAATCTCGGACATGACCGGCATGCCTGTTTCCTTCTTTGCTTCCAGCAGAAGACTGATGTAATTGGCATCCGGATCAGACTGGTCATAGGGGGAGGACAGCCTGTGCACGGCGTCTCCCTTCAGGATGGCTGCGCCGGCCTTCTGAATACGCTTTGCCAGCCCGACGATCTGTTCCCTGCTTTCCACCGGGCCGGGCCCCGCGATCAGAACACAGCTCCCGTCGCCGATGCCGATATCCCCGACCCGGATCACGGAATTCTCCGGATGAAATTTGCGGTTGCTCTTTTTGAAAGGATCGGACACGATCTTCACCGAGTCGACAATGCTCAGGCTCTCAACCAGTTCTACATCAATGCCGCCCGTATTCCCTACAAGTCCGAGTACAGTATACTCTTTTCCTCTGGACTCGTGTACCTCTACATTCTGGCCCTTCAGCCAGTCGATCAGGCTGTTCTTCTGTTCCTCCGTCGTATCAGGCTTTAATACTGCGATCATATCTCCGCTCCTTTTAGTACTTTAATGATTTAAAGCGATGGTATCACCTGTCTGCGGCTTTTGTCAATGTTTTTCTCATGCGGAACGGAATTCCTTTGTACCGCAGTCATAATAATAGGGATGATCGGTAAGCCGCTCGGAGGGCTCCACGGTCGCGCGGTTGATCTCGTAGATCATGCAGCTCAGCTTTTCCGGGTCCACTGTCCCGTCATCCTTCAGCAGGAGGACCTCATGGATCGAAGAAGGCAGGATATAATAATTGCCGCCCAGTGTTTCCGCACACCGTTCCAGAACACCCGGATAGAAAATGGCAGATGCACCGAGATATTTGAGACCTGTTCCAAGGAAATACAGCTTCGGCATTTCCGGATCCGGAAGCTCCGGAGCGACTTCCTCCGCCGCTTCCGCACCGGCAAGATCCGCCAGAAGCATTTGCAGATCCTTTATTGTCACCGGGCTGATCGCAGACATATTCGCCATGGCATCCTGATGCAGCTGTTCCGCCGTGACACCGTAGTCCTCCAGCATGGAGCTGCTGATCAGGCAGGTCTCTATCCCGTTTTCGCTGCTGATGAAGAGCCTGTACACCAGAGCCAGGTCTTCGATCTGCCGGTACGGGATCCTCCGGAGCATATCCTCATTTCCCCTGACTGCCACCAGCTGGGTGATCAGCTTAGGCCTGGCCTTTTCATAATTGTCTGTCAGATCGTCATCGATGACAGGAATCATTTTCAGGCGCTCGATCGCTTTTTCAAGCATTTCCGACGCCATGCTCCTGACGCGCGCGGCTGAGACCATTCCCTCGGCCTTCACCTCCTTTGCATAAAGATCCGACACATTTAAATTGATCCCGATGGCGCTGTCCTTCGGATTTATGGTAAAGGAAAGATAGCTTTCGCCCTGCAGCTTGTCGATCCACTGCCTGCGGAATGCGGCCCCCGGAAGACGCTCCGGAATGATCTCGCATAATTTCAGCTCCAGCTCATCACAAAAACGCACGAAATCAGGCGTGCCGAGAAAACTCTGATAGTTCATGAATACCTCCTGCAGAATTAAACAGGAAAGGAAATGCAGATCCTTCAGATGTGATCGTCAGATTACTATGAAAGTTAACGAGAGCGAGCCACCGGCGACGCTTGAGCGCTACTTTCATGTATACGTGCTCGCTTAGCAAGTCAAGCCCAAAGGGCGCCGACAAGCTTAGCGATGACAGTTTAGAAAACAAAGAACTCTGCCCTTATGGTACTCCGGGCAGAGTTCTGAAGTCAACTGATTCAATTATGAAATCTTTATAAACCGCCGGTTTCAATTACTGATCACAGGCCGGCCGGCCAATGCGAAGTGTAACGCTCACTGCAGGCTGTCGGCGGCAGATTTCAGTTCCCGGATATCGGTAATCAGTCTGTCTGCACCCGAAAGCTCCTCCGGCGTGCCGAATCCGTACAGGCATCCGATGGAGGGCAGACCGCATTCCGCTGCCAGGCGGATGTCCTTGAAACGGTCCCCGACCGCAATGTAGCGGCGCCCCGGCTCACGGATATACTGCGCAAACACCTCTTCCTTCTGCAGTGATCCGTATTCCCCGACGCACCAGAAACTGCTGATCCAGCGTTCCAGCCCGAAGGCTTTCCGGTGCGTTTCCATATACGGTTTATGGCAGTTGCTGAAAAACATCAGTTCATAACTTTCCGAAAGCTCCGAAAGAGCCTCCGGCACGCCCGGGTAGAGTCTTCCCCGCCCTGCGGCCACGTCGGAGAGCATATAGCGGCCGATCATCCGGCCGGCCTCCTGCTGCCGTTCGGGGGAAAGCTCCGGATGGAAGCGCGCCCACATTTCGGCACTGGAAAACCCGACCCAGTACAGGATCTCTTCCGAAGTGTATTCTGCCTCCGGGATCCAGCCGAGAGCGGAGATCTCTTTCATCGTTCTCCGGAATGCCGGCTCATAGACCGCACTGCTGTCGTGGAGCGTCCCGTCATAGTCCAGGACAAGAATCGTTTTCTCCATACCCGCTTCAGATCTGATCCATCAGGTTGACCATCTCGATTGCGGACAGCGCACAGTCATAGCCCTTGTTGCCGGCCTTGGAGCCAGCTCTCTCGATTGCCTGCTCGATATTCTCGGTAGTGATCACACCGAAGAGTACCGGCACACCTGTGACAAGGCCTGCCTGGGCAATACCCTTTGCAGCCTCATTGCAGACCAGGTCATAGTGCGTTGTCGAGCCGCGGATCACGGCGCCGAGTGCAATGACAGCATCGTACTTTCCGCTCTCTGCCATTTTTTTTGCCACGAACGGGATCTCGAACGCGCCCGGGACCCATGCTGTATAAATGTTATCCGTGTCCACGCCGTGGCGCACAAGCCCGTCCAGTGCCCCGCCTACCAGCTTATTTACGATGACTTCGTTAAAACGGGCTGCGACCAGTCCGACCTTCATGCCTTCCTTTGCAATCAGTTTTCCTTCTAAAACATGCATATTCGTATCCTGCCTTTCTGTATGTAATACTGTGTCTTCCGGAATGTCTGTTTTAATACAGGTGCGTAAAGATATGTCCCATCTTTTCGCCCTTCGTTCTCATATATTTTACTGCAGTATCGGAGACGTCGACCTCGATCGGCACCCTTTCCTTGATCGTCAGCCCGAGCCCGTCAAGGCCGTAGACCTTGCTCGGATTGTTCGTCATAAGCCTGAGCTCCCTGACACCGATATCTCTCAGGATCTGTGCGCCCATCCAGTATTCCCTGAGATCCGGCGCGAATCCGAGATCCAGATTTGCTTCCACGGTATCCCGGCCCTTTTCCTGCAGCGCATAGGCCTTCAGCTTGTTGATCAGGCCGATGCCCCTGCCTTCCTGCCTCATATACAAAAGGACGCCGCGTCCTTCCTTTTCGATCTGCATCAGGGCGCGCTTCAGCTGATTTCCGCAGTCGCAGCGGAGCGAACCGAAGACATCTCCCGTCATGCACTCCGAATGCACCCTGCAGAGCACATCCATGCCGTCGCCGATATCTCCCTTGACCAGCGCCACATGATGCTCATTGGTAATGTCGCTTGTGTAGCCGTACGCCATAAATTCACCGTATGCCGTCGGCAGGTGCACGACCGCCTCTCTGGTCACATGCTTTTCGTTCACGCGGATATAGTCGGCCAGCTCCTTGATGGTAATGAAGACCATGTCCAGCTTTTCCGCCAGCTCCATCAGCTCCGGCGTCCGCATCATGTGTCCGTCTTCCTTCATGACCTCGCAGCAAAGCCCGCATTCCTTCAGGCCTGCAAGGCGCATCAGGTCAACCGTTGCTTCCGTATGGCCGCCCCTGACGAGCACGCCGCCCTTTCTGGCCACCAGCGGAAACATATGTCCCGGCCTTCGGAAATCAGAAGCCTTTGCGCCTTCCTCCACGGTCTTCATGGCCGTATAGGATCTCTCATAGGCGGAGATTCCGGTCGTCGTATCCATATGGTCGATTGACACGGTAAATGCTGTGCTGTGATTGTCTGTGTTTTCCGCGACCATCTGCATCAGATTGAGGCTGTCGGCGATCTGTTTGGACATCGGCATGCAGATCAGCCCCTTTGCCACAGATGCCATCAGATTAACATTTTCAGGGGTGGCAAATTCTGCCGCACAAATAAAATCGCCCTCATTTTCACGGTCCGGATCATCGGTGACCAGAATGACCTTTCCCGCACGGAGCGCTTCGAGCGCTTCCTCGATCGTATTAAATCCCTTTGCCATTTATATGTTTCCTCCTTACTATGAAAGTCAGCGATCCAATCTCATAGGAGAGCGAAGCGATCCGTC
>JAFUAE010000006.1 GCA_017460845.1 Lachnospiraceae bacterium
AGGTAATAGACGCCGAAGTCATCCCCGAGGATATTTCGTACGGCGCTGAGGGCTGAAGTGGAGCCTTCCGGATCGATCACAAAGAATGCACAGAGCACAAAAATGATCGCGAACGGTATATAGGTGGTTGCCGGATCGATATGCTTAAGCTTTTTCATAGCGGGTCTCCTGATGCGTGTTTCAAGATAAGTATGATTGCCTGAGACAACTAAGATGTTCAAAAATTTAAAATTTCTAAAAATTTTGAACATTGTACTCTTGCGGACCGGCATTGTCAAGGCATGTAAGAAAATTGTCAGGGAATTGCCGCTCTCATCCGAATGCTTTGCCTGGAAGCTTTATTTCTAACCGATCCCTAAAAGAATTCTAAAATAACTGTGAAATCCGCTTTAGTTCATGTTTTTTTCAGCTTTGAACGGGTATAATGCGAAATGTGGATAAATCTGATATAGTTATCTATAGATTTCTGATACGGCAAAACAGGCCGCTATTTTACAGAAGAATGGGAGCAGTTTATGGCAAATCTTGGAAATATTTTTGATTATCAAAAGGACCCGAATAAAAAGAATTACGAAAACGGCGACAACAAGATCCCGAAGCCGAACAGACAGATGACGCTTTATCTGATCTTTGTGCTCGTGGTTATGATGGCCATCAATCTGATCATTGTGCCGGCCATCCAGAAAAGCCGGATCGTCGATGCGACCTATGATTCTTTTCTCAGTGAGCTGGATCAGCAGAATGTGGAGAAGGTCGAGCTGGATAATACGACGATCCAGTATACCCTGAAGGGACAGGATACGATCTATGAGACGGGCCGTATTAATTATATAGGCGAGGTTGACCGCATTTATGCGGCGGGAGCGGAATTTACGCAGGAGATCCCGCAGCCGGTATCCCCGATCTGGACGCTGCTCTATAATTTACTTCCGCTCGGACTGATGCTCTGGCTCGGTTCACGCATGATGAACAGGATGGGCAAAGGCGGCGGCTTCATGGGCATGGGCAATTTCGGAAAGTCCAATGCCAAGGTCTATGAAGGCGACAAGGTGGGGATCAGCTTTAAGGATGTAGCCGGCGAGGATGAGGCCAAGGAGCTGCTTGCCGAAATCGTTGATTTCCTTCATGAACCTAAGAAGTATAATGAGATAGGCGCGAAGATCCCGAAGGGAGCCCTTCTGGTCGGTCCTCCCGGTACCGGTAAGACGATGCTTGCCAAGGCTGTTGCCGGAGAAGCGGATGTTCCGTTCTTCAGCATTTCCGGTTCCGAGTTCGTTGAAATGTTTGTCGGCATGGGCGCGGCCAAGGTCAGGGACCTTTTCGATGAGGCCGAGAAGAAGGCGCCGTGCATTATCTTCATAGATGAAATCGATGCGATCGGCAAGAAAAGAGGCGGAAATGGCCTCGGCGGCAATGATGAGCGCGAACAGACGCTCAATCAGCTGCTGACGGAAATGGATGGTTTTGACGGCACCAAGGGCATCATCGTGCTGGCTGCCACCAACCAGCCTGACAGTCTGGATCCTGCCCTTCTGCGTCCGGGACGGTTTGACAGGCGCGTGCCGGTCGAGCTTCCCGATATGCAGGGACGTGTGGAGATCCTTAAGGTACATGCGGCCAAGGTCAAAATGGCCGGAAATATCAATTACGAAGAAATCGCAAAGGCCTGCCCGGGCGCTTCCGGCGCAGAGCTTGCCAATATGATCAACGAAGCGGCCCTCAGAGCGGTCAAGGCCGGAAGGGAACGTGTCAACCAGCAGGACCTTGAGGAAAGCATCGAGGTCGTCATGGCCGGCTACAAGAAGAAAAACCAGGTCCTGACCAGTAAGGAAAAGCTGATCGTTGCGTATCATGAGGTCGGACATGCGATGGTTGCGGCCAAGCAGGATAACTCCGCGCCTGTCCACAAGATCACGATCATTCCGCGTACTTCGGGCGCACTCGGATATACGATGCAGGTCGATGACAACGGCAATCACTATCTGATGTCAAAGGAGGAGCTGACCAATAAGATCGCCACGCTTACGGGCGGACGTGCGGCAGAGGCCCTGATCTTCAAGAGCATCACGACAGGCGCATCCAATGATATCGAGCAGGCGACTAAGCTTGCCCGGGGCATGATCGCCCAGTACGGCATGAGCGACCAGTTCGGAATGGTTGCGCTGCAGACGAAGAATAATGCTTATCTTGGAGGCGACATGTCGATCGCCTGCTCCGAGGATACCATGAAGCAGGTGGACGATGAAGTGATCGGGCTCGTGAAAGCGCAGTATGATAAGGCGTATAAGATCCTTGAAGAGAATATCATGAAGCTGCATGAAATCGTGAAAAATCTCTATGAGAAGGAGACGATCACGGGAGAAGAATTTATGCAGATCCTGAATGCAAAGGAAAACGCAATCGAGGAACAGGCAAAGGCCAATGCCGCTGCCGCTGCCTCCGGTTCCGGCGATGCTGAAAACGGCATTTAAACAGGAATTGCGGACGGATATCTGCAGCTTATCAAAACGGGTGACATGGAAGAAAAAACATTACAGATCCTTGAATACAATAAGATTATCGAAAGACTTCAGGGCTTTGCCTCCTCGGAAGCGGGGAGAGCCTTATGCGCAAGGCTGAAGCCTTCGTCCAATTACCGTCATATCCGGGAATGGCAGCGCAATACGAGCGATGCCTGCACCAGAATACGCCTGAAGGGCAGCAGCCTTTCCTTCCGCGGCGTCCGGGAGATCGGGGACATCCTGAAGCGGCTGGACGTCAGCGGCATCCTCTCGGCAGGAGAGCTGATTGCCGTCAGTTCGGTACTGACTGTGTCGGAGCGCGCCTGCGCTTATGGGGTGAGGGATGAAGAGGAGAAGGAAGATTCTCTTTCGGAGCTTTTTGAACTGATCACGCCGCTTACTTCCCTGAATAAGGAGATTCAAAGGTGCATTCTTGCCGAGGATGAAATTGCCGACGACGCGTCACCGGGGCTTCTTTCCGTCAGGGAAACCATGAAGCGGACGGCGGGCAGCGTGCATGAAGTCATGCAGAGCAAGCTGAATTCCTGCAGGGATTATCTGACCGACGCGATCATTACACAGAGGGACGGGCGCTACTGCCTTCCTGTCAAGGCGGAATACAAATCCAAGGTTCCCGGCATGGTCCACGATGCATCATCCACCGGACTGACGCTTTTCATTGAACCTATGGCAGTGGTCAGCCTCAACAACAGGCTGAGAGAGCTGAAGGCCGAGGAACAGCAGGAGATCGAAAAGGTCCTTCTCCGTTTAAGCCAGAGCCTGATGCCGTATACGGATACGATCGCGGATAATATTAAGATCCTGAAAAAACTTGACATGATCTTTGCCAAGGCGCTGTATTCCCTTGAAATCAACGGAACGGAGCCGTCCTTCAGCAAAGACAGGAGCATAGAGTTAAAAGAGGCGCGGCATCCGCTGATCGACCCGAAGACCGTAGTGCCTGTCAGCGTTTCGCTCGGACGGGATTTCGATCAGCTGATCATTACCGGACCGAATACGGGCGGCAAGACTGTCTCGCTCAAGACAACGGGACTGCTGACGCTGATGGCCCAGGCAGGACTCCATATACCTGCTTCCGAGGGCTCCGTAGCAGGTATTTTTGAGGAGGTATATGCAGATATCGGAGACGAACAGAGCATTGAACAGAGCCTGTCAACATTTTCCGCGCATATGACCAATATCGTGAGCATTCTGCAGAAGGCGGACGCGGCATCGCTCTGCCTGTTTGACGAGCTCGGATCCGGTACGGATCCGACAGAGGGCGCGGCCCTTGGCATTGCCATCCTGAACTTCCTGCATAACATGAAGACGAGGACGATGGCCACGACGCATTACAGCGAGATCAAGCTGTATGCGCTTGAAACGGCCGGCGTTGAAAATGCCTGCTGCGAATTCGATGTCGCGACACTTAAGCCGACCTACCGCCTGCTGATCGGGATCCCCGGAAAATCCAACGCGTTTGCGATCTCCGGGAAGCTCGGGCTGCCGGCTTATATTATTGAGGACGCAAAGAAGCGGATCGAATCAGAGGATGTCAAGTTTGAGGATGTAATCGCGAGCCTTGAGGAGAGCCGGGTCACGATCGAGCGTGAGCGGGAGGAGATCCAGCGCTACCGCGCGGAGATCGAGGAGTACAAGCGGCGCGCCCGGGAAAACAGCCCGGGCGTGGAAAAGGG
>JAFUAE010000063.1 GCA_017460845.1 Lachnospiraceae bacterium
ACGGTACTTCAGAGTCCTCCTCCGGCGGCCGTACATCAGGAGCTTCTTCCTACGGAGGTTCCGATTCCAGCAGCGATTCCGGCAATGCAGTCGCGGAGCAGATCATTTACAGCGATGCAGGAGGCAGAAGTAGATCTGTTAATGCTTCCGGCACAGGCAGTGGAATCGGAAGCAGCGCAGGAACAACTGTCTCCGGACAGAATACGGTTCCGGGTTCGGGAAGCACATCACAGACTGTCTCTATGGTACCGGCAGCTGCATCTTACGGCAGCTGGAGCCAGACCGAAACAAACTGGACCTATCGCTTCGCGGACGGCACGGATGCTGCAGACACATGGGCGCAGATCGCATACCTCGGCAGGACGGACTGGTATTTCTTCGGAGTAAACAGATACATGCATACGGGCTGGCTGTACCAGAACGGACGCTGGTATTACCTGAATCCGGAATCGGACGGGACAAAGGGACGCCTTGTGACGGGCTGGGTACTGATTAATGGAAAGTGGTACTATTTTGAACCGGTCGCAGGCAGGGACCAGGGCCATATGTATGTCAATGAAAGGACACCGGACGGTTATTATGTTGGACCGGACGGTGCCTGGGACGGACGCCCGGCACAGTAAATTTATAAAGGTTAAATTGAATGATAGTAACCGGGAGAAGTATGGTGAAAAGAGATACTTATGATGAAAAAATGGCTGTGACCAGGCAGGCTTTTCTGGATGCCGCATTTGAGCTCTTTAAGGAAAAGGGGATCGAAGCGGTTTCACTGGATTCTATTGCAAAGAAGAGCGGATACGGAATCGCTACTTTGTACCGGCATTTTACCAATAAGCTGAACCTTGTGGTAGAGCTTGCATCTCAGAAGTGGGAGAATTACATTGCAGCTTACAACGGTACTGTGCCTGCAGAACGGATTGCGGCCATGAGCGGCGGTGAATATATGGCATTTTATCTTGAATCATTTATAAATTTGTACCGCAATCACAAGGATATCCTGAGGTTCAACTATGATCTTAACAGTTTTCTCAGGAAGGAAGAACATGACGCAGAGCAGCTGAAATCCTACATGAAGCTGGTAGATACATTAGGAACCGGTTTCCATGACCTTTATGAACGGGGCATGAGGGACGGGACGCTGAATACGGATATCCCTGAGAAGACTATGTTTTCAAGTACATTTCACATCATGCTGGCTGCCGTGACCAGGTATGCCGTCGGACTGGTCTATGTATTTGAGGGAGAGGTTGATCCTGAAGCAGAGCTGATAATGCTGAAGGATATGATCCTGAGAGAATTCGTAAAGCATTAAAAAAATCATCCCATACTGAATACACTTTATGGTACACAAAAAGACCCTCTCATTCCGGGTGTTCAGAGAGATCTGAATGCTCGGAAACAGAGAGGGTTTTTGTGTGTGCATTTTTAAGATGTCAGATGATTTGCCGTCCTGCAGGAATCTGTCAGAACATCTTTAGAGAAGAATACATAAAGAGCTGTTACAGAATACATTAGGAAAGTTCAAAGTCCGGGGCACAAAGAATGAGGTCCGGAGATAACCTCCAGGCCCCGGATTTTGTACTTTCCGTTTGGTTCAATAAATACAAACGCGCCCAGAAAAATGCCCCAGAGATTCTGTCTGAAATCCAGGAAAAAGCAGTCATCATTAATCTATGCCTTTTCATAAGAAAAATACCTCGGTTTAAAATACGGTAATTGTTTGTTAAATAGGGTGATCGTTCCGGAACATGCGGAAAACGCAGTCCCGGCGGTCAAAAATACTTTATCATACACGGCACGGGATTGTAAGTCTCCATCATTTCGTGCTATGCTGATGATTGAACGAAAATCATGTCTGGATAGGAGTATTCCTGATTGGAGGAAGAAATGAGACAGATCGAAATCAGACAGTTAGAACCCGGACAGTCAGAACCCGGACAGTTAGAAATCAGGCGAAAACCGAGGAGAAAAGACCCCCCGGCCGTGCGGCTTCTGCTGATGCTGATGCTCATGCTCATGGCCCTGGCGGCCCTGATGCTGACGGGCTGCTCAGAAAAGGAAGAAGACGTCCTGGTCGACATGAACATGCCTTATGAGCCGGACACTCCGGCGCCGGCGCCCCATGAAGGAGTCTTCAAGTCGGAGCATGGGACCATGACATTTTCAGGGGATGGAGAGAGCGTGATCCTCAATTTTGATAAGAAGCTCTCCGAATGCCTGGGCCTGCCGGAGGGCGAACAGGAAGCCAAATACGTTTTCATGTCCGGATATCTTGCACCCCACGGGCATGTGCCGGTCCGGTATGATGTGGCATTTATGATCCGGCTTGTTGTGGGGGAAGGCGACAGCCGTTCGATCGCGGACGTTGACATTGGCCTCTACGAAAACGGATCTTTCTATACCGGCACCAACTGCACCACCCCCGAGCGCATCACCTTTTTCGTGGAGTGGGAGGAAGACGGAGACACGGAAGCAGTGGATTTTCTCAAGCAGTAGATCCTTCTGAAGCAACAGATCCTTCCGAAGCAACAGTTCCTTCCGAAGCAGTAGATTTTTCTGAAACCGCAAAATGGAAAAAGAGATGAAGAGAGAAAGAAAAATGATCTATATCTGTATCACAGTCCTGGCAGCGGCGGCGATCCTGCTGGCCTGCACTACGCGGCCGAACACGGGAAATGATCCGGCGCAGGATCCAAAAGTCCCGGGCAGCGAAGTCACGGAAACAAAGGCTCTTGATGCCCAAAACCCCGGCGCAAAGCCCGGAGCAAACCCCGGCGCAAAGCCCGGAGCAAAACCCGCAGGCAATGCTCCCGGCAGCCAGAAACTCGTTGACGGCGCGTACGCCGTTAAAACCGAACTGAAAGAACTGGTCACGGTGGACCCGAAAAAAGGGATCGGCGTCTACGGCAGATATACGGAACTGACAGCGGAGGGCGAAGTCCCCGAAACACTTTCCGGGGTCATTGCCAAAGTCAATGCGCACGCAAAAGAGGACGTTGAAACCAAAGCGCAGCGCTTTCTTGCCGAAAATACACATCCGGTCGAGGCGGCCGGTTCCGCCTCCACGGAACGTTACCGCTACCGGACCATTTCCCACATTGTAAATGTTACCCGCGCAGACAAGGTCCTGTTCAGCATTCTGGAGACGGAAATGGAATCGGGCATCGGCAATGCCAAGGGCGAATCGGTCCGCGAGCAGGACAGCTGCCGCTTCCATGCGTCCGTATTCGATACGCAGAGCGGCAATGCCCTGACACTCGGGGATTTCCTGAAAGATCCGGGCAGCCTCCCGGGACGCCTGGATAAAGCCCTCACCAACAAATACGCGGTCAGCGGGATGTATGCGGGCGGCGCTGAAGCTCCCGTCTGGGCGGCAGATTACCTCGGACTGCGTTTTTATCTGGACGGCTCCAAGGTCCCGGATGAAAAAAGAGATGAACTGGACAGCAGTTTTTACGGCAAAGCTGTAAATGTTTCCATTCCTTATTCCGCGCTGGACGGAGCAAAAGCGGAAGCCGCCGCGGCGACACCCGAAAGCTTCATTGCCCAGATCGAGAAAAACACGGACTACGCGCTGCCGTATGACAAGAGAGTCATTCGTGTCGAAAAAGTCGCGGAAACCCCGGTTAACGGAGATTACCGCATCGTGATCAAAGACGGTAAAAAAGAGGAGGCCTGGTGGCTGGAACATTCCGATGACGGTTCGGATTATTATGTGTTCCGCGCGCAGGATCAGTATTATTTCTACCGGCTTCAGGACTCCGAGGACCGTGGATATGTATACAATTTCGCGCACCCCGACGGCGGATTTGAGCGCTTTGAGAACCAGATGGTCCAATCCTTTGACTCCTTCCTGCATGTACTGTACATGGCGGTTCCGTACGATCCGGACTGTGTCCATATGCGGGAAAAATCACGGAAATTTATGGATCCCACTGCGGGCCTCAATACTTACTACGCGCCGAACGGTCATTACGCCTTCAGGCCCGAGCCGGGACGGGGCCGCACCTGGATGCATTTCGCGCTGATCGACGGCACACTCGCGATCGACAGCCGGAATGTCGGCTGCCGCCTGCTTCATGAAATCAGCGCGGAAGCATTGGACGATGCCGGAAATGAGACCGGCGGGATCGTGATCCCGGCAGGGGAGATCCTGAAGTTCCTGCGCGTGAACGGTGAGAGCGAACTGTATTTCAACATGTCGAAAGATTATAACGAGTACAAGTCGGGGACAAGGGATTACTTCTATGACTGCGCACTGTCCGATGGGAAACAGGTGCGGATCGGCAACCGCTACGAAAACGCCCTCTTTGTGGACGGAATGTATCTGGACAGGATCGCAGAGCCTGTGACGCTCGGAGCAGGGCAGTTCGAAGCCGGACTGGGAGAAGTGCCGGAGCATTTCGTAAAGATCGGCGGAAAGAAATACAAGCTCATCAGGGATCTGTCACTCAAGACGGAATCCGGAGAAGAGATCGACTTTGGCGGAGACATCTGGTGGAAGGTCGAAAACTACGTCGGAACCTTTGTCTCAGAGAATAAGGACGCCAAACTTGTTATTTCCGAAGACGGATCGGCCACTTTCGAATTTAAAGGAAGAGTCTTTACAGGTAAACTTCCCGGGAAGAGATACTATAATCAGCATGTGGCGATCGCTATGGAAGCGGGTTACGAGCAGCGTACCTTTGAGATCATTGTGAAAGATAAGCTGCCGCCGCACGATCCTTCCTTCACAAAGATCCGCTTCTATTCCGAGGGACTGCCAGCTACCAATGAGCCGTCCAAGGTTCCTCCGATCGAAGCGGAACTGATCAGACAAAAATAAAACCTGCCGGCCCGGTCCGCCGGGGCAGCCCGCGGTCAACAGCGGGAGACACAGGGCGGACCGTGGCCAATAGCGGGAATGGCAGCACGCAATATTTCATTTGGAGGCAACGATCATGAGAAAGAATACCGACAAATAAAGGACGACAAATAAAGGACCTCAAATAAAGGCCCACCAAACAGAATTAGCAGAAAATAACCGCCGCATTATGATTTTTCACATAAATTGGTGTGCTACCCGTCAAGAGGACAGTGAATAATTAAAAAGTTTTTTGCCGCCAGTCTAGTAATCGACTGGCGGTATCCTTATGCCGCTGCATAATAGTTATCATGGTATTCAACAGGGGTCATCAGTTGAAGTTTCCGC
>JAFUAE010000064.1 GCA_017460845.1 Lachnospiraceae bacterium
AAGACCTGACCGATCATGCGGAAATACGGGACATTTTCTTTTTTGAGAAAGTTCCTTCCGCTGCGGTCCGGTGCGGCAGCCTGAGTTGGGGCTGGAGCCGGTACTGGTGATTGTGTTTGTGTTGCAGCTGATGTTGGAGCTGAGGTTGATGTTGGTGTTGCGGCCGGTGCCGATGTTTGTGTTTGTGTAGGTGTAGGTGTTGCGGCCGGTTTTGAAGTTGGTGTTGCAGCTGTAAATGCAGGCGCCGGGGCTTCCGGTGATTTTGCTGGTGAATCTGTGCGCGCCGCAGCTGCGGAACCGGCCTTATCTGCACCTGTGCCGCCCGTGACAACTGCGGAGGCTGATCCCGGGGTCCGCTCCCCGGCCTGCTCCTCCGCCTTCCGGATCTCCTCCGTAATACTGCTCACATAATCAAACTTCCGGCTCTTTTCAAAGGGCTCCGGGGCCGTCTGCTTCCCGGCGGCATATCTGCTCGAAACCGGCTTATCCTTCAGGAAAAAGGCATTTCCGGCGTTTACGATCAGTTCATTCTGCTTCAGTGCCCCCGAGACAGCCTGAAACACGGCGTCGTAGGCATTCTGATTGGATGCGAAGCGCACCTCGGATTTCCTGGGATGAACATTTACATCGACTGCTTCTGGCTCCGGATCTACATGCAGGATCAGCATCGGGTACTTATGCTGCATCATAAACGGGGCATAGGCATCCTCGGCAGCCTTGCGCAATATATCCGAGTGGATCCATCTGCCATTGACAAAAAAGACTTCATAGTCCCTGCGGTTCCTTGCGATCACGGGCTTGGCCGCATAGCCGCTCACCCGTATCCCCTTCAGCTCGTACTCTACGGGAAGCAGGGAAGCTGCCGCCTCGGAGCCGTAGATCATATAGATCACATCCTTTAGGCTCCCGTTTCCGGTACTGGAAAAAATGCTGCGACCGTCTGTCGTAAGGGAAATGCTGATGTCCGTGTGTGCAAGTGCAAGCTTTTCCACGGTATTTACAATATAGGAATTCTCAACCTGGGCGGATTTCAGAAACTGCCTGCGGACGGGAACATTCAAAAGGAAATCTCTGACGATAACGGTTGTACCCGCAGGCACGCCCACCTCCTGAAAGCTCCTTTCCACGCCGCCTTCAATGCGGTAACGCACTCCGGTCAGCTGATCCTCGGTCCGGGTGATCATCTCGACCTCGGAAACGGCCGCAATCGAGGCAAGCGCTTCGCCCCTGAAGCCCATGGTCACGAGATGATTCAGGTCGTCCGCCGTTTTCAGCTTGGAGGTCGCATGGCGCAGGAAAGCCGTGCGGACCTCGTCCTTCGGGATCCCGCAGCCGTTATCCGTGATCCGGATCAGATCAAGGCCGCCCCCGCGGATCTCAATACTGACCGTATCGGCGCCCGAATCAATGGCGTTATCCAGAAGCTCCTTCACAACACTTTCCGGTCGTTCCGCAACCTCTCCCGCCGCGATTTTATCAATTGTTTCCTTGCTGAGAATGTTGATCATCCAAAATTACCCTTTATTCAGCTTTGTCTGCATCTCATTGAGTTCGAAAAATGCCTCCATCGGTGTCAGGTGCGTCAGGTCCATTTCCGCGATACGCTTAAGGATTTCCTGCCGTACCTTTACATTGTGCTGAGCCGGCACTCCGTCCGATTCAGCCGCTGTACCACAGGCAGACTCCGCCGCGAAAGCCTGATCAGCCGCGGCAAGCTCCGCACCATCGGCGCCATCGCTGGCACTGCTCATAAAGGTCAGCTGTGTGCCATCGCCTGCCGGGCGGCCAGTCTCTTCGACTTTCATAGTAATCGAATCGATTTTTGCCGCAGATGCCGTGATATCGGATTCCGAGAGCTGCTCCGCAATCTCCTCCGCGCGGTCCGTGACGATCCTCGGCACGCCGGCGAGACGCGCAACGGCAATACCGTAGGATTTGTCCGCGCCGCCCGGAACGATCTTCCGCAGAAAGATCAGGTCAACGTCATTTTCCTTGACGGCAATGCAGAAGTTATGCACGCCCCGGATCTTGCCCTCAAGCTCCGTCAGTTCATGGTAGTGAGTGGCAAACAGAGCCTTTGCGCCGAGCTTTTTCCTGTCGCTGATGTATTCCACCACTGCCCAGGCGATAGAAAGTCCGTCATAAGTGGAGGTTCCGCGCCCGATCTCATCCAGGATCAGCAGTGAATTTGAAGTGGCATTTCGCAGAATGTTGGCGACCTCCGTCATTTCCACCATAAATGTGGACTGGCCGCTTGCCAGGTCGTCAGACGCGCCGACTCTGGTAAAGATCCTGTCGCAGATCGGGATATCCGCGCTTTTGGCGGGTACGAAGGATCCGATCTGCGCCATCAGCGTGATCAGCGCGACCTGACGCATATAGGTCGATTTGCCGGCCATATTCGGTCCGGTAATGATCGCGATCCGGTCATTCTGATTGTTGAGCTTCGTGTCATTTGCAACGAAGGAGCCTTCCTTGAGCATGAGCTCCACCACCGGATGGCGTCCGTCCGTGATCTCAAGCCGTCCGGTTTCATTGATCTTCGGGCAGACATATTTGTTGCGGGAAGCCACATAGGAAAGCGAGCAGAGCACATCAAGATACGCAATCGCCTTGGCGGTCTTCTGGATCCGTACGGCTTCTGCGGCCACTTTTCCGGAAATCTCCTGGAAAAGGTCGTATTCGAGAGACTTCAGCTTTTCATCCGCGCCGAGAATGTCGGAGGAAAGCTCCTCCAGCCTTTCTGTCGTATAGCGCTCTCCCGTCGTCAGAGTCTGCTTGCGGATAAAATAATCCGGCGCCTGTTCCTTGAAGGTATTGCTTACCTCAATGCAGTAGCCGAAGTTTTTATTAAACTTGATTTTGAGCGTCTTGATGCCTGTTTTTTCACGTTCCTCGGCCTCAAGCTCCATGAGCCATTTGCGGCCCTCCGTCTTGGATGCGCGCAGATGGTCGACCTCCTCGTTCCAGCCGCCTTTGATGATGCCGCCGTCGCGGACCGATGCAGACGCCTCCGGATCGATTGCCGCGTCCAGCAGTGTGCAAAGATCGATCAGAGGATCCAGATCCGAGTCAAGCTCCATCAGGAGCGGAGCCTCGAAGGTGCCCAGCAGCTGCTTGATATGCGGCAGCATGGAAACCGACTGGCGGAAGGCCAGGGCATCGAGGGGATTCGCACGGCCGGAGCTGAATCTTGTCAGCAGGCGCTCCAGATCATAAACGGGCTTCAGATATTCGCATATCTCCTCGCGGTCGATAAAGCGTCCGTTGAGGTCCGCAACTGCGGCCTGACGCATTTCGATCTTCTCTTTACTCAGAAGCGGCTGCGAAATCATGCGCCGCAGGAAGCGGGAACCCATGGCGGTCCTGGTCTTGTCCAGCACCCAGAGCAGCGTGCCGCGCTTTTCCTTTTCGCGCATGGATTCCAGCAGCTCCAGGTTCCGCATGGTCGCGGTATCGATCATCATATACTCCGACGAGCTGTAGGTACGGATAGTCGTCATATAGGTGACGCTGGAAAACTGCGTGTCGTAGACATATTTGAGTACGGCTACGGCAGCCACGACGCCCTCAAACAGATCTGC
>JAFUAE010000065.1 GCA_017460845.1 Lachnospiraceae bacterium
GCAGAGCGGCGCAGAGAAGCTTGCTGAGGTCGTTGTTTCCACAGCTGAGACCGCTGAGATCTTCGGCATCGTTCCGAAGGTTGCAGTATTAAGCTTCTCCACCAAGGGCTCCGGCAAGGGCGGCACAGTCCAGCTCAGCCACGATGCAACAGAGATCGCTCAGAAGATGGCTCCGCAGTACGATATCGACGGCGAGCTGCAGTTCGACGCAGCAGTCGCTCCGGAGGTTGCAGCGGTAAAGTGCAAGGGCTCCAAGGTAGCCGGACAGGCGAACACCTTTATCTTCCCGAACCTTGAGTCTGCGAATATCGCTCACAAGATGGGACAGCGTCTCGGCGGCTATGATGCATACGGCCCGATCCTTCAGGGACTGAATGCTCCGATCAATGATCTTTCCCGCGGATGCAATGCGGAAGAGGTTTACAAGATGAGCCTGATCACTGCCTGCCAGAAGTAATAAGACAGATCATAATTCAAACTGATTTCCAGACGACATTGGGATATACATCAAATGTTTATCCCGATGTCGTTTCTGTATATCCGGAAAAGCGGCCGTGCTTGTGAATACCGTTTATTTAGAGTACAATACCATTTATGGATTGCATTACATTCAACAAAGATATAGACGCCTTTATCCACGACAGGCTGGATGATGATGAGCTCAACGATTTCCTCAACCACCTGAAAAACTGCAGGGGATGCGCAGAGGAGCTGGAGGTCAACTACATCGTGCAGGAAGGCATTATCAGGCTGGAGGACAAGCATGCCAGCCTGAATCTTGCGTCCGCACACAGGCACAATCTGAAGAATTATCAGGAATATATGGTCACAAGGAAACGCCTCATGATCCTGTCCAACATCTTCAGGACGCTTACCTTCTGGGTCCTGGCCGGCACGGCGCTTGTCTATATCCGCATCCTGATCCTGGGATACTGACGGATTACTTCTCACATACGGGCACAGCATATGAAAAAACTTCTTCTGATAGACGGACACAGTATATTATCGAGGGCATATTACGGCGTACCGCTGCTTTCGGCCTCATCGGGGATCCATACCAACGCGGTATACGGCTTCCTGAATATTCTCTTCAAATGCATAGACGAGGAAAGGCCTGACCGGATCGCGGTCGCTTTTGACCTCGAGCGGCAGAAGCTCAAAAGGACACAGCTTTATCCGGCATACAAAGGCACCAGAAAGCCGATGCCGTCAGAGCTTCTCGAACAGGTGCCCCTGACCATGGACCTGGTCCGGGCGATGAACATTCCGATCCTGACGCTTGAAGGTTATGAGGCGGACGACCTTCTGGGCACGGTGGCAAAGCGCAGTCAGGCTGCCGGCTGCGAGGTGACGATCGTTTCGGGAGACCGCGATCTGCTGCAGCTTTGCGACACCCGCATCAAAATATCCATGCCGAAGACCTCAAAGGGACGGACCGAGGTCTTCAATTACTATCCCGAAGACGTCAAAGAACAATACCAGGTGACGCCGCAGGAATTTATAGACCTCAAGGCACTGATGGGAGATACCTCCGACAACATCCCCGGACTTCCGGGCGTCGGAGAGAAAACCGCGACGGAAATCATTGTCAGATTTGGCTCTATCGAAAATGCCAGGGCGCACGCAGAGGAGGTACGGCCTCCCAGGGCACAGAAAGCGCTGCAGGAGCACTATGATCTTGCTGAGCTTTCCAAACGGCTTGCGACGATCGACATTGACGCGCCGGTAGAGTTTGATCCGGCAGCTGAGGACGCGGGAAATGTCAACGGCATTTATACGCTGTCGGCACTCGAAAAGATCCGCTCGCTGGAACTGAAAACCCTTTCGGCAAGATTTGCAAAAAAAATGGAAGAGCTTGCCGCCGGAGGTCTGCTTCATGCAGGCGGGAACGGCGGCACCGGAGCGGAAGGCGCGGAAGGCGCCCCGGGCTTCGGAACAGCTTCACCTGCCGGTCCGGATCTGTCATCGGTAAAGGTCGTGCAGGATCCGTTTATGGCGCAGGTAGCCTTCAGGGATGCGGCGGACGAGGATGTGGTCGGACTTGCCGTCTTTGCGGATCATTTTATGGGAAGCTTAAGGATCGCAGCAGGACTGGCGCTTCAGAAGGACCGGTATTTCTGTCTGCTCACGGGCGGGGAATATCCGGCAGCGGATATGGTAAAGGATCTGAGGAATCTCCTAATGAGCAGGATCGGGGCCGGAAAGCGTACCGTTACGCTGGGACTCAAGGAACAGCTGAAGGTCCTGGAAATCCCGCAGAACCCGCTGATTTATGATTATTCCATTGCGCAGTATGTGACGGATCCCGGCAGGAACAGCTACGAATATGATGATCTGGCCCACAGCATGCTGGGCATCAATGTAGAGAACCGCCAGGAACTGCTCGGGAAGAAAACCGTCCCGGAGGCCGCCGAATCGAAGGAGACCCTTGATGCGGCCGTCAGATATACCGTCCTGAATGCCGTCATTCCCTATCTTGCAGACAGAGCGATGCTTGCGAGAATGGAGAAGGACGGAACCTTTGATCTGTTTTTAAATATCGAGATGCCGCTGGTATATGCCCTCAACGACATGGAAAATGCCGGCATTGCGGTGGACCGGCGGGCACTTGCCGAGTATGCAGCGCTGCTGAAATCCCAGATCGATGTGCTGACAGAAGAGATCTACGCGCTGTCCGGAGAGCAGTTTAATATCAACTCCCCGAAACAGCTCGGCGTGATCCTTTTTGAGAAGCTCGGCATCAGCGGCGGCAAAAAAACAAAGACCGGTTATTCCACGGCGGCCGATGTGCTGGAAAAGCTGGCCGGCGAACACGAAATCGTGCGGAAGATCCTGCGGTACAGGACGCTGACCAAGCTCTATTCTACCTATGCTGCCGGACTGACCGAATATATCGGGCCGGATGACAGGATACACGGAACCTTCAATCAGACGATTGCCGCGACAGGACGCATTTCCAGCACGGAACCGAACCTTCAGAACATTCCCGTGCGTACGGCGGAGGGCAAGGAGATCCGGAAGGTCTTTGTCCCGCAGAAGGGTTATACCTTTGTAGATGCGGATTACAGCCAGGTCGAGCTCAGGATCCTGGCGGCTCTTTCCGGAGATCCGGTACTGATCGAAGCCTATAAAAAAGCTGTTGATGTTCATACGCTGACAGCATCCCAGGTCTTCCATGTGCCGGTGGAAGAGGTGACGCCTGAAATGCGCCGGAATGCCAAGGCCGTCAACTTCGGCATCGTATACGGAATATCCGCTTTCGGTCTAGGCGAGGGCCTTTCCATCAGCCGGAAGGAAGCGAATGAATATATCGAACAGTATTTCCGCAGTTACCCGAAGGTAAAGGAATACCTGGATACCCAGGTGACGGAAGCGAAGGAGCGGGGATACGTCAGGACGCTTTTCGGCAGGATCCGCCCGATCCCGGAGCTGAAGTCTTCCAATTTCATGCAGCGCAGCTTCGGTGAAAGGATCGCCATGAACTCACCGATCCAGGGAACCGCGGCCGATATTATGAAGATCGCAATGAACCGCACCGCAGAGGCACTCAAGGGCATGAAATCCCGGATCGTCCTGCAGGTACACGACGAACTGCTGATCGAGACGGCACCGGAGGAGCTTGAACAGGTAAGCGCACTTGTCAAAACCTGCATGGAAGAAGCGGCAGACCTGCCGGTGCGCCTGAGCGCGGAGGTCAGGAGCGGAGATACCTGGTATGATTGCCACTGATGTTCCATTCTGTTCTTCTGCATCAGTCAGCCTGAATCCGGGTGCCCCGGCTGAATCAAACTATATCAGGAGGAAATAAAAATCTATGGCTGTTATCAAGCCGGATATGATCAGTGATAAAGTGACGCGGAAAGACATGCTGCCGCTGTCATTTCTGAAAATGAGCCCTTATACGGGCTCGAAAAGAAATATGAACTACAAGCTGGCAAAGACCGAGGTGCCGGCGGAGACAGAAGCTGCAGCCGGTGCGGACGGCGGAAAAGACGCGGCTGGGCAGGGCACGGCTCCTGAGCAGGAGCAGAAAGAGCCTGAGACCAGGACGGTCCTCCGGGTCCTGACCTGGTTCGGTCCCTACGCATCTGATGCGACGGACCCCTCGGAAATGGAAACAGCAGATATGGAATTCAGCGACGCGGGGATCGACGCAGCGGTCGAATATCTGAACCGCAAACTGGAAGAAGCGGAGAAAATAGAAACATGATAATTGGTTTGATCGGAGGAGTCGGAAGCGGAAAGAGCGCGGTCACGGATGTGCTTGCGGAAAAATACGGCTTCAGGCTGCTGCTGACAGATGATATGGCAAAGGAAACGGAGCTGCCGGGCGGCGCGGGCTACCTGGCACTGACAGAAGCCTTCGGAGGACAGATCCTGGAGAACGGGCCCGGAAGCCCAATCGACAAACAGAAACTGGCGTCGCTGATCTATTCGGATCCGAAAGCGCTGGAAACGGTAAACGGACTGATCCATCCGATCGTCTGGGGGCTTGTGGAAAAAACACTTTGCGAAGCCAAAGAAGCGGATCCGGATGTCAGGATCGCGGTAGAGACCGCTCTGCCGTGTGAGCGCTACTGTAAAATGTGCGATGAGATCTGGTTTATTTACACGGATCCGGAGGTGCGGATCTCGCGTCTTCAGTCGTCACGCGGCTACAGCCGGGAGAAATGCATCTCGATGATCGCAAACCAGCTTACCGACGAGGAATTTACCGCATATGCGGATTATATCATTGATAATTCGGGCAGCCGGGAAGATACTGCGGAGAGGATCGGGGAACTGCTATGCGGCTTGTAAGTCTTGCGAGCGGCAGCAGGGGCAATGCAACCCTGCTCTGCGCAGGAGAGACGCGGATCCTGGTGGATTGCGGAATTGCGGCAAAGCGCGCGGATGAATCCCTTAAGGCGCTTGGCATAGAAAAGGGCCTGGGAGGCATAGATGCACTGCTTCTTACGCATGAGCACACAGATCATATCAAAGGCGTCAAACGCCTGATGTCGGCCTGGCAGATCCCGGTTTATGCGGGAGAAGGGACGCTTAAAGCGCTCGCGGGAGTGAGCGGGGACGATTATTTCCGTTATGCCGGCCGTGCGCTTATGGAGCCTGTCCGGGCGGACTTCGAGCTGGAGATCGGAGACATTTCCATCCTTCCCTTCGCTACCTGGCATGATGCTGCAGAGCCGTACGCGTACCGCTTTGAGGCCCGGGAAGAAAACGGAAGGGAGACGGCTGCGGCTGTCCTGACCGACTGCGGCCACTATGATGATTATATTGCCGCCCATCTGACAGAGCTGGACGCGCTGCTGCTTGAGGCAAACCATGATCCGGAAATGCTGGCCAGGGGTCCCTACCCGATGATGCTGAAGCGGAGGATCCTTTCCCCGCGCGGACATCTGAGCAATCCGGATGCAGGGGAACTGCTGTCCAGGATTTTTGCGCCGAGGCTCAAATCCGTGCTGCTCGGGCATCTCAGCATGGAAAACAATACACAGAAAGTCGCGCTGGATACAGTTGCGGAGAAGCTGCGAGAGCTGAGAGGGCAGGAAGCCGTCAGCATGGTTACACTGGATGCGGCGCCCCAGAACGGGATCTCACGCGATCTGCATTTATAGGGACAAAGACCCCGAACTTCGTAACAGCTGCGCTGTCACTGCGCATACATGAAAGTAACACTCGAGCGTCGCCTGTGGCTCGCTCAGCTAACGCATCCATCTCATAACGGATCGCTTCGCTCTCCTATGAGATTAGATCGTTAACTTTCATAGTAAAAAAGCATCCGGAACCCGGTCCTGACTGTGGATTTTGCGGAAGTTCTGTGCTATAGTTTTGATAATTATGAGGACAAGGAGGATCGTATTATGAAACTAATCTATGCTATTGTCAGAAACGATAATCAGGATACGGTCACGACTGCGCTTAGCAAAGGCGGATACAGCATTACCAAGCTGTCTACGACCGGCGGCTTTCTCCGCAAGGGCAATGTGACGCTCATGATCGTTACCGAAGATGAAAAGGTAGACAGAGCAATCGAGATCATTAAGAATGAGTGTGGTGAGAGCCAGAAGATCACGATCGATATGCCGTTCATTTCAGGCGTCAATATGATCAATTATTCGACCATGCCGATGCAGATCGAGGTCGGAGGCGCTACGATCTTCGTAACCAATGTAGAACGCTTTGAAAAGTTTTAAAACAACATTTATATAAGGAGAAGAAATGAAAGTATTAGTTATTAACTGCGGCAGCTCATCTCTGAAGTATCAGATCATCGAGATGGATACCAGAGAAGTCCTCTGCAAGGGCCTTGTAGAGCGTATCGGCATCGAAGGCTCCCTTCTGACCCACAAGGTTCCGGGCAAGGATAACTTTGTGATCAAGGAAGACATGAAGGATCATCAGAGAGCTGTAGAGCTTGTCATGGCAGCTATCACGGATGCTGACCACGGCGTGATCAAGTCCGTTGACGAGATCGATGCAATCGGACACAGAGTTGTCCATGGCGGACAGAAGTTCGCAAAGTCCGTCAGGATCGACGATGAGGTCAAGGCAGCGCTCCGCGAGTGCGTTCCGCTGGCACCGCTTCACAACCCGGCCAACATCCTCGGCATCGAGGCATGTGAGAAGGCTATGCCGGGCAAGCCGAACTTCGGTACCTTCGATACCGCTTTCGGTATGGGCATGGAGCCGAAGGCATTCCTGTACGGTCTTCCGATCGAGTATTACAAGGATTATGAAGTCAGACGCTACGGCTTCCACGGTGCATCCCATGACTATGTTTCCCACAGGGCGATCGAGATCGGCGGCCTGGATCCGGAGAAGGCAAAGGTCATCGTCTGCCACCTCGGAAACGGCGCTTCCATTTCCGCATCCATCGGCGGCAAGTGCGTAGATACCTCCATGGGCCTGACCCCGCTTGAGGGCCTGATCATGGGCACCCGTTCCGGCAGCGTGGATCCGGGCATCATGCAGTTCATCTGCAAAAAGGAGAACCTCGACATCGACGGCATCCTGGCAGTACTTAACAAGAAGTCCGGTGTACTCGGCATGAGCGGCGGCATCTCCTCCGACTTCAGAGACATCGAGAAGGCAGCGGCTGAGGGCAATGAGGACGCTGAAAATGCACTGAAGGCTTATCGTTTCCGCGTAGCAAAGTATATCGGCGCATATGCGGCAGCTATGAACGGTGTGGACTGCATCTGCTTCACAGCAGGCGTAGGCGAGAATGACAAGAACACCCGTCAGCTGATCTGCGACGAGTATCTTGGTTTCCTCGGCGTAAAGATCGATCCGGAGAGAAATGACATCAGAGGCAAGGAAGCGCTCATCTCTACAGATGATTCCAAGGTCAAGGTTTACCTGCTTCCGACAGATGAGGAACTTAAGATCGCTATGGATGCAGTCAAGCTGCTTCAGGAAGGCTAAGTTTTACGAATTTGTTTTTATATGTGAAGGGGCTGCATTTGCAGTCCCTTTATATTAGTATGACGGGCATGCCGTCAGTCTGTGGTGAAAGTCCACAAGGGGCGTAGTTGCCGACGAACCCTATAGCGACTCCCAAGGTTTATACTGCGAGGTGTAGGCGCGAAGAAGGGATAGCGAAATCGTAGCCTGACGA
>JAFUAE010000007.1 GCA_017460845.1 Lachnospiraceae bacterium
ATCCAGGTCGATATCCGTGCCGTTGACGGAGAGTCTGAGTTCATATTTATAGTCCATAAGCATTTGGTTCCTCCGGTTCAAAAGTGGTAAGCAGCAGGACGGTACAGTCTGCGGCCGCTGCAAAGTGCAGCAGGGCAATACAGTCGCCCCAGCGGCCGTGTATCGTCGGCCGGTGGAGCTATTGTACCATATTTGATATCAGGAGAGTGTATCTCCCGGGAAAAATAAAAGGCCTGCTTCGCTCTGAAGAAAAAGAAGCGAAAATGCGGGAATAAAAACCGGAATGAAGAAAGAAAAATAAGCGTAAAGATAATAAGAAAACGCCGGGAAAGGAAACAGGACCCTGTACGGCCGGACAGCAGATCAGACTGCCGGGCGAACAGAGTCCTGTTTCTTTGATGCGCCGGGGAGCGCACCATACCATTTTCGAAAGAGTAATAATAATTCCTTGCGACATTCGATGGCTATAGCATATCACTTTGACCTGCCATATTGAAATACATATTTTATGCATATTATCATATATACAAGGTATCACAAACCCGGACCGGACAGTCAAAACGAATAAAACGGCAGATGAAAATTGTGGCGAAATTTCCTTAAATTAAAGGTCCGGAAAATGAAGGGTTTCTCTTGTGCGAAAATCTGAGAGCAGTTATGATAATCAGACAGATAGTTTTTTTACTCGGATCCGGAGAGCCGGGTGATTGTGATGTGTCTGATACAATTTCACCTGTTAAGAGGCAGCTGCTTTGATTATCGGTCTGGATATCGGATCCACAACGATCAAATGTGTCGTGACGGATCGAGAATATACAGTTTTATACAGGACTTACGAACGGCATTTTTCCAGAGTAACGGAGAAAACTGCCGGACTTTTGCGTGACATCGGAAGGCGATTTCCCGACGAACAGAACTGGACGATCGCGGTGGCCGGAAGCGCGGGCATGGGCATGGCGGATCATGCGGGGCTTCCCTTTGTGCAGGAGGTTTATGCGGAGAGAACTGCAGCGCTGCGCAGCCATCCGGGAACGGACTGCATCATCGAGCTTGGAGGAGAAGACGCCAAAATCATTTTTCTCGATCACGGCGTGGAATCCCGCATGAACGGTACCTGTGCGGGCGGTACGGGCGCATTTATCGATCAGATGGCGACGCTGCTGGGCGTACGCACGGAGGATATGAATGCATTGGCCGAACAGCATGAGAAGATCTATACGGTTGCATCCCGCTGCGGAGTATTCGCAAAGAGTGATGTCCAGCCTCTCCTGAATCAGGGCGCCCGGAAGAGCGATATTGCCGCCAGCATTTTCTACGCGGTCGTCAATCAGACGATCGGCGGCCTTGCACAGGGACGGCCGATCCGGGGAAATGTGCTCTATCTCGGGGGACCGCTGTCCTTCATGCCGGAGCTTCGGAAGTATTTTAACGAGACCCTTCATGTAGAGGGCGTCTGTCCGGACGATGCGCTTTATTATGTCGCCCTCGGCGCTGCTTACTGCGCCTCCGGTTCCTGTCAGCTTCCCGAAGTGATCAAAAAGCTGGATTCCTATGTTTCCGCAAGCGAATGGGAGACACTTCCGCCCTTATTTGAAAATGAGGCGGAGTATGCCGCTTTTTGCGAACGCCATGCAAAGGCGGATGTGCCGCGGGGAGACCTTGCGGACTGCAGGGAGCCTGTATTTGCAGGCATCGACGCGGGAAGCACGACGCTGAAGGCCGTCATCATTGACCGGAAGGGCACGCTGCTTTACAGTCAGTATCTTCCCAATTCGGGCAATCCCGTGCCTGTGATAAAGCAGTATATGAATGAAGTATACCGGAAGTTTCCGGATATCAGGATCGCCTCCTCCTGCGTGACGGGCTATGGAGAGGATATGATCCGGGCGGCATTTCACGTGGACCACGGACTGGTGGAAACGATGGCGCACTTTACGGCCGCGCACGCGTTTATGCCGGATGTTGATTTTATCGTTGATATCGGCGGTCAGGACATGAAGTGCTTTCATGTGCATGACGGCGCCGTGGACAATATTTATCTGAACGAGGCCTGTTCGTCCGGCTGCGGTTCCTTCCTGCAGACCTTTGCAAATGCTTTGGGCTATTAGATCGGTGAATTCGCCCGGCTCGGGCTTTATGAGAAGGGAGCCGTGGATCTCGGTTCCCGCTGTACGGTCTTTATGAATTCCTCCGTAAAGCAGGCGCAGAAGGACGGGGCGACGACAGCGGATATTTCGGCGGGGCTTTCGGCCAGTGTTGTTAAGAATGCGATCTACAAGGTGATCCGGCCCTCCAGCGTGGAGAGTCTGGGACGCCACATTGTGGTCCAGGGCGGCACCTTCCTCAATGATGCCGTGCTGCGTGCTTTTGAGCGGGAGCTGGGACTGGAGGTCGTCCGGCCCGTGATCGCCGGTCTGATGGGCGCCTACGGCTGCGCACTTTATGCGGCTGAAAAATGGGAGGCGGAAGGAAAGCCGAAGAGTACGCTTCTGAATCTGGAGGAGCTCGGCCGCTTTACGCATGAGGTCCGCACGACGGTCTGCAATGGCTGCGAGAATCACTGCCAGCTGACGGTCAATACGTTTTCCGGCGGTGCCCGTTTTATCGGCGGCAACCGTTGCGAGCGCCCGGTCACAAAAACTGAAAATGCAAACCGCCTGGACATTTACCGCTTCAAGCAGGAGTATATGAGCTCGCTGAAGCCGGCGGCTGTTTCAGAACCGGCATCCGCTGCGACGGCTGCAGCAGGCAGGGGGAATATCGATAACCGGGGAGCCGCAAGCAGCAGGACATCCTCCGTAATGGC
>JAFUAE010000066.1 GCA_017460845.1 Lachnospiraceae bacterium
AGACAAGCATTAAAAGAAAGAAAAGATATGAAAAGCATCTTACCGACAGAAACAGACAGAATAAGCAAGGACATGCCGGACCAGGGCTGCCGGAGCTGTGAAAGCTGCCGCCACAAAAAGCGGTCGGACGAAGAATACAAGGACCTTCTCAGAAGACTGAAAAGAATTGAAGGTCAGGTGCGCGGCATCAGCCGCATGGTGGAAAATGACGCCTACTGCATCGACATTCTGACACAGGTGAGCGCTGCGACGGCGGCGCTGAACAGTTTCTCGAGAGTCCTGCTGGAAAGCCATATCCAGAGCTGTGTGGCCGAGGATATCCGGGAGGGAAAAACAGAAAAGCTGGATGAGCTTACGGCATTCCTTCCGAAGATGATGAAATAAGGTTCTGAACAATTACGAAATAAGAGAACAATTGGAAAACAGAGGTAACAGGAGTATGGATCATTATGCTGTAACAGGCATGAGCTGCGCGGCGTGCCAGGCCAGAGTGGAAAAAGCGGTTTCCAAAGTGCCCGGGGTCACGGAATGCGCAGTAAGCCTGCTGACAAATTCAATGGGCGTGGAAGGAGAAGCCTCGCCGGCGGATATCATAGCAGCCGTGGAACGGGCAGGCTACGGTGCGTCCAGAATGGACGCCCAGGGAGGAAATGCCGGAGCGGGAGGACCGGGAAGCACAGCGGGAGGATCGGATGCCGCGGCAGCTGCAGCGAGACTTGCTGCAGAGGAAGAAGCCCTTCGGGACAAGGAGACACCGGTCCTGAAAAAAAGGCTTGTCAGCTCTATTGGATTTCTTCTGCTTCTGATGTATTTCTCCATGGGGCACCACATGCTCGGACTGCCGGTCCCGGCCTTCTTTGAAGGAAACATGCTTGCGAATGCCCTTCTGCAAATGCTTCTGGCGATCATTGTCATGCTGATCAACCGCAAATTCTTTACCAGCGGATTTTCAAGCATGCTGCACGGGGCTCCGAATATGGATACCCTGGTGGCGCTCGGCTCCGGAACCGCGTTCATATACAGCACGGCCGTGCTTTTCCTGCTCACGCGCGCGGTCACAGACGGCAATGCGGAAATGACAAAGTATTATTCGGGCCAGTTCTATTTTGAGTCGGCCGCGATGATCCTGACACTGATCACCGTCGGCAAAATGCTGGAAGCGCGCTCGAAGGGCAGGACCACGGATGCGCTGAAGGGCCTGATGAAGCTTGCCCCGAAAACAGCTTCTGTGATCCGGGGCGGCGAAGAAGTCACGATTCCGATCGGTGAACTTATGAACGGCGAGATCTTTGTCGTCCGTCCGGGAGAAAGCATTCCCGTGGACGGAGTGGTCCTTGAGGGCGACAGCGCTGTCAATGAATCCGCGCTTACCGGCGAGAGCATTCCGGTCGACAAAACAGAGGGCGACCAGGTCAGCGCCGCAACGATCAATCAGTCCGGATTTCTGAAATGCAGGGCGACCAGGATCGGTGAGGATACAACACTCTCAAAGATCATCCGCATGGTCAGTGATGCGGCGGCGACAAAAGCGCCCATCGCAAAAACCGCCGATAAGGTTGCAGGCGTCTTCGTACCTGTAGTGATCGGCATTGCACTTGTGACGATCGCGGCCTGGCTTCTGCTCGGCAGAGATATCGGCTTTGCCCTTGCAAGAGGCATTTCCGTACTGGTCATCAGCTGCCCCTGCGCACTGGGGCTTGCGACGCCGGTTGCAATCATGGTAGGCAGCGGCATCGGCGCACGCAACGGCATCATGTTTAAAACTGCAGTTTCGCTGGAAGAGACCGGCAGGGCACAGATCGTCGTCATGGATAAGACGGGTACGATCACCAACGGAGAGCCGGTTGTGACGGATGTGGTTCCTGCAGAAGGAACCGACAGCATGGAGCTTATGAAAAACGCATTTCTGCTTGAAGTCAGGAGCGAACATCCGCTGGCAAGAGCCGTGGTACACTATGCGGAGTCCCTGGCCGCGGAAAGCGGGCAGCCGCTTCCGGAGGGAACGGTAGAAGGCTTTGAGGCATTGCCCGGAAACGGCCTGAAGGCAGTAATAGACGGAGCGGAAATCTCCGGAGGAAATGCGCTTTTCATTAAAGGAAAGGCAAATGTTTCCGCTGAAGTCCTCGAAAAGGCGGAGTCTTTCGCAGCAGAAGGAAAAACGCCTCTGTTCTTTGCCGCCGGCAGCAGGCTCCTCGGGATGATCGCAGTTGCGGATACCATTAAGGAAGAAAGCCCGCAGGCGATCCGCGAACTTAAGAATATGGGACTTCATGTGGTTATGCTCACGGGAGATAATCAGAGGACGGCGGATGCGATCGGAAGACAGGTCGGCGTCAGCGAAGTAGTTGCAGGCGTGCTTCCGGACGGTAAGGAAGCCGTGATCCGTGAGCTGAAGGAAAAAGGCAAGGTCATGATGGTCGGCGACGGCATCAATGATGCGCCGGCTCTGACCCGCGCGGACATTGGCATTGCCATCGGAGCGGGAACGGATGTGGCGATCGACGCGGCGGATGTAGTCGTGATGAAAAGCCGTCTGAGCGACATTCCTGCGGCGATCAGACTGAGCAGGGAGGTACTCAGGGACATCCACCAGAATCTGTTCTGGGCATTCTTTTACAATGCGCTCTGCATTCCGCTTGCCGCCGGCTGCTATGTGGGCCTCTTCGGCTGGGCGATGAACCCGATGGTCGGCGCTGCGGCGATGAGCCTCTCGAGCTTTTTCGTGGTCAGCAATGCCCTCCGCCTGAATCTGGTCAATATTTATGATGCCTCAAAAGATAAACCGATGAAAAATTCCCTGACGTCCGGGGCGGCGGATACGGTACTGCACCTTCATAAAACGGCAGCGGACGGAAAAACGCCGGACGGACAGGATCAGGAACAAAATAATCACAATCAGGAAAAGGAGAAAGAAACAATGGCAACCAGGACAATAAATATTGAAGGAATGATGTGCATGCACTGCGAGGCTACCGTAAAGAAGGCGCTTGAGGCTCTGGAAAATGTTGACTCCGCAGAAGTCAGCCATGAGAAGGGAACTGCAGTTGTAACGCTGAAAGGGGAGGTTTCCGATGAAGCGCTGAAAAAGGCTGTAGAGGATAAGGATTACAAAGTTATCTCTGTTGGCTGATTATGCAATTATGCATTTTATGCATTAGTGCATAAAACAGGGCATGAACTGGCTTTGAATCAATAAGAAAATATTAATAATCACAAAAAAATAAGGCGTTCGCGACCGGACAGGGCATTCTGGCGCGAACGTCTTTTTTTTAACAAGCAAAACCGGCGGGGTATGCAATTTAACATAGAATTGAAAAAATCAAATATTTAAGTTAAAAGCGGCTAACAGGAAGGCTGAAATTTTTGCGCGCAAATAAATAATGCAATTTTGAATACATATGCAGAAATGCAAGTACCAAAAAGTGTTTTTTCCTTCACAATTCATGCAAAATTGCATAAAATTGAATAATTGTATAAAATGTATAATAAAGCTAGTATACAAGGCGGTAAATTAGGTAAAAAAGATAAATCTGGCATGATAATTGCTTAGAAAATTATTGGATTGATGTTTCGGTCTGCCTGATGCAGACCGGAGTGAATACAGAAAGATTTTAGAAAAAGGAGGGGTAACATAATGAAAACACTCATTAAAAACGGAACAGTTCTGACGACAGAAAATGAGTTTGTCAGTGATGTTCTTGTGGAGGGGGAAAAGATCGTTGCTATAGGCAAGGATCTGCCGGCTGACGGCGTAGACAAGGTGATCGATGCGACCGGAAAATATGTCATGCCGGGCGGAATCGATCAGCATGTTCACTATTCTTTTGTTTATAAAGGAAGTAAGGTGCGCGGTTTCGAGACCACGGATGCGTGTGCGGTCGGCGGCACAACGACTGTTATTGAATTTGTAAACCAGGTCAAGGGAAAGGGCCTGATCGAATCCCTCGAGGACTATAACAAGACAGACGCAGAAGGCATTTCCATGGTCGACTACGCGTTCCATCCCGTTATGACAGATCCGAGACCCGAAGTTATCGAGGAGATCCCGAAGCTGGCAGAAGCAGGCTATCCGACCATGAAGCTGTTCATGGCATATAAGGGACAGTTCTTCCACGCTGATGATGAGGCGATCATCAATGCCCTGATCAAGGGAAAAGAAACAGGCATCACAGTTATGGTACACGCCGAGAATGGCGATATGGTCGATTACCTCACGAAGAAGCTGATCGCAGAAGGCAAGACCGGCGCATATTATCATTGCGTATCCAGACCTCCGATCGTAGAAGGCGAGGCAACAAGCCGTGCGATCTATCTGGCTGAGATGGCAGGAGCTCCGATTTATATCGTACATGTTACCTGCCGTGAAGCGCTTCAGGCAATCAAGGAAGCACAGCAGAAGGGCCTTCCGGTATACGGCGAGACCTGCGCACACTATCTGCTCTTCGATGAGTCCGTTCTTGCACTGCCGAATGAAGAAGGCGCGAAGTACGTCTGTTCCCCGGCACTCAGAACCAAGGATCATCAGGAAGTTCTCTGGGAAGCAATCAGAGAGGGCTGGCTGAATGCAATCAGCTCCGACCACTGCGGATTTGACTGGGAATACCAGAAACACCTCGGCATGGGAGAAGGATGCTCCTTCGCGGATATCCCGAACGGCGCTCCGTCTGTACAGAACAGAATGAACGCGATCTGGACCTATGGCGTATGCACCGGCAAGATCTCCAAACAGAAATTTGTCGAAGTCATGTGCACGAACCCGGCTAAGAACAACGGTCTTGTCAACAAGGGACATATCGCAGTCGGCTATGATGCGGATATCGTAGTATTCGATCCTGACTATAAGGGCGTTATGGGCGTTGCAAGCTGCCTTGAGGGTGTTGACTACAGCATTTACGAAGGTATGGAGCAGAAGGGCAGACCGGAGACCGTACTTCTCAGAGGTAAGGTCGTCGTAGAGGATGCGAAGTATGTCGGCGAAAAGGGCGACGGAAAGTTCATCCCGGGCAAACCGTACTGCAAGGCTTATGAAAATGTGAGCGCATAAGCTTCCAGACAGTGACAGGCAGTATGAGCAGGCTTGCCTGCTCATACGGACTGGCATTGGATGGGGCAACGGACATGAGGAAAAAAGTCACGCGAAGTGAAGCGAGCGGGACGATCCGAAGCTTATAGAATACCTGTAAGGGAATCATCAATAATTATCATTCAGAAAGGAGTCATCCATGCACGAAATTACACAGCTTAGAAAAGGAGAATTGATCGAACTATCTCCGCTGGCAGAAGAAGAGCTGAAGGAATCAAAGCATTATAATCCTGACCTTGCTCCTACCAGACTGAAAGACAGAACCTGGACGACCCGCGACGTTGCGGACCTGTGGCTGGGACTTTCCGTTTCCATTCCGGCACTCGCGCTGGCGTCCTCCCTTGTAGCACTCGGCGTATCGCCGCTGCTTTCCATTATCAACGTTATTCTTGGTAACCTGATCATCCTGATCCCGATTCAGCTGAACTCCCATGTCGGTACGAAATACGGTATTCCGTACCCGATCTACGCAAGACTGACCTTTGGTACAGCCGGAGCACAGCTCTCGAGCGTATCGCGTTCCATCATCGGATGCGGCTGGGCCGCGATCCAGTCCTGGGTCGGCGGCGGCGCAATCGCAGCTCTGATCGGTGTTGTGATCCCGTTCTTCTCCGACCAGAAGGCAACGATCGCTCTTCCGGGCAACCCGAACGTCGTTATCGGCCAGTTTATCGGTTTCATCATTTTCGTCCTGATCTGCGGATGGGTCGCATATAACGGCATGGACAAGATCAAATTCGTCCAGAACGTCGGCGGACCGCTTCTGATCGTAGTCATCCTTGCTCTGTTCGCATGGAGTGCAATTACGATTACCAGCACCGGCCATTCTGTATTTGATGTATTTACCGCAGGCAACAATGAAGAGCTTATCGCTAAGAACGGCGGATTCGCTTTCGTATATCTGGCAGGTCTTACCGGCAACATTGCTTACTGGGCAACCGTTGCTCTGAATATTCCGGACTTCTCCAAGATGGCAAAATCCCAGAAGGATCAGTTCAACGGCCAGATGATCGGTATGCCGATCCCGATGGCAGTCTGCGCGATCGCAGGTGCTCTGTTTGCACAGGCAACTCTGTATAAGTATGGTGAAGCAAGCTTCGACCCGACCACAGTCTTCTATTATGTTGACAACAAGATCGCGATCCTGATCTGCTCCATCGGCGTTATCGTTGCAACCCTTACCACCTGCGTCGCGGCAAATATCGTTGCTCCGTCCAATGGATGGTCCAACCTGGCTCCGCAGAAGATCTCCTTCAAGAAGGGCGTTATTATCACCATTATCATTTCCGTATTCGTAACCCAGCCGTGGTTCATCTATGGTTCCGGTGCAGCTTACATCTTCACCTGGCTGAACAACTACGGCACCATCATCGCTCCGGTAGCAGCAATTCTTTGCGCAGACTATTTCGTTTGCAAGGAGAAGAGAGTCGATATCTGCTCACTGTATATGGGCAATGACGGTCGTTATAAATACCAGAACGGCTGGAACTGGTGCGCAATTATTGCGTGGGGCGTTTCCTTCATCCTTCCGCTTCTCGGAAATACTGTATTTGCATATGCAGGCTCCGGAAGAACCGAACCGAACCTGATGGATATGATCGCAGCAAACGGATACATCTTCTCGTTCATCGTAGCATTCGTAGTATATGTAGCTCTGATGAAGTCGAGCGCATTCGGCGATGCGGCTGCAAAGGGCTTCGTATCGGAAGCAGAGCATGAGGAAATGACAGGAGAAGAATAAGACAGCCTGTTTTGTATCAAGTAAATCATGAGTTTTAAACACGGAATGCCCTGCGCATCCTGCAGGGGATGACGCAGGGCATGTGTGTTACTATGAAAGTCAGTGATCCTATCTCACAGGAGAGCGAAGCGATCCGTTTTGAGATGGATGCGTTAGCTCATGTATACGCAGTGCCAACGAAGTTGGCATGAAGTTAAGAAAAGGAGAGTATATTTATGTATCAGTGCAGTTTGGAAAGAATGAGCGACAAAATCAAAACTTTCAGTAAATACGGCGATGCCGGACACGGCGGCATCACCAGATATGCACTTTCTGATGAAGATAAGATGGCAAGAGCCGAGTTCGTAAAGAGAATGGATGCGATCGGCGCAACCATCGAGATGGACGACCTTGCAAACATGTACGCAACGATCCCGGGCTCCGACCCGAATGCAAAGAGG
>JAFUAE010000067.1 GCA_017460845.1 Lachnospiraceae bacterium
CGCACCGGGGTTTTGGACATATTCAGTTTATTTGCCAGTGCATTCAGGCTGAAAATCTCATCTCTGTTGAACTCGCCTTCATTGATCGCGGCTTTGATTTGCTGATAAGCCTGGTCCTGCAGCAGCAGGGTCGATTCATTCACGCTATGACCTCCTCGCATTCACTACTCACTGTTTCGAGGAAATTATATGGGATTTTGCGGATTTTTACCATATGTAATTCTCATGGCCGGGATCCCGGTTTGATATCTTTCAGAATCCTTAACCATTTCCTTGTTTTTCTTCTGTATTTCTAATGTTTTCTGTGGCTAACCTCTTGCAATTCACTTTATACTCAATATATACTATGCAAGGCCAACCGATATATCGGTATATCGGTTGTGTCTGTGTGTAAAAACACTTCAGGCTGCATGCCGCACGCTGCAAATGCTTCATGCTTCATACAGTGTTTGGCCAGAGCACCGACCCGCTGTGTATTTCATACAGCGTTTCACCAAGGTACCAACTCGCTGCGCGTTCCCTGCGGCGATCCACCCAAGTTTCCCTTTCCGGAGGCATATATTTATGGACAAGTACAATACCCTGACTCAGGAGATCATCGACGAGATCAAGGCGGTCTCGAACCACGTCTTCCTCGGCGATGCGATCAGTCCTGACTACGAGAGAGATGAGATGCCGATCTACGGCACTCACAAGCCGGATCTTGTCGTACAGGCACGTTCCACCAAGGAAGTGTCCGATGTCATGAAGATCTGCTATGAGCATACCATTCCGGTCACGGCCAGAGGCGCCGGCACCGGCCTTGCGGGCGGCTGCGTCCCGATGCAGGGCGGCGTGGTCATGGACATTTCCCAGATGAATCACATTCTCAATTATGACCTGGAGAACTTTGTGGTCAATGTCGAAGCCGGCGTTCTGCTGAAGGAGCTTCAGGAGGACTGCATTACCAAGGGTCTCATGTATCCGCCGGATCCGGGCGAAAAGTATGCCTGCCTCGGCGGCAATGTCGCTACAAATGCCGGCGGCATGCGCGCTGTGAAATACGGCACCACACGTGATTATGTCCGCGCGATGACGGTCGTTCTTGCAAACGGCGAGATCACGCATTTCGGCGCGACGGTCTCCAAGACCTCCTCCGGTTATTCCCTGCTGAATCTGATGATCGGCTCCGAGGGCACGCTCGGCATTATTACCGAGCTTACGCTCAAGATCATTCCTGCTCCGAAGGCAACTGCTTCCCTGATCGTGCCGTTTACCGACCTTCAGACCGCGCTTTCCGCCGTTCCGAAGTTTAAGATGGCGCATATGAACCCGCAGGCGATCGAGTTTATGGAGTCCGACATTGTCAAGATGACGGAGAATTTCATTAATAAGACTGTTTTCCCGAAGGAGTACCGCGGACAGGATATCCGCTCCTATCTCCTGATCACGCTGGACGGCGGCTCCCAGGAGGATCTCGACCAGCAGATCGACCAGGCTTCCAGGCTCTGCTTCGAGAACCACGCGATGGAGGTATTTATCGCGGAGACTCCGACGCAGATCTCCAACGCATGGGCTGCGCGCTCTGCATTTTACGAGGCGATCACCGACGAGATCAAGCTGCTCGACGAGTGCGACGTTGTCATTCCGATCAACCATATCGTGGATTTCCTGACCTTCGTTAATAAAATCGGTAAGGATCTGGGTCTTGACATTACCTGCTACGGACACGCGGGCGACGGCAACATTCACATCTACCAGTGCTCCAACGAGATGAGCGAAGAGGAGTTCATGGCCAAGAACGAGCAGTTCTTTGATGTGATCTACGCCAAGGCCGTGGAATACGGCGGAGAGGTCTCCGGCGAGCACGGCATCGGTTCCAGCAAGATGAAGTATCTCGAGAACTCGATCGGCAAAACCAATATCGACCTGATGGAGGGCATCAAGCGCGTCTTCGACCCGAAGATGATCCTGAACCCCGGCAAGGTCTGCCACAGGCTTTGATGCGGAGGGAGAATGAGTTATGAATATATGTGTATGCATTAAACAGGTTCCTGATACGAACCGGATCAAGATCGATCCCGTTACCAATACCCTGGTGCGTAAGGGCGTGCCCAGCATTATCAATCCCTTCGATACCTATGCGGTCGAGATGGCTGCCAATCTGAAGGAACGCTTCGGCGGCACGGTCATCGTGATGTCCATGGGTCCGGAGCAGGCGCTGGGCGCTTTGAGAGTCTGCCTGTCTGTCGGCGCGGATGAGGCGTACCTGATCTCCGACCGCGCGTTCGGCGGCTCCGATACACTGGCGACCGGCTATATCATTGCCGGCGCGATCCGCCATATCGAGAAGCTCGAGGGCATTAAATTTGATGTGATTATGTGCGGC
This sequence comes from Lachnospiraceae bacterium, assembly GCA_017460845.1. Lineage (GTDB taxonomy): Bacteria > Bacillota > Clostridia > Lachnospirales > Lachnospiraceae > Avilachnospira. The sequence goes on from JAFUAE010000067.1 coordinate 2,369, forward strand.
AAGCAGGCCGTCGATGGCGATACTGCCCAGGTCGGCCCGCAGGTCGCTGAGCAGCTCGGTCTTCCCCAGGTCACTTATGCTGCCGATATTGAGGGCAGCGCGAGCAATGTGATCGTCCGCCGCGAGGTGGACGGCGGCTTCGACCTCACAAAGGTGCAGCTTCCGACCGTGATCACTGTGGTCAGTTCGAAGCAGATGCCGCGCTATGCGACCTATGCGACCCGCAGCGATGCAAAGAAAAAGACGATCCATGTGCTTAATTCCGCTGCAATGCCGGAGATCGATACCGCCCAGTGCGGGCTTAACGGCTCCCCGACCCGCGTGGTCAGGACTTATACGCCGGTCGTGGTCAAGAACGGCGTGACTGTGGAAGGCGAATCCGCGGAAGAGATCGCCGACAACCTTATCGGCATGCTGGATGCCAAGATGCTGCTGTAAGAAGGAGGGCATAAGAAGATGACTAGAAATGAAATCTGGGTATATGTCGAGACTGAAAACGGCAGTGCTAAGAGCGTAGGCTATGAGCTGCTCAATGCGGCCAAGCCGATCGCTTATGCAAAACACGCTCCGCTGGTTGCGGTCGTGGTTGGAAAGAATGTCAGAAAGGCTGCCGAGGACGCCATCGGCTACGGTGCGGATTCCGCAATTATCCTGGACGGGGATGAGTATGCTGTCTACAGCACGGATGCTTATACGGATGCGCTCACGGAGCTGATCCGCAAGTATGAGCCGGAGACGCTGATGCTCGGCGCAACGGTCAACGGCCGCGATATGGCGCCGCGTATTGCCTGCAGACTTGAGACGGGCCTGACCGCTGACTGTACGGATATCGGCATTGACGAGGGGACCGGATGCGTCCGCTGGACCAGGCCGACCTTCGGCGGAAACCTGATGGCCGATATCATTTGCCCCGATAAGCGTCCGCAGATGGGCACGGTTCGTCCGGGCGTCTTCCGCAAGGCTGCGTTTGATGCTGGCCGTACCGGCAAAATCATCGAAGAGGATATCCACGTTTCGATGCAGAAGATCCGCACCTCTGTGGTGAAGCATATCGAGGAGATCGCTGAAAATGTTGATCTCGAGGGTGCTGAGATTATTGTGGCCGGCGGCCGCGGCATGGGAAATGCTGAGAATTTCAGGATCCTGGAGGCGCTGGCGGATGCTGTCGGCGGTACTGTAGCCTGCAGCCGTCCCTGCGCTGATGCGGGCTGGCTGCCGCGTTCGAGACAGATCGGGCAGTCGGGCAAGACGGTTTCCCCGAAGATTTATTTTGCAGTCGGCATTTCCGGCGCCGTACAGCACACTGCGGGCATGCAGGGCTCCGGAACGATTATCGCGATCAATAATGATCCGGAGGCTCCGATTTTTGATATTGCGGATTACCGCATTGTCGGGGATCTCAATACGATCGTGCCGGTGCTGACGAAGAAGTTCCTGGAATTTAAGAAGGATTGATGTGCCGGAGGTTCCGGGAGTTTAAGAAGGATTGAGGCGCCAGAGGTTCCTGGCCTTTAAGAAGGATTGATGCAAGTCAATTGTTGTGAAAAAGCATCGGGACAGGCAGTACATGCCGATCCCGATGCTTTTTTTATTTTATAATCAGATCACATCCCGAATATCATCCGTACCGCCATATACCACAGCGGGATCGTCACAATGCTGGCGACTGTGCTGGTCGCCACGACCAGGCTGCCGTAGCCCACATCGCAGTGGTATCTCGGCGCCAGGACCGCTGTCATGCTGGCGCTCGGCATGCCGGCCATAATGACCACAACGCCCGTCATCAGATAATCGACCCGAAGAAGCAGGCAGATGCCGAGGGCTGCTGCCGGAGCGGCAACCAGGCGGATCAGGTTGTACCACCAGACATCCTTTCGGAAAATGCTTTTCACATCCATGCCGTACAGTACGCTTCCGATCAGCAGCATACTCATAGCCATCAGGCAGCTGCTGAAATATCCCATCGTACGTGAAATGATATCCGGCAGCTCGGCCTCCGTCAGCATCAGTATGATGCCAATCAAAGCCGCGATCATACAGGGGTGCTTCAGCGTACGCATGACCGTTTCCTTATGATTCGACCCTTTGCCGGTCAGAATACTCAGTCCGTAGCTCCAGATAAAGCTGCGGGTGAAGATCATGTAAAGACTCTGCAGCATGGCGCCTTCTTCGCCGAGCAGGCTTAAAATTACCGGAAATCCGATAAACATACAGTTGGAATTGACCATTGCGTAATTCGCCAGCTTCTTTACCTCCGGCTCCATGTGCCGGAAGCAGATCTTCCCCAGCGCTACCTGCGCAGCCATGGACAGTATACTGAGCCCGATGATCGGAAGCGATCCAAGGAGCTTGTCCAGGCTTCCCTGGCCGACGAAGCTGAGCACGATACTGCAGGGAATAATGGCTTCGATCACCACATCCGTCAGGCATTCCCGCCCGGCGTCCGTGATCTTCCCGCGATAACGCAGCAGCGCGCCGACCAGGATCAGCAGCAGCATGATAAATTCAAGTTCAAGTATCTCTTTTAACAAACCTTTACTCCATGCCAAGCTTCTTGCCGTCTTCAAGCACCTTCTTGAGCGCCTCGATGCCCTCCGGTGAAATGCCGTTGAACGGTGCTCTGGTGCTGCCGACCGGATATCCGAGCAGGTTGGTCGCACACTTGATCATGGTGTTCGGATTGCCGTATTTGAAGGTGTTGCGCAGCGGGATCAGGCTCTTCTGGCACTTGAGCGCCGCTTCCAGATTGCCTTCCTTATAATATCTGTAAATGTTGCAGATAGTCTTCGGGTAAATGTTGCTGCAGCCTGCGATCGAGCCTGCGCCGCCGTTGACCAGAGTGTCCAGGATCAGCGCGTCATTGCCTGCAAGTACGCTGAAGTCCTCGCGGAATGCGGTCTTGACGATATAGTTCTGCGTGTTCAGGAAATCGCCTGAGGAATCCTTAACGCCGACGATATGCTCGCAGTCATGCGCAAGTCTCTCGATCGTCTCCGGAGCGACCTTGTTGCCGGTACGCGGCGGAATGTTGTAGATCACGATCGGCAGATCCACTTCCTTGTTGATTGCTGCGAAATGATTGTAGATCTCATTCTGGTTTGCTGCCGCAAAATACGGGCAGAGCAGGCTCAGTGCATCAGCGCCGAGTTCCTTTGCGATCAGGCTCTGGCGGATCGTCTCCTTCGTGCCCGGATATCCGGTACCCGCATATACCGGCACACGGCCTGCGGTCTTTTCCACGACGGCCTTCAGAACAGCCTTTCTCTCATCCTCGCTCAGCACATAGCTCTCGCCGTTGGTGCCGAATACGAACAGGCCCGACACGCCGGCCTTGATCAGTCTTTCTACCTGGTTTCCGAGCTCGTCAAAATTGATGCTCTCATCCTCATACATCGGAGTCAAAATGGGTGTAATAATTCCCTGTACCATCTTGTGCATTTCTAATTCCTCCATTTATTATCAGCTGGTCAGGCCGCGGCCCCAGACCATAAATTCGTCATTTCCCATACCGAAGAGCTCGCTCTTGGTACGCTTGCCGCCGGCGATCTCGATCAGTTCATCCAGGATCCGGGCGCCGACTTCCTCGAGCGTCTCCTCGCCGTCTACGATCGTACCGGCATTGAGGTCCATATCGTCCGCCTGGAATTCAAACAGCTTTGTATTGCTGCTGATTTTGAGTGTCGGCATTTGCAGGGTCCCATAGCAGCTGCCGCGTCCCGTCGTGAATGCCAGCAGGTTGCAGCCGCTTGCGAACAGCGCCGCCGCGCTCATCGGATCAAAGCTCGGGCTGTTCATGATGTTAAAGCCGGGCTGCTCCAGAGGCTCCGCGTACCAGATCACGTCGTTGAGCGGCGTGCTGCCGGCCTTCTTTGCGCTGCCCAGCGCTTTTTCCAGGGTGTTGGTGATGCCCCCGGCATTATTGCCCGGGGTGACCTTGCCTGCGATCTGGCAGTCACGGCCTTCGCCTTCCCTGAGCCACCACTGCATCATGTCGATGACCTTCTGGGCGACTTCCGGATTGCATGCGCGGCGCACCAGCGCGCCCTCGCAGCCAAGCAGCTCCGTCGGCTCTGTCAGCACGCAGGTGCCGCCCTGTCTGCAGAGCTCATCCATCGCCTTGCCGAGCGCCGGATTTGCGCCCGCGCTGCTGAAGGTATCGCTGCCGCCGCATTCCATGCCGACCTTGAGCTCGCTGACCGGTACCGGCTGGCGGCGCACCTTTTCGGCCTCCGGCAGCATTGCCTCGATCAGGGCGATGCCCCTTTCGACGGTTTTGCGGCTTCCTCCCTCTTCCTGGATGACCAGGCGGTGAAGCCTCGGACCGGGTTTGAGCCCTTTTAATTCAAATAAAGTATCGATGTTGTTGTTTTCACAGCCAAGTGCGATTACCAGACTGCCGAACATGTTGGGGTGGGTAATCGTGCCCGCGGTCAGCTGACGCAGGTTGTCGATGTCCATGCCCGTACGCTCCAGGCCGCAGCCGCTCGCATGGATCATCGGGACGACCGCGTCCACATGCGGGTAGTGCTCCCGGAGATATTCCACGCTGAAATGATCCGCGATCTTCCTGGCGACTGTCGCCGCGCAGTTGCTGCAGACCATGACACAGATGCAGTTGCGGGTCGCGACACGGCCGTCCTCACGGACGATGCCCATGAAGGTCCTGCGTTCCTTTTCCGGCACGATGTCCAGCGGATGATAGTCCGCGCAGTACTCGTAGTTTTTTGCTTCGGGATCGAAGATGATCTCATCATTGTGCATATGAGATCCCGCCGGACAGGCTTTGGCAGCACGCCCGATCGAGGTCGCACATTTCCAGATATGTTCTCCCTCGGCAATATCCCGGGAGGCGATCTTGTGTCCGACCGGAATATCCGTCAGGACAGTGATCTTTTCGTCTTCCAGCCAGGTGCCCGCCGGCACCTCCCTGCGCGCAACGACAATGTTGTCCTTTGCATCCAGTCTGATGACCGGGCTGTTGTTTGAAGCCATAGTGTTCCTTTCTTCAAATATCAAAATAGGGATAAGCTCCGTGCCGCTTCGTGCTCCGCACTCCCGCGTCACGGCACCATCAGCCTTGTGCTATCGCACAGGCTCTCGCGGTATTCGTCAAATATCGACATGCAAGCATGTCTCTATTTTCCTCATTACTACCGCGGACATTCGCAAATCGTCCCGCTCACTTTGTTCGCGTGACTTTTTTGCTCATGTCTGTTGCCCGTCCAAATGTCCTGAGAAAAACAGGCAAGCCTGTTTTTCTCGTCCATTCGTCCGGAGCTTATCACGCAAAGTCCAGCAGGTTGCCTTTTTCGTCGAAGTTAAGGTAACGCGGCTCCTCAAGGATTTCCATGTCCGGATGCTGGCGTACTTCGTCGAGCTGTGCCTCGGATACGAGAATGTTCTCCAGACTCAGGGTGTTCTTGAGGTAAATCATGCGCGGATGCTCTCTGTCGCCGTCCGTCAGCATTTTGACTGCTGCTCTCAGAGCCAGCTCGTCATCCTCGAGGATCATCGGGATCTTACCGACCCTCAGCACTGTGCTGGTCAGCATATTGGCGTAGCAGCCATTGGTGCGTGCCTTGCTGAAGGCACGGTAGCTGCACATGTCCGCATTTCCGAGTCCCAGATAATTGCCGTGCGTCTCCTCGCTTAAGTCCAGCACGACGACACGCTCTTTTTTGATGCCGCCGTCAGCATACGGTGTCGCAAAGGTTCCGGTGACGTTGGGGTCCATGCCGCTTCCGGAGAAGTTTTTGCCGATCTCACGTACGATCAGGACATCTGTCTCCGGCAGGATGATCCTCGGCATACGGGATTTTGCATACTTCAGCAGATCCGGCTCTTTGTCAAAGATCTCCTCTCTCTTAAGAACTTCGATCCTGCAGGTATGGTCATGCTCGTTTTCGATCGGCGCCACGCCGAATACGATATTGCTGTTGTCAAAAACGACCTTTGCAAATCTCGGCATTCTTTCGCCCATCTTGCTGAAGCCCAGCTTATGCAGGCTGTCAGCGCCCTCGCGCTTTCCGAGACCGATAGCCATCATCTTGGCCATGCCGCTCTCATACGGACCGCGGAAAGCAGTGTGCGCCTTGATCCTGCCGACCAGAATGATCGCGTCAGCATCGTGCGCGAACTTGTCCATACGGACTTCGTCCCCGTCGACCTCGCCGACTCTGACCGTCTCCATGCTGGAGAAGATCGGGCATTCGCAGGCTTCTTCGGTGATGCCGTAGCCTTCGAGAAGCTCTCTCTGTCCCTCATCCGTTGCGCCGCCGTGGCTGCCCATAGCCGGTACAATATACGGCTTGGCACCATGCGCCTTCACAAAGCGGGCCAGCTCCCTGAGGATCAGCGGCATGTTTGCGATCTCACGGCTGGAGCCGGTCATCGCAACGGTCATGCCGGGCTTAATGCGGCCGGAAATCTCCGGATCCGCCAGTTTTTCATTGAGGTAAGCCGCAACATCCGGAATTGCATCATCCGGAAAGATCTGCCTTACCATCGCAAATTTAGGAAGCTTTGTTCCTGCCAGAATCTTTCTGATCTCCGACTGCTCTTCAAAAATCATATATGCCTCCTTAAAACAGACTTATACCTCAGCCCACTCTGCATCCTTCCAGCGCGGATGCTCATAGACCTTCTTGTCTGCGACATAGGGCCACTTCTTGCCTTCGCAGATTGCAAGAGCGCCCTTGATGCACATGGTATGCATGCGGATGACAGCCTCTCTGGTCTGTGCAGCGCTGTGCGGGCTGACGACCACATTCGGGCAGTGCAGGATCTCATCGTCTACGAGAGTCGGCTCATGGTAGAAGACATCCAGGCCTGCGCCTGCGATCTTGCCGCTCTTCAGAGCTTCGCAGACAGCCGGCTCATTGATCACTTCGCCGCGGCTGCAGTTGATCAGCAGTGCAGTCGGCTTCATGGCATCCAGCTCCGGCTTGTCGATGGTATTGTTGGTAACGCCCTCGATCAACGGCATCTGTACCACAACAACGTCTGCTGCCTTGATTGCTTCGATCTTGTCGTCGCACTTCTCAACGCCAAGCTCCGCCATCTGCTCCTTTGTCAGGAAGGTGTCATAAGCGATGACCTTCATGTCAAGGCCCTGTGCCAGGTGCGCGATGATCTTGCCGATGGTGCCGAGACCAATGATCAGCATGGTCTTCTCTTCGACTTCAAATGCCTTCTTGGCGTCGCGGATCTTCCAGTTGCCCTTGCACTGCTCGACATGGCCTTCTACAAGGTTCTTGGACAATGCCATCATCAGGGCAATGACATGCTCCGCCACGCTGCGGTTGTTTGCGCCCGGGGTGATAACGACCGGAATACCTGCTGCCGTAGCCGCATCCACATCAACGCTGTCATAGCCGATGCCGGGACGTGCGATCGCCTTCAGGCTCTTGCACTCCATGACGCGCTTGTCGATAGCCAGCTTGTCAGCGACACGTACGACAAAAATGTCGGTGTCCTCAAGCTCGTTGATGTAATTGTGCGGGTGAGAATCATGCGCCACAAAAATCTTATCAGCCTTACCTTCCAGGAGGGCCATTCCTTCCGGGCCCAGAGCCTCGGTCATTGTTACTTTCATCTTAGTTTCTCCTCACAAAATATAATTAATTAAAAGAAAATCTGCCGGTAAGCAATCCTGCCGTCTATCATTGTCAGAAGCGGCACAAATAATTTGCTGCCTTTTATTGTGTTTCCGTAATTGTCCGCAAATATACGCTCTGTATCCTGAATATCAAATACGGCAATATCCGCAGGCATTCCTACTCTAAGAGAGCCTGCTCTGTCACAAATCCCAAGTGCCTTTGCCGGATTAATCGTGACAGCCTGCAGGACTTTTTCCAAAGGCATACCGCATGCACTCTGCATGCACATTGCATAAATCAGGCTGAATCCCGGCCGGACGTATTCGCTGATACGGACACAATCACTCGAAATGATATCCGGCAGGAAATCCTGCTCTGCAGCCTTCTGAAGATGCGGAATCGTCCAATGAACACGACCGTGGCAATCATCCATAATTACCCCGCGCTCTCTTGCCCGGCGTACGGCCGGATGAATTGTTCCGTCTTTCAGAAAAATTGTTTCTGCTTTGCACTGATAAACATGTGCTGCTATATCTCCCGGACGCAATGCATTAAACAATTCTTCAACTGAAACATTATCAGGCAAATCGTCATAATGAATAACAACTGGACAAAAATATCCCTTCGACTGCAGGTCTTCGCTGATTTCAATTGCCCTGTATAAAGGAGCCATCCCGTAATCCCCAAGGGTCGCTTTACACATTCTGACCTTCAGTCCGCGTAAAGTATCCGGATAAGCCCTGAACAGCTTTTCCATGAGATCCGGCCTGAAATCAGCCGGATCATGATCCTCTTCATGTTTGCACAGGCTCTTATTTCCGAATGTCGATACATTCAGATAGCTGTAAACATGCGGCTCATAGCGAATTACATTACTATTATAGAATTGTACAAAATTGGATGCCCCGCAGCTGCCCCCGTCCACAGCAGTGGTAATGCCGCTTGGAACACAGACCGTATCAGCATTTGCTCCAATAATCGTCCCGTAAAGGTTAATATGGAGATGCTCGTCAATCAGGCCGGGCAGAACATATTTTCCTTCGCAGTCGACAGTGACTCGTGCATCTGCAGAATCGTCATTTTCAGCTTCGGCAATCACTCCGTTCTGTACATATACATTTGTTTTCTGAAAAGTTCCTGTCTCGCTGCAGAATACAAGCCCGTTTATAAATCTGGTATCGTAAAGCATGGTATTTCCCCGTTTTGCAAATTATTTCATCATATTCGGAAGCAGCATTGAGAAAATCGGAACATAGGAAATCAGGAATACGGTTGCAAAAAGAATAATGACAAATGGAATTGCATTTTTTGCAATCGTAACAATATCCTGCTTCGTAGCCGGAATTGCTGCAAACAAACAATTACCAAACGGAGGTGTAGCCTGACCGACGGCCAGATTGAATACAATGATACATCCAAGCTGAACCGGATCAATGCCAAACCCAACCGCCATATCATAAACCAGTGGTGCAACAATCAGAATAATTGCACCGCTGTCCATCAGCATGCCCAGAATAATCAGCATAACATTCAGGAACAGCAGAAAACTATACTTACCATGAATAAATGTGCTCATTGCCGCCGTAAACATTGACGGGAACTTGTAAACAGTAAGTACATATCCGAACAATGTTGCGGCCATAATCAGCATCAGAATGTTCGCTGTTCCCTTAACCGCATCGATGCAAATATTAAAAAGCTTTTGCGGTGTCATTTCACGATGAATGACAGTCGCAACGAACAATCCGTAAACAACCGCAACCGCTGCAGATTCTGTCGGTGTAAAAATACCGGAGTAAATGCCGCCAAGAATAATGATGGGCATGAGAAGCGCCCAGAAAGCTTCTTTGGTTGCTTTTGCAAGATTCGAGAAGCTGAAGTTCTCACTTTTTGGTATTCCATGCTTCTTGGCATAGAACCATGCATAAATGCACATAAATATGCCCGCCATCACACCCGGGATCACGCCTGACATCAGCAGCTTGGAAACAGATGTTCCTGTAGTCGCTCCATAAACGACAAAAACGATGCTTGGCGGAATAACGATACCAAGTGTGCCGCCCGCTACCGGAAGTGCCGCTGCATATCCCTCCGGATATTTCTCCTTTACGAGCTCCGGATAAAGCATACCGCCGATGGCTGCCGTCGTTGCAATTGATGAACCGGAAAGAGCGGCAAACAGCATACAAACCGCAAGTGTTGCAACAGAAAGGCCTCCATGCACATGCCCGAGCAACGCCTTACAGAACTTTACCAGTCTGGATGAAATGCCTCCATGCTGCATAATTGCTCCTGCCAGCATGAAAAAGAAAATTGCAAGCAGCGTGTATTTTGCACCGCCATTATACATTTTCTGAACTGCCGTCATGATCGGCATGCCGGATACAAAGCAAAGCGAAATAATACAGCTGAAGGACAGCGCCCAGGTAAACGGAACCCCAATTAACAATGTCACAAAGAACAGGATCAGAAGGATCGCAATAGGACTCATACTCATGTTGTCTTACAACCTCCTTCCACCAGTTCACCTGTAGTGATTTCAATCAAATGCTTCACAGCAATAATCACATGATCTATTAAAGTCATTACAAAACCAATCGTCATTCCGATATAAAGATGATAAGTATATATCGGCAGCGGCGTCACTTTCTGAAGATTTGTCGTCACTGCAACCAGGGTGTCCTTCAGGCCAAACAGGCATAAAACGATTGCTGCAATACTGATCAAATCCCTGATCAGTCCAATTGCAGCATTTGATTTTATTTTCTTGAATCGAATAATCTCAATTTTAATCTCCGCATCCGTCTTCGCTGCAATATTACACCCAATAATGACCATAAACATGAACAAACAGACACTTAGCGTCTCGCAATACGAAAGTCCCCTGTTTGCAAGATATCTCAAGCAGACATTCGCGAAGTTAACTGCTACTGCGACAATTACCGCAATAAGCAGAAGCCATTTCTCTGCCAGAAAAATCGTATCGCTGACTTTGACCAGCGCATCATATAGCTTTTTCATTACAGGCTCTCCTCAATCACAATTGTGGGCTGTTATTCATACACCGCCTTTCAGAAAAAACCGGGGGCATTTCTGCCCCCGGTTCGCGATTGCCAAAAGGCCTAAGGGTTATGACTTAACAGAAACTGTTCTCTAAATATATTACAGTCCCATCATGCCAAGCAGGTCGCCGTACTGATCGCGATACTGATCGTATACACCTGCAGTAGCCTTCAGAAGCTCATCATGATCAAGTTCAACAAAATTCATGCCCTTATCGATACAGGTCTGCTTTGCTGCCTCATTGTCCTCGATTGTAGCTTTCCACTCTGCGTCTGCTGCATAAGCTGCTGCCTCATCAACCCACTTCTTCTGTTCATCTGTCAGGCTGTTGTACTTGGACTCACTTACGAGAAGTGCAGCAAGCTGGAATACATGATTTGTTTCTACAAGATAATCCTGAACCTCATAGTATGCGTTATTTGCAATGTTGACATACGGATTTTCCTGTGCATCAACTGTCTTCTGCTCCATAGCAGTATAAAGCTCACTGAATGCGATTACAGTTGCAGAAGCGCCGAGGCTGTTGAAAATTGCCTGGTGAACTTCATTAGACTGTGTACGGATCTTAAGTCCCTTAAAGTCATCAATGCTTTCGATTGGTTTGCTGCTGGTTGTCTCACGGAAGCCCATTGTCATCCAGCTGCCGACATGCATATTTGCTGCCTTCATTTTATCAGCCAGTACAGTTCCTGCTTCTCCGTTGATTGCTGCTCTCGCTGCATCATAATCAGCGAACATGAACGGAAGGTCGAATACGCCAAGTTCCGGGCAGAAATCTACAAGGGAAGATGTTACGATCGGGCTGACGTCACAAGTACCCTGCTGAATCATAGCTGCAACCTCAGGAATAGAGCCCAGAGTACCGTTCGGATAAATTGTGCATGTCATGCTTCCGCCGGAGAGCTCTTCCAGCTTCTCGGCAAAAGCCGCAACACCTTTTCCGAATACGGAATTCTCTGCATCTGCATATGCAACTGTCAGGTCGATTTTTTCTGCTGCAGGAGCTTCTTCCTTTGCTGCCTCAGTTGCTGCAGCTTCAGCTGCCTTTGTTTCGGCCGGCGCTGCTGCTGTTGTTGACGCTGTTGAAGATCCACCGCACGCTGCAAGGCTGAGCGCCATAACTGCCGCGAGCATTACTGAAATAGTCTTTTTCATTTTTTCCCTCCAAAAATGTAGTTTGTGTTTCTTCTTAAATATTTTTAAGCTGCTATTTAACAGCACGCTTTCTCTTAAAATTCCGGGCGTCTTGCTTTCCGCCGAACCTGTTTTATCAGCAAAGTCCCTTCTCTTTGTTCTCTGCGATGATCGCCCTGATTTCAGCCATGCCTTCGTCGCTCAGGTAGTTGAACGGACGGCGGCAGTCGCCTACCGGATAGCCGAGCTCCTTGACAAACTTCTTGATGCAGGTGTTCGGGTTGCCGAATTTGAATGCTCTCTGAATGCTGACGATGTTTGCCTGTGCCTCCTCAGCGCCTGCAATGTCGCCTGCGACAAACTTGTCGTAAATATCGGAAAGCGCTCTCGGATAAATGTTTGCACGGCCTGCGATTCCGCCGACGCCGCCCTCCTTGAGGCAGGTCAGGATCGCGCCGTCATTGCCCGCGATGATGTAGGTCTTCTTCGGAAGATCCTTTGTTACGCGGATGTAAGCCTTAAGGTTGTCGATATCGCCGCTGGAATCCTTTGCACCGACGATGTTCTCAACGTCTCTGCACAGTGCCTCAACGGTCTCCGGAAGGATCTTGTTGCCGGTACGCGGCGGGATGTTGTAAAGAATGATCGGGAGATCCACTTCCTTTGCAACTGCTGCATAGTGATCGTAGAGTTCCTTCTGGCTTGCCAGAGCAAAGCTCGGAGTAATGATGGAAAGAGCATCTGCGCCGAGTGCCTCTGCACGCTTGCTCATCTCGATGGTGTCATAGGTGGAAATGCAGCCGGATCCTGCAATGACCGGAACTCTGCCCTTGACCTGGTCGATCACGGTCTTGAGAACTTCCTCTTTCTCTTTCATGCTGAGGATGTAGCCCTCGCCGTTTGTGCCAAACGGGAACAGTCCGTGTACGCCGCCCTCGATCAGTCTCTCGATCTGTCTGCGAAGCTCCTCGTGATTAACAGTCTGCGCCGCATCGTCATTCATCGGGGTAAGGATCGGAACGATAATGCCTTTGATATCACACTCTTTCATGAAAAATGCCTCCCTCTGTACAAGATTGAAACTTCAGATTGATACTATTTTACTATGAAAGTCAGCGAAAGCGAGCCGCAGGCGACGCTTGAGCGCTACTTTCATGTATACGTGCCCGCTTAGCAAGTCAAGCCCGCAGGGTGCTGACGAGCTTAGCGATGACAGTTTAGATGTTACGACAATTATAAAAAAACTTGTCCCTGCGTACAATTCATCCATGAAGGGTTCTTTGTTTCATTGGAAAACAATCTCCCGTAAAATTGTTGCAAAATGAAACATAAGGGCGTAAACTGTGGGAAGAGTTTCTTAATTTATATTAAGGAAGGAAGACAGCCGTGAGGAGATCCGTGTCATGAGAAAATTTCGTATTCTTTGCATCCCGCCCTATGAGGGTATGCGAGACCTGATCGATAATATCGCCGCAAGAAGATCCGACGTGGAGCTCTTAGTCCACCAGGGCAACCTGGAGGAGGGTCTCAGAATCGTACGCGAAAAAATGAAAGGCAGCATCGACGCCATCATTTCCCGCGGCTGCACGACCGAGCTGATCCGTGAAAATGTCAGTCTGCTGACCTACGACATTGCACCCTCGGTCTATGACATTCTCCGCATCATCCGGACCGCGCAGGAGACAGGGGATAAATACGCGGTCGTCGGCTACCAGAGCATTACCCAGGCGGCCAAGATGCTGCGCAATATTATCCAGTACGATTTCCGCGTCTGCACGGTCCACAGTGAGGAGGAATGCCTGGAAAATGTCAGTCTCCTGAAAAATGAAGGCTTCGGCCTGATCGTGGGAGACATGATGGCCGTCAACGTCGCCAGGGAAATGGAGCTGCACAGCCTGCTGGTGACTTCCGGCATCGAAAGTATCAACACCGCGATCGACGCCACCATTGACATTCTCCAGAATTATGATTCCATGAATCAGCGGATCGATCTGTTTACCGAAATGCTGAATTCCGCGCCGGAGCAGATCGTTGTCTATGAGGCTTCCGGGAATCCGTACTTTAATTCTCCCGGGGAGCTGCCGGATGAGATCCGGGAGGTGCTGGAAAAGAATATCAGCACGGTCATCGCCCGCGGGCATCTCAATATGATCAGGCGCAGGAACCGCATCATTTATACGATCCAGGGCAACCGCTTCCAGATCAAGGGGATGGATTTCTGCTCCTACCGGATCAAGGTGGACCAGAAGACGGATATGTATGACAAGTATTCGATCCAGGAGATTTCCGCCGGACAGGATATGCCCGACACCTATCCCCTCGAATACTATCTCGGAAATGACGCCTATTACGTGTCGCTGCGTGAGCTGTGCCAGCGCTATGCCGATATGCCGCAGCCGGTCCTGATCCTCGGGGACCGCGGCACGGGCAAGGAACGCATCGGGCACTATATCTATTCCCACAGCCGCCTGCGGCAGAGCTCCCTGATCGTGATCGACGCCGGGCTCCTGGATGAAAAGGGCTGGAAGTACATTCTGGAAAGCGACTATTCGCCGCTCAACACGACGGGTATCACGATTTATTTCAAGCGCATGGAGCTGATCCCGCCGATCTGGCGCAACCGCCTGATGATCTACCTCAAGGAGTCCGACATTTTCCGCACAAACCGGGTCATTTTTGCCTATCTGTACCTGGACGCCCGTGCGCCGGAGGACGATCTTTATCTGTACCTCAATGATAATATCAACTGCCTGCGCGTGATCCTGCCATCCCTGGCGGAGCGGAAGCAGGAGATCCCGTCTCTGGTCGGCCTGTATATCAATGTCTGCAATATCGAGCACGGCACGCAGGTCATGGGCTTCACGCCCGACGCCATGCTGCTTATGCAGAATTATCACTGGACGCGCAATAACCATCAGCTCTTCCAGGTCGTGAAGGATCTCGTGCTTAATTCCGAGGCCGCCTACATTTCCGTGGACAGCGTACGCCGGCTTCTTGAGAAGAAGGAATCCCCGGCCGACATTGTCCAGCAGCCGCAGATCAATCTGGACCGGACGCTGGAGGAGATCGAGCGTGAGATCGTCCAGACTGTTTTCGAGCAGGAGAATATGAATCAGTCCCGCACGGCCAAACGGCTCGGCATCAGCCGCAGCACGGTGTGGAGGCTGATGAAGTAAAACCTACCGCGGAGCTTCCCGGACTGCGTGCCGGGCTGCGTGCCGGACTGCGTGCCTGGCTGCGGACCATTGAACTATGTCATACCCCGGGCTGCATTCCGGACCCGGCAAAGCATCGGACGGCATTCTGCCTGTTGATATTCTTACCGTTTATTCACATTTTGTTTCAAATTGCAACACCCGCGTCCTGAGATTGTTTTCTATTCGAACAATTTCAGGACGCTGTCTGGTTGAGGGAAGGGCGAAACCTCCCTATAATTTGCATTACAGTCGGTAAATGTCCGGAATTCCATTTTTGCGAATGGCGCAGGGACGGCTCCGGACAGCTGATAAAAGTGTTCTGATACCGATCAATCATTAAAAATGCTATGTCCGGCCTGTGCCGGAAAGGTTTTGTGAAATTTAACGGAGGGTAAATCATGCTTACAAAGTACAGTCTGAAAATGCCGCGTGAAGTCTACAGCGGTGAAAACGCTCTTGAGAACATCAAGCCGATCCTTGAGAAGAACAATGTCAAAAAGGCAGCCGTATTTACGGATAAGGGTATCGAGAGCACCGGCCTGATGGATTATCCGATCAGCCTGATCAAGGAAGCCGGCGCAGAGGTCGTTCTGTTTGACGAGATCCCGCGCGAGCCGAACTACATTCAGGTCCAGGAGATCATCGACCGCTTCAAGACCTCCGGTTGTGATTTTATCGTAGCGTGCGGCGGCGGCAGCGTTCAGGATACCGCAAAGCTGACCTCCCTGCTTGTAACTGATGAGTACGGCGTGAAGGAGCTGCTCGACGATCCGAAGCGTGCAAAGAAGTGCATTAAGAGCCTGATGATCCCGTCTACCGCAGGTACCGGCGCAGAGGCTACTCCGAATGCTATCGTCGGTGTTCCGGAGAAGCAGGTCAAGATCGGTATCGTTAATGAAGAGATGATCGTTGACTATGTTATCCTTGATGCTGTCATGATCAAGAAGCTTCCGCGCAAGATCGCGGCTGCTACCGGCGTAGATGCTCTTGCACATGCAATCGAGTGCTTCACCAGCAACAAGGCTAACCCGTTCTCTGATGTATTCTCACTGCGCGCTCTGGATATGATCCTTAATAACATTATGGATGCATGCAATGATCCGGATGCAATGGATGCAAAGAACAAAATGCAGATCGCAAGCTTCCTGGCAGGCGTCGCAATCACCTCCAGCGGCACAACTGCAGTCCATGCACTCAGCTATCCGCTCGGCGGAAAGTATCACATCCCGCACGGCGACAGCAACGCGATCCTGCTGGCTCCGGTTATGAGATTCAACGAGTCTTATGCAAGAGAGCGTCTCGCTCAGGCTTATGACCAGTGCGTACACGGCGAGAAGACCTGCACGACTCCTGAGGAGAAGAGTGCTTACATCATTAAGTGGCTTGAGGATATCGTAAAGGGTCTGGATATTCCGACCAGCCTGAGCCAGGCTTACGGTGTTCCGCGCGAGGATATCGACTTCCTGGTAGATGCAGGCATGCAGCAGCAGAGACTGCTCGTCAACAACATGCGTCCTGTTACTCCTGAGGATGCACGCAGACTTTACGAGGAGATCCTGTAAGGATTAAATTATGGAACTGGACGTTCTCCGGAAAAAAAGGATACGCATGCTTCTGCTGAACCTGGGGTACTTTCTGGTTCTGCTCGTACTCGGTATTTTCCTGTTTCTGACAGGCGCGGGCCGGTGGATCTACCTCCCCGCTGCGGCGGCAATTGTTTTCTATATACTGCTTGTCCGCCCCGTCAAAAAGAATTATGAAAATGATTTGAGGACCGCGATCCTGCAGCATTCCGTTCTGGACAGACTGCAGGAAGCGGCCTACGGGCGAAAGGAAGGGGTTCCCGCCTCTTACCTGACAGAGGCCGGCTTTATCAATGCGGTCGATCCCAAAAGCTTCCTGAGCAGGGAGCATATCACGGGAAATGCAGGCGGCCTCAGGGTCGAGATGGCAGATGTCGTATTTCCCTTCCGCGAGGGCGGCTACAATAAAATGTTCAACGGCTGCCTGATCCATATCGTGAATCCGGGTGCGGATTATCCGGAGCTTATGGTCCGCGGCGGCGATTTCAGCGCTCTTTCTCCGGGAAGGGAAAAGAAGCTGATCGAAAAGCTCGGTTCTTATATTCCGGGCTCCCTGTCCCTTCATCGCGCCGGCGATACACTGGATGTCCTGCTGAGGGGACGCTTTATCGGATTCCCGATCAATCCGCTTGGCGAGGTCCGGGAAAGCACACTGAAGAGCGACCCGCTTCCGGAGTTTCAGACAGCTCTGGAGCTGGCGCGGCTGAAGGCACATTCTTAACCGGGTCAGCATTTGCAGGGTATCTGTTGAACGGATGCGTATTCACCGGGTTTATATTTGCCGGACTTCTGTTCACCGGACTTCTGTTCGGCCAGACAGGACCTTAACGGATTTTTAATGAATATTTTGAAAACCGCACACTCTTGAAACGGTTTTCTGCATATGATAAGGTTTGTTGTAATGTCACTTTTTTATGTAAGAAAGGAGTTATCTAAATGAAGCGGAATTCCAAGTTTATGATGGATATCCTTCCCGGTATCGTCATAGCTTTGTTTTCTATCGGGTATCTCTCTCTGATCCCGAAGATCCAGACCTTTACCGGAATGGGTTCTACGCCTCTGACGAACCACTTTGTGCCGGCCCTGTGGGGCGGA
This sequence comes from Lachnospiraceae bacterium, assembly GCA_017460845.1. GTDB lineage: Bacteria > Bacillota > Clostridia > Lachnospirales > Lachnospiraceae > Avilachnospira. Next base: position 20,039 of record JAFUAE010000067.1, read on the forward strand.
TTTCTGCTGGTGCTGGCTCTCTGGCTGATCGTCCGGGGCCTTCGCAAACGCGCTGCTTTTCTGAAGGAAGGCGGCAAGATCGAAAAGTTCGATCTCAAGGCAGCTTTCGATGAGAAGCGCGAGGTCATCCTGAGCTTTGTCGTCCTGACGATCTATGTAGCACTGATGGACGCTGTCGGATTTGTTCCGATGACGATCCTCTATCTTTTTGCTCAGATCCTGATCCTGACCCCGACTTCCAAGTGGAAGAAGACCTGGCTGCCGGCACTGATCTGCGGCATCATCTGTGCCGTCCTGTTCTATTTCATTTTCAGAATGAAGCTCAATGTCCTGCTTCCGCAGGGAATCCTTAAGAGCTTCGGATTATAAGGAGGGACGGCGATTATGTTACTTGAAGGATTAATGGCTGTCATGCAGCCTGTTACCATTTTCCTGATCGCGGTCGGCGTTGCAGTCGGTATTATCTTCGGATCTATCCCGGGTCTGACCGCAACCATGGCAATTGTCATGTTCCTGCCGGCTACCTACAGCATGTCCGCCAGCCAGGGCATCAGTATGCTGATGGCGCTTTATATCGGCGGTATCTCCGGCGGCCTGATCTCCGCGATCCTGCTCAATATCCCCGGCACCCCGTCCAGCGTTGCAACCTGCTTCGACGGAAAGCCGATGGCGGATAAGGGTGAGGCCGGCAAGGCGCTCGGCACCGGCGTTGTGTTCAGTTTTATCGGTACCCTGATCGGTATCGCGATTCTGATCGTACTGACCCCGGTTCTCTGCGATTTTGCCCTGAAGTTCCAGGCTTATGAGTACTGTGCCCTCGCGATTTTCTCCCTGTCCATGGTTATCGCCCTGACAGGCCATGATATGCCGAAGGGTCTCATCAGTGCGGTGCTCGGCGCCCTGCTCGCAACAGCGGGCCTTGCACCGATCGATTCCAAGCCGCGTTTTACCTTTGGCCTTTTCCAGATGAACAACGGCTTTGCGCTGCTGGTCCTCCTGATCGGCTTGTTCGCTATCAGCGAGGTTATGGCTTATGCTGAGAGCGTCCGTAAGGACCAGGGCTTCACAATCGAATCCAATGCCAAGATCAAGGGCGCGGGCTTCAGCCTTAAGGAAGGCATTGCCCAGATCCCGAATGCAATCGTTTCCTCTCTGATCGGTGTCGGCATCGGCATCCTGCCGGGTATCGGCGGCGGCGTCAGCTGTATGATCAGCTACACGGTCAGTAAGAATACTTCCAAGCATCCGCAGCTTTACGGTACCGGTATCATGGACGGTGTTGTCGCTTCCGAATCCGCAAACAACGCTACCATCGGCGGTGCGATGATCCCGCTTCTGGCACTTGGTATCCCGGGCGATGCCTGCACGGCAATGCTGCTCGGCGGCCTGCAGGTGCACAACGTTGCTCCGGGTCCGCTGATCTACGAAAAGAACGGTGCTGTCGTTTACGCGATCTTCTTCGCAATGATCGTGTCCGCGATCTTCATGATGCTCTTCATGCTGCTCGGCATGCGTTTCTTTATCGCAGTACTGAAGGTGCCGAAGAATTACCTGCTTCCGATCGTGCTCGTGCTCTGCGGCATCGGTGCTATCGGTAATGCGAACATGGTATTTGATACTTATGTCATGGTCGGCTTCGGTCTGATGAGTTATCTGATGATCAAGAGCAAGATCCCGACGGTCCCGATGATCCTCGGATTTATTCTCGGTCCGACCTTTGAGACCAACCTGCGCCGTGTCAGCCAGCTGGCTTCGAGTGACCCGTTCTATCATCACCCGATCTTCTGCGTGCTGATGATCGCGACGATCCTGGTTGTTATCTTCTCCGTCCGCTCCAACCTCAAGGAGGCTAAGAGAGCAGAGGCGGAAGAACTCGCTGCAGAGGCTGCGGCATCCGCTGCGGCAAAGACGGAATAAATCCGGCCGGCTGCATTTGCAGATGCGGCAAAGACACAACATGACCGGCCGGCTGCATTTGCAGATGCTGCATCACAATCTTCGCAAACGACCGGCGGGATCCGGATCCCCCCGCTTCCTGCCGGATGTTTGAAATATATTTTTCATTCTTAATTAAGGAGGAACAAAATGAAAAAGGTACTTGCATTAACTATGGTTGCTGCAATGACTCTTGGCCTCGCTGCTTGCGGTTCCAAGCCTGCAGAGACCACAGCTGCTCCGGCTGCTACTACCGCTGCCGCTGCAGAGACCACTGCTGCTGCAGCTGAGACTCAGGCTGCTGCAGAGACTGAAGCTGCTGCTGAAGCTGGCGACTTCAAGTTTGACAAGACTGTCAATGTCTACATCACACACGGTGCAGGCGGAGATACAGACTACATGGCTCGTATGCTTTCACAGGCACTTGAGCAGGAGCTCGGTGTTTCTGTTGTCTGCTCCAACGTTACCGGTTCCAACGGCGCTACCTGCATGCAGCAGTATAAGGATGGCGATACAGACGGTTATACCTTCATCGCTACCAACACTGCAGCTCTGACAGGTAACGAGGCTACAGGCATGGTTGACTTCGGTTATGATGCTTTCGAGCCGGTTGCTATTTACGGCATCCAGTCAGGTGAGAACCTTGTAGTTCCGGCTGACGCTCCGTATGACACCCTGGCTGACCTCATCGAGGCTACCAAGGCTAATCCGGGACAGATCAAGCTTGGCATCTCCACCGGCGGCGGCGTTTACATCGAGGCTTGCGTTCTGACCAACCTTGGCGGCGCTCAGTTCAACCTGATCGATGCTGGTGACGGCGCTTCCCGTCTGACTGCTCTTCTTGGCGGCGAAGTAGATGCTACTTCTCTTCCGTATTCCACAGCAGCTGACTACATCGAGAACGGACAGCTTAAGTCTCTCTGCACACTGCTCAGCAAGGCTCCGACACTTCTTCCGGATCAGCCGGCAGCAAGCGAGACCATTCCGGAGCTTGTCATCGATACCATGTATGCAGTTCTTGCTCCTAAGGGAACAGATCCGGCTGCAGTCAAGGCTATGAACGATGCAATCCTTAAGGTTACATCTACCGATGACTGGAAGCAGAAGTGCAATGATTACAGCTTCCAGGATCCGTTTGTCCTGAATGTTGACGACACAATCGCAGAGCTGAAGAATCAGCGCGACCTCTTCCAGAGCTTCAAGCCGTTCCTGTAATTAGGGAATCAGCGCCTGGCGCCTGGTGCGCGGAGGCAAACCTGAAAAAGTGTTAAGTCACACACATTAAAACTCCCGGGCATGGGTGACTGCCGGCAATAAGCCGGTCAGCCGCTCCACCCGGGAGTTTTTATGTCTTGATGTCTAATGTCTTGATGTCTTGTGTGTTTATATCTTGATGTGTTTATATCTTGATGTGTTTATATCTTGATGTCTTGATATTTAATGTCTTTATACCTTTTTACCTGCTTTTATGCTGCTATAATCCGCTCTTTTCTTTCTGTCTCCGGAGCTTCCTTCCTATAAATGTCCGCCTCCGGCACATTTATAAGTAGGTTTTTGGATGCCGTACCTATAAGACAGATTTTTATAACAATTTATCACCATGTTTTTCTTCAAGCGTTCAGAATTTCTGCAAAACACTCTTTTTTATAGGTATGGCTAATCTATAAAATCTGCAGAACTTCCATTTTTATAACCATGCCAGTGCTATAAATCATGGCCTTATACATTATTTATAGGAAGCATCCTTTAAATGATGCCTATAAAAAAAGTGCAGAACCATTCTTATAGGTCAAGCGTCAAAAAGGCTGGTTATAAGGCAGGGCATAGAGCAGATCTTATAGGACAGGTCGAATTACAGTGGTTATAAATCAAGGCTATTACAGTTCCTTATAGGTTAGAGCAGGTTAGGTTAGGTTAGGTCAGTTCAGTTTAAGGCAGGTTAGGTCAGTTCAGTTTAAGGCAGGGCAGGTCAGTTCAGTTTAAGGCAGGGCAGGTTAGGTCAGTTTAGGGCAGGGCAGGTTAGGGCATGTTAGCTCAGGTCAGCTCCGGAACTGGATCAGGGACGCCGCGATCAGCAGCACGTATGCGATGAGACTGTAATGCGACGGAATCTGCCCGAAGAAGGCCAGTCCCATGACCGCACTGAAGATAATCTGTGTAAAGTCGAAAATGGAGATTTCCTTTGGCGGCGCATAACGGAACGCAGCCGTCATTGCATATTGTCCGATCGTACTGCTCATGCCTGCACAAATCATGATCAGGACCTGACGGACCGTCATCGGGTGCCAGTGGCCGATACACGAGATCACCGCCACTGCCGTAGAGATCGTGCAGAACCAGAATACGATCACGGAGCTGTCAACATTTCCCCGTTTCCGCATCATACGGAGCGCATTATGTACGACGCCTGTCGCCGCCCCGCTCATGAGAGCGATAAAGGAAGCAAAGCCGACGGTCTCCAGGTTCGGAACGATCAGGAACATGCTTCCGGCAAATGCGACCAGCACGCTGAGCAGCTGCCCGCGGCTGAGCGTATCCCCGAAAAAGACAATTGCAAACAGGACTGCAAAGAACGGACCGGTTTTGTTCAGGGAGCTTGCACTCGCCAGCGGAAGGTGGTCGATCCCGTAATAATTACAGTAGACGGCGACGATTCCGAACAGGATCCTCAGCGCAAGCGGAAATCTGCATTCCTTATCCACGCCGATCCCGATCCTTCCGTGGAGGATCGCAGCCAGGGATACCACCATGGCGACCGCATTCCGGAATACCGCTTTCTGATAGAAAGGAATGTCTCCTGCAAGCTGAACAAATAAACCCATCAGCGCAAAGAAGAATGCTGAGAAAATGATGAGCATGATTCCTTTTCTTTTATTTCCTGCTACCATACTTACTGCTCTCTGTTCTTTCTTATTAGATTCCCTTTTGGATCCGGACGGATATCTCTTTATCCCAAAAAATACTTCTTTGAGGCCGGACGGATCCTTTTTCTATCTGATCAGATCCCTTTCGGATCCCCCGGGATCCGCTTCTGATCTGTATGAATCCCGGCCTTTATCAAGTTTTCTCCTTCATTCAGAAATACAGCCGGCTGAAATTCAGTCCCGGCTGTATTCCCTGGCGGGCGTTTACCCGCCTCTATAGAAATATATGAAAAAGAACTTGCTTTGTAAACTGCTAATTTAGCATGTAAATACGCTGTACGACTGCTCAGATCGTGATTGCTGCCGTCGGATGACAGGTCCCGATCAAATCATCATTGCGACGGACAGATGACAGACCCCGATCAGATCGTGATCGCCGCCGTCGGATTATAGACGCCGACCTTCTGCCGCTTTGCGCCGGCGACATCTTCCTCCGTGAAGCTCATCCACTTCACACCGCGCCTGGTCTGGTATGCGAATGCCAGATGCAGCCTTCCGTCCCTCGCCTGCATGATGTAAGGATACTCATACTGGCGGTTGTTGGTGCGGTTTTCCTCCCCCATGTAGCCCTCGCCAAGCTCCATATAGCGGATCAGCGGGAAGGTCAGGCCGCCGTCCTCTGACAGGGCGACCGCCACCGGGCAGCGAAGCCCCGGCCATGCTGCCTTTCCCTTGACCGGCTCCGGCGTGCAGGTCGGATTGTATGCGACTGCGACTCTGCCGCTGTTTAAGCGGATCGCGCTGATACTGGAGTTATTGTTCGGAAGCGGCGTGGGCTTCGGTACGCTCCAGGTATCGCCGAAATCAAAGGATTCGCTTCTGTAAATGAAATCTGCCTCACGGCTGCGCATAAACGCCGCCAGATGCCCGCGGAACTCTCCGTCTTTATCTATAAGCTCAACTACATTCGGATGGACTCTTCCATTGCTTCCGGGCATATCGACCTGTCTCCAGGTCTTTCCCTGGTCGTCCGAGATCTGGAAGACCGAAGGGTCTCCGGAAAGTCCGTCCGCGCTGTCCGTGCAGATCCAGTTGCCGAAGATCCATCTGCCGTTGGAAAGCACCTGGATCGGCTGCCTGCAGAAGGTGCCTTCTCTCGGGAAGATCGTCTCCGCTTCGCTCCAGGTCCTGCCGCCATCACGGCTGACCTGTTTTTTGACTACCGAGGTAAACTGCATGTTGTCCTTATCGGGGCGGCGTCCTTCCTGGCTCGTATACATTGCCCAGATCTCGCCTCCCGGTGCCGCAAACATGCCCGGGTTCTGCTCGCTCCGTTCCGGATCGGAAGAAACATCGATCGGCTCGCTCCACTGATCGCTGTCCTTGTCCAGACGGCTTAAGATTACATGGCAGTCCGCACTGCCCTCATAGGTTCCCGCGAACCAGCAGCAGAGCAGATCTCCCGCTTCCGTTTCAAGCAGGGCCGGTCCGTGTGCCGTTGCAAATGGTCCCGGCGGCAGCATTGCCTCAACAGTACCCATTACAGCATTTTCATAAACTCTGCCGTCCGGAGTCAGACCCTGTAAGACTGTGTACTTCATTCCATTCCCTCTCATAGAATTAACTGTTTTTTTTGCAGCACATCCATACTACTATGCTGACTGTATGATTTAAAGCCTTAAGCTGCAGGAATTCCCGTTTCCCGGGCAGCCAGCCTCTTCAGCCTGCGTCTTCAGTTCGCCGCAATGACACTGTTTCGTCCGTCAAATGCCGGATCCGTCTCCGGATAATCCAGACGGTTGTGTGTGCCCCTGCTCTCCGTCCTCCAGAGCGCCGCTTTCAGGATCGCAAGAAGCGCCGCTGCGCTCTGCCTTGTAAAGCTGTCCTTATCAAGCTCTCCGGAAGCAGTCATTTCGTCCAGACGGGAAATCCCTGCCAAAAGCGCCTCTCCGTTTCGGAAAATCCCGAGCTTTTCGGCGCCGATCTGCTGGATTTCCGGGAAATATTTCGCCCGTACCTCCGGATCCTCCCGATACCTGACCGGCTGCTCTGACGGAACAAAGTCGTCCCCGCCTGCAGCCGCACTGAAAATGCCTTCGGCGCAGAGCATGCCGCTCACAGCAGCCTGGCTGCCTGCATTTCCCGCAGGACGGCAGGCCCCGTGGATCCCTCCGCAGGCTTCGCCTGCTGCATACAGGCCTCTGATGGTCGACTCATAACTGCAGTCAACACGGATGCCGCCTGAAAAGCTGTGCGCCATGGGCCCGATCTCAAGCATATCCCGGTCCGGATCCACGCCTGCCGCAAGCAGCCGGTTCAAAAACCAGGGATACCCTTCAAGCACCTTTCTGCCGATCGGCCTCAGGTCCAGAAAGACTCCGCCGTGGGGACCCCCTTTTCCTGCGGCAACCTGCTTCCATGCCTCGCGGTTGATCAGGGACTTGGATGCGCCCGCCTCGCCCTGGGGGCGGACCTTCAGCAGAAACCTTTCGCCCTCGGCGTTCCTTAAAACGCCGCCCTCTCCGAGCATTGCGGTCGGTGAGGCTTCTCCGACGGCGCCTTCCGGTGCGATTGCTACCAGCGGCTCGAACTCGATAAATTCCATATCGGTCAGCTCCGCTCCCGCAAGCCCCGCCATGCCTAGTGTGTTGCCCATCACGTCATCCGGATAGGTCGATTTGCCGAAAAGATTTCCCAGACCGCCCCAGGCAGCAACCACATACGGCGCGTAGACCTGGAACAGCTCCCCGTCCTTGCTGACTGTGAAGCCTGCAGCCCTGCCGTTTTCGGTGAGCAGGTCCACGACGCGGCAGCCTTCATGGATCTCAACGCCGCGCTCCTTCAGTGCCGGGATCAGCCGGTTCATGATTTCCACACCGATCAGGTGGGTCGTCTGGCAGAGCGATCTCGGTACGGAGTGGCCCGAGACATGCCTCAGCTTGATGCTGCCGTCCTCGTTGCGGGCGAAGTTCACGCCCCAGCGGCACAGCAGCTGATAGGTATCCAGAGACCTGGCCGCCATCCGGCTGACCAGCGCGGGATCGCTGACCCCATAGCCGGCCTGCATCATATCTTTATAATATAATTGCGGCGTATCCGCGTAAAGATTTTCAGGAAGAACAAAATTGATCGCAGCAATAAAAGGTGTGCCGCCGAAGCCATTTCCATATAATGCAATGTCTTTTATGCCAAGTTCGGTGAGGCGGGCAGCGGCTGTCAGTGCCGCAAGACCCGTTCCCGCAATTGCCACCGTATGTCTTTTCATTTTTTTATCCTCAGGCAGCTGCTGCCTGCGTTTTCTTTGATTTGATAACACTCATTACGAGGACGGCAATACCGATCACCGCGCCCGCGATCGACGTCAGCATTTCCGGCATGATCAGCAGGATAGACGCAAGCAGAAGCAGACCCCTTTCAATTTTGCCGAGCTCGCTCTTAAAGAATCCGGAAACCACCACTGCCAGGAAGAAGGTGCCGAGTCCGAGCTGTGCAGCTGCAAGTGCAATTTCAGCAGCACTTCCCTGCAGCAGGATCGCCGGGTTATAAACGAACACAAACGGTACCAGGAAGCCTACCATCGCGAAGGTAAAGCCCTTCAGTCCAGTCTTCATGGCGTTGGCATCCGCAATGCCGGCCGCCGTATAGGACGCCACGCAGACAGGCGGCGTGATCTGTGCCATGATGCCGTAATAGAATACGAACATATTTGCGCAGAGGTTTGCTGTCATGTCCGGCTGTCCGGATGCAAGCAGGATGGGCTTGATACACGGAACAAACAGGATCGTGCCGACCAGATATGCCGCAACGGTCGGAAGCGCCATGCCGAGCACCATACAGCCTACCATGCCGATGAGCAGGGCCAGGAAAAGGTTGGAGGTTCCGAGCGCGCTGATCAGGTTGGACAGGTTGGTCGCCAGGGAGGTCTGGCCGGTAACGACGTTGATAATAATGCCGCAGGCTGCGGTCGGGATGGCAATGCTGGCTGCCTGCTTTGCGCCGTCCATGCAGCAGTTTCCGAGGGCCTTAATATCAATGAAATCTTCTTTGTTGACAAAGTAATTCAGTATATCACATGCAATGCAGGCAAAGATGCCGATCATGCCTGCACGCATCAGGGATGCGCCGCGGATGATCCAGATGACCAGCAGGATCGCCGGGATCAGCAGGAACAGACGCGGAATGACCTTGCGGCTGACCGTAATGGTCGCGTCAACGGATTTGTCGATCCTGCCTGCGCGCTTTGCCGCAAGGCGGTCTACCAGGACGAAGACCGCGAAATAATATGCGAGTGCCGGAATGATGGCTGCGGTTGCGACCTTAAGGTAGCTGATGCCCAGCATTTCCGCCATGATGAAGGCGCCGACGCCCATGATCGGCGGCATGATCTGTCCGCCCGTGGAGGCGACTGCCTCTACCGCTCCGGCTTCTTCGGGCGCATACCCGATCTTTTTCATCATCGGGATCGTCATAACGCCTGTTGTGGCAACATTTGCAACGGCAGATCCGGAGATCATGCCCATCAGGCCGGAGGAAAGGACTGCTGCCTTTGCCGGGCCGCCCGAGGATTTATTGGAGGCCTTCATACCGATGTCGATCAGCAGCTGGCCGCCGCCGATCTCGGAGAAGAAGGCTCCGAACACCATGAAATAGAACAGGGTGCTGGCAGAGGTGTACAGCGGGGTTCCGAAGATACCGCTCTCTGTCATAACCATGCCCGCCGTGAACTGGTTCAGGAATTTCACGATGGTTGATTTCGGTTTTGTGTAGAAGATGCCCGGAAGATACGGAGAGATCCAGGCAAAAAGGATGAATGCGCCGATGAATGCGGTCAGCATCATGCCGAGCGTCCTGTATACTGCGAGCAGGAGGATCGCGATGCAGACGACCATGGCAATGTAGTCGATCGTAAGTACCGGTGAGATGCCCAGCACATAGTCGGTCAGTCTCTCATACTGGGATACGACATACCAGAGCATATAGGCGATCCCGAGGAAACAGGGAATGTCCAGCCAGTTCATCCAGGCGTGCTTTTTCATCAGCTCCGGATCCGGTGTTTTGCCTTCCGCCTCCGCTGCCTTGCGGGTTTTTTTGCGGTAATTGTAATCCGCCGGAAAATAGATATAGACAAGTGTCAGTGCGAATACCAGGTGCAGCGGTCCCTGCAGCATCGGCGTCAGCTGTTTTACCAGTGCGATGTACATCTGGAATGCAAAAAATAATGCTGTGACGATGATTGCTGCCAGCTGCCTCATGGTCAGAGTCTTTTTGGGTTCCAAGTTCTTTTCCTCCATTGATGCCTGTCCTGTATGCAGGATTAACTGCAACCGACCGGCTGTTTGTTTGTTCAGCATCGTGTGATCATTCGCAATCCGGCCTTCGGCCTTCTTGCTCATGTTCACACCGTCTGCTGCGCAGACCCCCGGCCTGAACCCGCTCCTGAGCTCATGTAAACATGGCTCAGGCCGGCTTCATTCCGGATGCTGAACAGTTACAGTTTAGTTCATGTATTTCCCGCCGTTGACATTGATGCTTTCGCCGCAGATGAAGGCGGCCATGTCGGAGGCGAGGAATACGGCAACATTTGCAACGTCTTCTCCCGTGCCGAGCCGGTGCATCGGAATGGAGCTGAAGACTTTTTCACGATATTCGGGCGTCCACTGCTTCGACATGTCGGTCTCGATCGGTCCGGGGCAGATCGCATTGACGCGGATCCCCTTTCCGGCCATGTCGTACGCCAGCTTCTGCGTCAGGGAATTGATCCCGGCCTTGCTGACGCCGTAGCAAACCGACGCATTTGGGTGTGCGGTTTTTCCTGCTGATGAGGACATGTTGATGATGCTGCCCTCTCCCTGTTCCAGCATTTGCGGAATGACTTCCCTGCAGGTATAAAATGCGCCCGTCAGGTTGATCCGCAGCATACTGTCCCATTCCTCCGGGGTCACTTCCTCAAAGCTGTGCCTGCTGTTGATGCCGGCGTTATTGACCAGCACATCGATCCTGCCGTATGCATTTTTGCAGGCCTCGGCCAGCTTTTCAGCGGTATGGTACTCCCCGATGTCGCCGGATACACAGACGCACCGGACGTTCATCCGGAGGATCTCAGCCTGCAGGTCCGAAAGAGCGCCTTCCCTGCTGCCATGAATGACCAGGTCCGCTCCGTGCTCTGCAAATTTCAATGCGATCGCCTTTCCGATCCCGCGGGAGGATCCTGTGATGATCGCTGCTTTTCCCTTTAATAGTTGCGTCATGGATATCCGTTCTCCTGTCCTTTTTTAATCTCAGCCTTCCGGCAGCCGCGATTCTGTCCTCAAGCTGCAAAATCTGTCCGGCAGCTTTCGTCTTTCTGCTTCTGTCCCGCAGCTTTCGTCTTTTTGCTTCTGTCCGGCTGTGAATGCCTTAAGTAAAACCGGGCCCGGAACCCGGTCTTTCGTCTTTCCGGAATTCCGGGCCCAGCAGTTAAAAGTTGCTCTTTATGAGTGCTTTATTTATCGCAGGGAAGTCCCATTTCTTCATAGTAGCGTGCTGCACCCGGATGGATCGGTGCGCCGCAGTAGGATGCAAGTCCTGCTGTCTCCGGATCAAAGTATCCGAGAGAAGCAACTGCTGCAGCCATATCGTCCTTATTCTCGCAGATCGCCTTGGTAAGCGCATAAGCAAGGTCGTCGCTCATTGCCGCATTGACCAGGATGTTCTGCTGGGAACCCATGGTGTTGATGTCAGCATCCTGCTTGTTCCATGTGCCTGCCGGCATTACGATCGGTGCATAGCCCATTGCTTCCATATTGGCAAGGGTCTCGTCGCCGAGCTGTACGAAGTACATATCGTGGGTCAGAGCAAGCTCTGTCGTGGTAGCCTGTCCTGCATCGATGTGGTCGATGGTTGCTTCATAGATGTCATCCTGCAGTCCGCTCTTCAGTGCGTCTGTACCTGTCTTCTCCCATGTTGCGAAGGTCAGGAACTCGTCTACGGAAATGCCGCATGCCTCGATTACGCGCTCTGCGGTCAGCTCTCCGAGGGAGCCGTTCTTCTTGGTGACAAGCTTGAGCGGATATTTTGCAGCAATAACTTCTTCAAGGGTCTTGTAACCTGTCTCATCGACAAATTTCTGGGTGAACATTACGTTTGTGAAGGTATGTCCAAGGCCGCCGCCAAGTGCGCGCACATCCGTGCAGCCTGCAAATTCATACTCGGAAGGATCCTTCTCGACGCTCCACTGTGACGGTCCGACATTGGATACGATCACGTCGCATTCTTCGTTCTGGATCAGTACCGGTGCGCCTACGCCGCCGGGGCTGTTGGTCGTAAGGTCAATGGTGCTGCCGGACGGAAGTCCCTTCAGCATAGCTGCCTGTACGGCTGCCGCTACGGAATATGCGCCGGTTCCGACTTCCTGCGCTGCAAATGTCAGGTTAACGGGATCTGTCAGTGCAGATGCCTCTGCCGGAGCTGCTGCCTGTGTTTCTGCAGCTGCTGCCGTGGTCTCTGCTGCTGCTGCCGCTGCCGTCGTCTCCGCCGGAGCCGCAGTTGTCTGAGCTGTGCCGGAACCGCATGCAGCCAGCGAAAGCGCCATTGCTGATGCCATTACAAATGCTAATGCCTTTTTCATAAATTTCTTCTCCTTTTAATCATTTCTGCTCCGCTGCCGGTCCCGGAATCCGCTTTCCGGCTCCGCTGCCGGCCCTAAGCTGGCAGCTCCCCGGGAATGCCGGGACTACAGGCAGAACAGGTAACACAAAAATGCAATTGGGGGGAACAATTGTAAAACTGAGGTACTTGTCCGAATATCCAAAGGCCCCTTCAGGGCCCGTCCGGGTCCTTTGAAGATTCGTAAATTTACTATGAAAGTCAGCGAAAGCGAGCCGCAGGCGACGCTTGAGCGCTACTTTCATGTATACGTAATGACAGCGAAGCTGTCATGAATTTACTATAAAAATTAGTGTTGCACCAAGTCCATTCACCAAAAAAGATAAGAATTCCGGGAATTCCTTGTGCATAATGTAGTAGATTATGAGTTTTTTTTCACGGAACCTGTGGTCGAGTCCGCACTTTTTACTGTATTTGACAGTCTCATTTTCAAGGGGTAATATTTACAGAAAGGGAGGATTTGCTTGTGAAATGGTACTCTATTGGTGAATTCGCCGCCAAAACTGGTGTAACACCGGATTTTATCAAATATTATGAGAAGAACGGACTGCTGACTCCCAAGGTGAGCGAAAGCGGCTATCGCTCTTATACCGCGGTACGGGTCTCCAATGTCAGTGAATGCATAAAGCTGAAAAATATGGGCTTCAGCGCGAAGGAGATCAACCTCCTGCTGACAGAAACCGATTTCCAATCCACCGTGGAGCTGCTGACCAGCCGCAGGCATGATGTGGAAAATCAGATCCGCTATCTGCAGGGGGTCCTGGATTATACGGATGAGATCAGGACCCAGCTCGATGCCTATGGCCGCGACGCCTGGCATATTGACCTCTTCGAGGATTTTTATTTCCTGATCCAGAGCCGGAATTTCAGTTTTGACCGCCTCGGGGATGAGAAGATCCTGAAGGAGTGGCAGCAATGGCAGCCGAATGTGCGTGCTACCGCCCGCGTGGATAGTCGTCCCGGGAAGCCGCCCGTCATCGAATGGGGCGTCTCTGTGCCTGCTTCCTTTGCCCGGGCGCAGGGCCTGACTCTCGATGCTCCCGTCGAGCATATTCCGGGAGGCCGGTATCTGGAGTTTTTTGACAAACGCCTGCTGCCGGATGATCAGAACAACGATGATCACGAAGGCGTGCGCCGCGGGATGTTCTCCAATGTCCAGCGGATCCTGAATAAGCACAATTTTGAAGTTGTCGGGCCGAGCTTTTTTATTGTGCAGACAAAGATGCGGGAGAACGGACTGCGTTACACCTATCAGAAGGTGCGCGTACCGATCGAATAAAGCGGCCTGGCAGATGCGCCTTGCCGCCGGAGGCATTTCCGGCAATCATTGCTGACAGATCAGCTGGAGGCATTTCCGGAAAATCGCGAAAGAATCAGTAAGAACTATCAGAAAGGAATCAGTAATTCATGAAGCTTATGGGTTATCGCCGTGCAAACGGCAGCTTCGGAATCAGAAATTATGTCGCGGTCCTGCCGTCAGTCTTCTGCGCCAATCATGCGGCCCAGAAGATCGCGGAGCGCGTGAACAGCATTATTGCGGCGCCGGAGCATTCATCGGAATTTGCTCCGGGACATCTCGACGGCTGCATCGGCCTGCCGCACCAGCTGGGCTGCGGTCAGCACGGTAAGGATCTTGACCAGACAGTACGCACTCTGATCGGGCTTGGCTGCAATCCCAATATCGGCGCCGTCCTGCTCGTCGGGCTCGGCTGCGAACGCGTGTCCGTGCAGGAGCTCTATGACGGGATCGCACCGACAGGAAAGCCGGTCCGGACGATCGTGATCCAGGAATGCGGCGGCACGGATAAGACAATTGAAAAGGGTGTGGAGATCGCCTCGGAACTCGCGGCTGAGCTCGCGAAACAGGAGCGTGAGGCATTTGACGAGAGCAAGCTCCTGGTGGGCTTAAAATGCGGCGGCACGGATGCCTTAAGCGGTATTGCGGCCAATCCGGCCCTCGGCCTGGCAGTTGACAGGCTGATCGACGGCGGCGGCTCCGCCATGCTGACTGAGATCGGAGAACTGGTTGGCGCCGAGCATCTGCTTGCAAAGCGCGGCATCAACGAAGAGGTTGCGAAGAGGATCCGGGAGATCATCCTCCATACCGAGGAGGTCCAGCTCCGGATGACAGAGGGCTATGAGAAGACCGGCAGCCGGGCGGCCCTCGTCACTCCAGGCAATTTTGAAGGCGGCGTGACGACGGTCTCCGAAAAGGCGCTCGGCGGCATTCTGAAGAGCGGCCACCGGCCCTTTGTCGGTACGCTCGAATACAGCGAACGCCCCGATCTTGATGCCAATCCGGGCCTCTATCTCATGAATGCCGAAGGCCAGGACGGCGAGGTGGTGACGCCGATGGCGGCCGCAGGCGCGCAGATCGTCTGCTTTACCTCCGGACGCGGCACGCCCACAGGCTTCCCGTTTGTTCCGGTCATTAAAATTACCGGCAATGACCACACCTTCCACAATATGGAAGGAGATATCGATATCAATGCCGGGACCTTTGTAACCGGTGAAAAGACGCTGGCCGAGGTCGGCGACGAGATTTACGGGATGATCGAAGCCGTGGCAAACGGCATGCAGACCAAGCCGGAACGCGGCGGCCACTGCGAGCTGTTCACCATCGGAAGATATGAAATGTATTGATTACTGCGGTATGTGCGCCCCGCGCACACACAGACAGCCGGGCCTGATAAGCCCGGCTGTTTTTAACGGCTGTTTTCATTTCCAGCTGCCTGTTTTTCTGTTCAGCAGCATTCTCCGGCTGCATCGATCCGCTTTAGTAGTAGCACTCTCCGGCTGCATTGATCGGCCAGCCGTTGACCATCGTGTTGGTGACCATTTTGCCGTCCGCGCCGACGTAGTACCAGATATGGGCATTCCCCCGGCGAAAGACTGTTGTTTAATTCTGTTGTTTAATTTGCTTAGTTTTAAAACATTTAAATATCTGTTCAGGAGCATTTTAAGCAATATACTCGAAATATATATAATACATC
>JAFUAE010000068.1 GCA_017460845.1 Lachnospiraceae bacterium
TGATGAGGAGTGGCAGCTTCATAATACCAGGACAAAAGATCTGGAATTGCTCAAAGCACTGGGCTTTGTCCCTGAGCAGTCTTATCCAGTATGAAAAGAGCTTCGGCATCGTTCATATGTACAGAAACATCAATGATTGTGTCTAAAGCGTTTTTGTGGATTTTTTCCATTGATTATCTTACAATAAATATCACCATCCGGCTGAGGATGGTGATATTTTTCTGAAAGGGAATCGCTGGCCATACCCGCAGCTTAATGAATGCAGAACGGTACTGCTCAGTTGAAGAGTTGTCGCGCTGCAGAACGGTACTGACCAGTCATAAAAGGGAATGTATTCCCAAAGAGTAAGGGGGAGTTTTTATGAACGAAAGAGAAAGACTCGGCAGCCGTCTGGGCTTTATCATGCTGTCCGCAGGCTGTGCGATAGGCTGCGGAAATGTCTGGAAGTTCCCGTGGATGTGCGGCCAGAACGGCGGCGGCGGATTTATGCTGGTATATCTGATCTGCCTGCTGATCCTCGGCCTTCCGGTCATGACGATGGAATTCGCAGTCGGACGTGCATCCCAGGCAAGCCCGCTGTATATGTACAGGAAACTTCAAAAGCCCGGTACCAAATGGTCAATCATGGGCGGGATCAGCCTGATCGGAAATATTGCACTGATGTCATTTTACACAGTTGTTACCGGCTGGATCATCTATTACTTTATCAAGTTCCTGACAGGCGGAAATGAAAACTTCGGCTTTGTCAACATGATTACAGATCCGGCGATCAATGTCGCATATCTGCTGATCACAGTCGCACTGGCTTTTGTCGTTCTCAGCTATAACATCCAGAGCGGTCTCGAGCGTGTGACGAAATATATGATGAGCATCCTGATCGTGCTGATGCTTGTGCTTGCCGGCAGAAGCATGCTGCTTCCCGGTGCGAAGGAAGGACTTGCATTCTATCTGGTACCGGATTTTTCCAAGATCAACGGCAGAGTTATTGTCTCCGCCATGAATCAGGCTTTCTTTACGCTGTCTCTCGGTATCGGAAGCATGGCAATCTTCGGCAGCTATATCGGGAAGACGCACGCCCTGATGGGAGAATCAATCAATGTTATCCTTCTGGACACTCTGGTTGCAGTCGTTGCCGGCCTGATCATATTCCCGGCCTGCTTTACCTACGGTCTTGAGGTCAATGCCGGACCGAGCCTGCTGTTTGATACGATGGCAGCGGTATTCAACGATATGGAAGGCGGACGCTGGTGGGGCACCATGTTCTTCCTGTTTATGTCCTTTGCGGCAATGTCGACTGTGCTTGCAGTCTGCGAGAACATTCTCGCAATGGTGCGTGAGCTGACCGGATGGAGCCGTCCGAAGGGCAGCCTGATCTGCGGGGTCGTGGTATTCGTACTGGCGCTGACAACAGCGCTTGGATACAGCGTGCTGCATTTCCAGCCGTTTGCGGAAGGTTCTGCATGGCTTGATTTCTGGGATTTCATCGTTTCGACCAATGCGCTGCCGATCGGCTCCCTGACGCTCGCACTTTTCTGCAGTCTGAAGCTTGGCTGGGGCTGGGATAATTTTATCGAGGAAGCCAATACCGGAAAGGGCATCAAGATTCAGCAGTGGATGAAACCGATCTTCATGTATGTGGTTCCGGTTGTGATCCTCATCATTTACGTCTACGGCCTGATTACCTTCCCGTGGAAGTAAATGTGCATGATAAGCAGCCAGGGCTGGTTGTTTAAGCAAAACAAAGATCCTGTCTTATAAAACAATACGAAAAAACTCCCTGCGCGGCGCGAAACCGGCAGGGAGTTATTTTGTAAGTTTCAATATTCGGGTTATAATTTTTCGCAGCCTGTTCAGTTCCCGAATGGTCCTGAACAGTTACTCTATTGTCAGGATGTCAGCGAATCCGGTGACGTCAAAAATCTCCATGATCTCTTCGGAGACATTCTTAACGATCATTTTGCCGGAAGCGGCAGTCATTTTCTTCTGGCTGGAAAGAAGAACTCTCAGGCCTGCGGAAGAAATATAATCCAGTTTAGCCAGATCAAAAACAAGTGTCTCAAGACCTGCGAATGCCCCGTCAAGCGCTGCCTCGAGCTCCGGGGAAGTCATGGTGTCAAGTCTGCCTTCAAGTGCAATTGTTAAATTATTTCCATCTTTTATCTTCTCTATCTGCATTGTAAATCTCCTTACTATGAAAACCAGTGAGAGCAAGTCGGAGACGCAGCTCGAACGCTGTTTTCATGTATACGTGCTCGCTTAGCGATGACAGTTATTATATGGTGCGGCCCCTTAGGGGTGTGGCAAGCGGACTTTTTCCGGCTTCCCGGCAGAAGCATATCTGCCTTTATTTATCATAACTTAAGCAAAAATTTTGTCAACGATGATATCGACCTGATTCTTGCGTACGCCGACCTTGACTTCGTCTGCCAGATTGGCAAGTACGGATTTTTCGAGCTCGTCCCAGACCTCTTCATCCAACTCGCCCAGCTCGTGCTGCTCATTAATGTTTTCACGGTACTGGGAAAGAGACCAGGTCACTACATCGGTCATGATCGGATTGGGATCCGTACCGAAATCATAAAACATAGAAGGCATTCCCATTTCCGCTTCGATCCGGGAGGTATCCTCCAGACTCTGCATACCGATTTCGATCAAGCTGCGCAGTTTTCCGACAATACCGACAGCCGCAGCATTTTTTCCGCTCGTCGATGCGGCGATCAGTTCTTCACGTTTTTCGAGGCTCATCTCGGTCTTTGCGGAAAGATGAAGGCTGCAGCGGGTTTCATCTCCCTCGATCCAGAACAGTGCCGTGTAATCTCCGGCAATTCCGCGGATCAGTCCGATCAGCTCTTCGGAGAGCAGTCTCAGGCGGCGCGCATTCCTTGGAGAGAGCTTCTGGTACTCGGCGAAATGGTCCGCCTCGGCGAGTACAAGTCCGATGCGGCTCTCGTCGTCATTGACATAAATATGATTTGTTTCCATACAGATCCTTTCAAAATATGGTGTACACAGGTATTCATCAGCTCACAGGAGCTTATCACCGCGATTATACCATGAGTTCAGGGAATGAAACAAGGTTAATCCATGGAAAGGATCGTTTCCGCAAAGACATACCGGTTCTGTTCAGCCGGCTGGCGGAACAGTAACATGTTTTGTTCCGTCTAAGAGACAGAGAGCGCGCTGCCATTGAGGATTTATGGGAAGAATGCTAAAATGAACAATAAATGGGCATGACAAGACAGGAAAAACTGAATTACATTGCGGACCACTATATGAAGCTCATGCTGAAGCGGGCATATAGTGTTGTTTCGCATGCCCCGGAAGCGGAGGATGCCTGTCAGGAAGCCTTTCTCAGGATCATCAAAAACATAGACCGGATCGATGACGTGACCGAACTCAGGGTGGCGGCGCTCTGCGGGACCATTGCAAGAAATGCAGCCATTGACATTTACAGAAAAAACGCAAAGCTGGTGCCGGTCGAAGAGGTGTACGGCGCGGAAAATGACAATGGCGCCGATGCTTTGCCGGGCGCTGCGGGGACTTCGCCCGGAGGGATGGGAGGCTTCGGATCCGGGCCGCCGGACGGACCGTACGAGCAGGTGCAGCAGAAGGAAGCCGTAGACAGGCTGGCCGGGCTGATCCGGGGATTGCCGGAAAACTATCGGGAGGTGCTCGAACTCAGGTGCCTCAACGGTTTCAGCGCCGCGGAAACGGGCAGGCTACTCGGGATATCGGAAAATACGGTCAACATCAGGCTGACAAGGGCCCGGAAGCTCTTAAAGGAGCGGATGGATGAACCATAGGCGCGGGAAATGCTGATTCCCTGAAGTAAACAGAACCTGCAGCTTAAAGAGATGAAATCAGCATTTTAAAAAAAATGGTGAAAGAATTTCTTAAGCAGAAACGTATTTATTATAGGAAAGGAGGTTCGCAGAGAGATGAAAAAGGACGGCAGTGATCTTGAAAGACTGAGCCGCGAATGGAATCAGGAACTGAATATGGATGATGCGTTTGAATCTCTTTTGATGGACGCCCTTTCTGAAGAAGCAGAAACCCGCATCAGGACAGAACTGGCCGAAGCGGAGCAGACAGAGGTGCCGGAGGCATTTAAGGCGAAGATCGCGGGAATGATCGCGGATGCTGACAGCATCATCGCGCAGGAGGAAGCCCTTGACCTGTCTGGTGCGCGGACTGCCGCAGATTCCGGCAGCGGGATCGTTCAGTCCGAAGCCCGGATTTCTGAAAACGCCGGCGCCGGAACGGTTGGTCATGCAGGAGCCGGAAATAACGGCAGCAACCTTACTGAGGCGGAAAGCAGCGGCAGCATCGACCGGGGTGAAATGCATGACGGCAAGGTGAGCCGCACCCTGCTCCGCAGGCTTGGCAGCAGACGGATCGCTTCTGCAGCTGCGGCAGTTATTGTACTGCTGGCAGGAACGTTCTACGTCCGGACATTTATGACGCCAAAGGGAAGCGCCATTGTGATGGAAGCTGCTGCACCGGTGGAAATAGCGGGTGCTGCAGAAGAAACTATTTTGGAAACCGCGGCAGCAGGTGCGCATGCCATCTCGGGCCCATCGGCCGCAACAGGCGGTTCAGTTACAGGTACAGTGGATGTATCAGGTGCATCGGCAGCGGCAGGTGTTACAGCAGCGGGTGCATCGGCAGCGGAAGCTCCTGCCGCGGCGGCGGCACCGGCAGCGGGTTCGGCAGCAGGTTCGGCAGCAGCAAATTCGGCCCCGGCGGTCCCGACTGAAGCACAAGCGCCGGCGCCCACACAGGCCGCCATGGAATATGACGAAGAGGAAGCTATGGGGTATGCCGCGGAGGCGGGAATGGGATATGCCGCGGACAACGCAATGGATGCGGCGCCCGAGACAATCCGGGAAGCTAAAATCATGATGAAGGAAGCCCCGGCAGATACCGGTACGGAGAACCGAAATGAAGCTGTCATGGAAGCAGAAGCTTATGACAAGGCTGCTGGCAACGCAGAGACCTCTGCAGCTACAGCAGCACCGGCTAAAGCATCCGGAACGGCTGAGGCCGGCCGGAACGGGGCAGGTTCCGTCACGATTACTGAGATCAGCGGAGATGCCTGGAAGCAGCTGACGATGGAAACCGCTATAGGGACCATGCAAAATGCACCGGGCAGCATTACAAAAAAGCAAGAGACATTTGAAGCGGAAACTTCTGACGGAAAAGCTGTGGAGATCCGTATGTTCCTTTTTGAACAGGTGGGCGCGGCCGGTGAACCGGCAGTTCCGAAAGGAGTGCTTTTCTCCTGCGGTGGGAAGTACTACCGGATGGATGTTGATGAAAAGGCCGGAGGCGGCACAAAGGACTACGCGGCTTACGCGGAGCAGGAAATCAAAGACTGGATTTTAGAAATAAGTTGAAATTACGATCTGACGACTTTTTAAAGGCGGTGTTCAGATTGAATTCCGGACCTGTCCTATAAGATTGATCCTGCGTTCATTTTTATAACCAAGATTTCGAGGACGCGTCCTATAAGTAATGCATAAGGGCCTGATTTATCAACATGCCATTCCTATAAATGTGAATTTACGACAGAATTTATAGGTAGACCATACCAATAAAAATGAATGTGCTGAAGAATTTATATGAAGGCTATACCTATAAAAATGAGAGTTTCACAAAAAATGACTCCTTAACAAGAAAACCATGCCTATAGATCGCCTTGCACTCATTTATTTATAACCCGGCATTTTCAAAATCATTCAAATATAAATACTAAGCAGAGAGGACATCATCAATTATGAATTACGGAAACAGAAGGGTTCCGGAGAAAACAGAAGCATCAGAAAAGACAGAGACAATAGAGACAAAAGACAAGATAGAGAAGGCAGAAAAGACGGAGACAATAGAGAAAACAAAGAGAGCAGAAAAACCAAAAATAACAAAGAAGACAGGAAAAACAGGACTGGCAGCATTTGCAGCTGCAATGAGCGCGGTGCTGCTGTTTTGCGGATGCGGGCAGGATATCATTATCGAGAATACGCATTCGGATAAGGGGAAGGAAATTTCGGCGGATGCCGGCTCCGATACACCGGAAGCGGGAGAGACCCCGGCCGGGTCGGAAGGTGAAGAGGAACTGATCGCAGAGATCCGGACCGGAAAGAATAGCAAAGACACCGGTGCGGCTGAGATCGAAACGACCGCCCGGGTTCCGGAAACAGAAGAGACAAGACCGGACTATTCCCTGATGGTGACAGGTACGGAATATACGATCAGCAATGTCAACGTCAGGCGCCAGCCCAGCACCTCGGCCGGAATTCTGGCAATGCTGCCGCCGGGCACGGAGGTTTCCGTGATCACCGAGGCGGACGACACCTGGACGGAAGTATATTATGAGGGGGAACTCGCATATATCAGCCGCGACTATCTGACGGATGATCCGGACTGGCAGGCGCATCTGAGAACGAAAAACGGCTACGCCAACGGTCAGGCAGTCTACCTGAGCGATGCCTGGAGATATGCGGAATTTTCCAAAATCAATTCCGGGCATGCGGTGATGTATACAGCGGCAGCCGACCGGAAAAATATCATTATCGGCGTCAATGCCGGTCATGGCACGGAGGGCGGCGCAAATGTGAAAACGCTCTGCCATCCGGACGGAAGTCCCAAGGTGACGGGCGGTTCGACTGCAGCGGGCAGTACTTCTGCAACAGCGGTTTCTTCAGGCATGAATTTTAACGACGGCACAGCGGAGAGGAAAGTGACGCTGGCTGAGGCAA
The DNA here is from genome assembly GCA_017460845.1 of Lachnospiraceae bacterium. Lineage (GTDB taxonomy): Bacteria > Bacillota > Clostridia > Lachnospirales > Lachnospiraceae > Avilachnospira. Next base: position 6,756 of record JAFUAE010000068.1, read on the forward strand.
GGATATTGAAAGAAAAGCTGCTGGCAGCAGGCTACGATGTGCTGATGATCCGCGAAGAGGATGATGTGCAGCTGGATAATGTTGCCCGTACGGTAATCTGCAATAATACGGCGGATTGTCACATAGCCATTCATTGGGACGGCGACGGTCTGAATTATGACAAGGGCTGCTATTTTATGTCGGTTCCGGACGGCATCAAACATTTTGATAATGTCGCCGCGATCTGGCAGGAGAGTGAGCGGCTCGGCGATTCCCTGATCAGCGGTCTTTCCGAAACCGGGTGTAAGATCATGGGAGAAGGCCGTATGGATATGGACCTGACGCAGACGACCTACAGTTCCGTGCCGTCGGTCGATATTGAACTTGGCAACCAGTGTTCCGATCACAGCGAAGCGGTACTCAGCCGTCAGGCAGACGGGCTGGTGAGAGGCATCGACCTGTATTTCGGGTTCTGAGTGTTTCCTTTCATTTTCTATGTCATGTAAAAGTGTTATACTTATAAATAGCTTCGTGACAGCTGCGCTGTCATTACGCATACTCATAGTAATTCCATAGTCAATCAGAGGAGTCATATTCATATGATCAGGATCAATTGCAGAGAATGCGGGAATCCGATTGTAATAAAGAATGGTCAGTTTACGGCGTACTGCACCAGGTGCGGCGCGAAGCATGTGGTGCCGAATTACGGGGTTGCCGCCCCGAAGACAGAGGATCTGATGAACGGGTCAGATTCGGATCCGGTCGCCGAAGAAGCTGCAGAAACAAAACAATCAGTGGCAGCTGCGGCGGTGGCTTTAAATCCGGAACCGGAGAATGCGGCAGAAAGGATAATTCCAGAGGAGATACCGGCAGCAGCTGCGGAACCGAAAACTGCAGTTCCAGATGCGGAGCCGGAGAGCGGAGTTTTAGATCCGGAACCGGAAAGCATCCCTGAAATTGAAGATAATGCTGAGTCTTTGCCAGAAGGTGAGCCTGAGCCTGAAACAAAATCAACAGACGAGGCAGAAGCGGAACTTAATCCGGCAGATGCCGCAGAGCCTGCATGGCCCGACCTTGAACCGGCAGATGAAGCGGAATACGGACCTGAATCGGAACCCGAAGAAGAGGCAGAACCCGGATATCCGGAGTACTCCGAGGACCAGAAGGAAGGATCTGCCGAGGAATATGCGGAGCGATCCGCAGAGGAACCGACGGAAGAATTGGCGCAGCAACCTGCTGAAAAGAAGCATGGTATCGTTCCGGTCATCATCGGACTTGCAATGCTTCTGGCGCTCATTACGATCGGCTATTCAGTCTGGCACATCGTAGGACACAGGAGAAATCCGGCTGATTTTACGGTCCATCCGGAACAGACGACAGGACATCTCGACATGGAGCCGAGTATCGGCGGAACCGATACTGCAGGAGCGGAAAGTACGGCGGAAGCTGCCGAAATAACAGAAACCGCAGAGAATGCGGCAACTGCGGAAGGTGCTGGGGCACCGGAGAACAGCGAAACGGCGGATATCACAGAAATCGGCGATTCCTCTGCGGAAGGATCTGCGCCTGAGACATTGGCAGAGAGCTCTGCATCTGCTGCTCAGGAAGAAGCGGCGGAAACATTGGCAGATCTGACAGGCATTGTTTTCGATGGAAAATGGCTCAATACGGATGGCGGAAAGAAATATGAACTGGCAAACGGCGATCATGTAGTCGGATGGATCGAAATAGATCCGGAAAACCGCTACTGCCCGGATGTTTCCCAAAAAGCTGCTGCAGGGTTTAAGGGCGAATACTATTATTTTGATGAGAATGGCATGATGCTGACCGGCTGGCAGGAGATCGGCGGCCTTAAGTATTATCTCGATCCGGAAAGCGGCGCCATGCTGCACGACACGATAGTTGACGGCATTACACTCGGCCCGGACGGTGACGCGCAGGAGTAATAACTGTTTAAACTGCGGAAATGGAGTGAGCTTTAGGAGCAACAGGAGGAAATTGCCGTACTGAAAGCTATGCTCGAGCAGAAATAAGATAACTGTTAAAGATCAGATTTCATTTAATAATAAAACGCAGCAGCGGACCGGCATGTGGACCGGAACCGCTGCTGTTTTACTATGTTTGTAATATGCACCGCTGCAGCTTATGCCTTCAGCAGCTTCTTTTCCATGACCCCGACGGCTGTTAACAGCTCTGCAACAGAGCTGACCGGGACGATCTCGATCTTTTCAAGAACTTCTTTTGCGACATCCTTCAGGTCAAACTCGTTGGCCTGAGGAATAAATACCTTTGTCACGCCTGCACGTTCCGCCGCCATCAGTTTCTCCGGAAGACCTCCGATCGCCGTAACCGCGCCGCGCAGCGAGACTTCGCCGGTCATAGCAATGTGCGTATCCACAACGCGTCCGGTCAGCAGGGAAGCCAGCGCCGTAGTCAGGGTCACGCCCGCTGAAGGCCCGTCCTTCGGGACTGCGCCTGCAGGTACATGAATATGCAGGTTGTGTTCTTCGAAGAACTTTGCCTTATCAGGGAACAGTGATTTGACCAGACTGATTGCAATCAGCGCGGATTCCTTCATCACATCGCCGAGCTGTCCTGTAATCGTGAGCTCTCCCTTGCCCTTTGTGAACATTGTCTCTATATAGAGGATCTCACCGCCGACAGGCGTCCAGGCAAGCCCCGTCACAACGCCGGCCTTTGGCTCAGGCAATACTTCGTTATGCCGGATCGGCCTTGCATCCATTTCCGTACGGACCACATCCGGCGTCACAGTGATCGATTCTTCCGGATGAGAGGAAATCTTAACGGCCAGGATCCTGCAGAGTGTATCGATATGCTTGCGGAGTCCCCGTACGCCGGCTTCCATCGTATAGTCCGAGATCAGCGTCTCAAGCGCCGCATCCTCCACCTGCATCTGCGCCGCGGAGATGCCCATGGTCTCCATGGATTTCGGCACGAGATGCCGCTTTGCGATCTGCAGCTTTTCAAGCGGCGTATAGCCGGTGAACTGGATGACCTCCATACGGTTGAGCAGCGGCTCCGGAATCGTGTCCGTGGTATTTGCCGTACAGATAAACATCACGTCTGACAGGTCGTAAGGCACATTCATATAGTGGTCCGTAAATGTATTGTTCTGTTCAGGGTCGAGGACCTCGAGCAGCGCACTCGCCGGACTTCCGTTGTAGGAGTCGGAGAGCTTATCGACCTCATCGAGAACCATGACCGGGTTGGTAACGCCGCTTTTGTGAATGCCGTCCATAATGCGGCCTGGCATTGCGCCGATATAGGTGCGGCGGTGACCGCGGATATCGGATTCATCATGCACGCCCCCGAGGCTGACGCGGACATATTCCCTGCCGAGTGCTCTGGCAATGCTTTTGCCGATACTGGTCTTGCCTGTGCCGGGGGCGCCGACAAAGAGCAGGATCGAACCGGACTGCTGCTTCTTCAGGTTCATGACGGCGATCTGCTGAATAATACGGTCTTTGACCTTCTTAAGGCCGTAATGATCTTCGTCCAGAATGCGTCTGGCCTCATCCAGGTCAATTTGCTCCGCTTCTTCCTTCTTCCAGGAAAGCCCCGTCACAAAATCCAGATAATCAAAGAGCATGCCGGATTCCGCACTCTGCTTGCCTTCCTGCTTCAGACGGTTGAGCACCTTTTCCGCTTCCTTGCGGGCTGTCTCATTCATGCCGGAATCGGCAATCTTCTGGGCAAATTTCTGCAGGTCAGTGACATTTTCCGGGTGCATCTCGTCAAGCTCCTTCTGGAGATGCTCGATCTGGCGCTTGATCGCGGATTCACGGTACATCTGCTGGTATTCCTTCTGCTGGGAACTTACAGCTTCATTGGTGATACGACCGACCTCCAGAAAATCGTAGAGGATCTTTTCGATCATTTCCGCACGTTTTGCGCGGCTGTCTTCCGCCAGGATCCCATAGCGCTCCTCGTTGCTGATCTTAAGCCACGGAGACAGGGCGCAGATCGCCGCACCGAGGTTATTGATCTGCTCCATATAATAATCTGCCGAATCAGCCCATTCAAAACCGGCAGCGAAGTCACGCATTTCCTGCTTGATATTCTTGGTCTTCTCCGCTTCCACCTCCGCATCGAGGTCATCGATGTCATTGCGGCGGGAGACAGTGAGCTGGATCGTGTGGTCAGACTCGATCCAGATGTCGAGCAGGTTGACGCGGTACTGGGTGCGGACAACGGCATATCCCTGCTGATTGATTTCGGAAATGATGCCGGCCACGCCGATCGGATAGAAGCTGTCCGCAGTAAGCTCCCCGCTCTTCTGATTCTCTTTTGCTACGATCAGGATGATCTTTTCTTTTTCCGTGATGCCCTTGCCTCCGGAATTACGTTTCAGCTGTTCGGTCTGGAAATAGATCGAAGCATCCGGGGTCAGGACCATATTATAAACAGGTACAACTAACATTGCTTGAAATACCTCCTTGTCAGTGACTTAGTAGGAAAATGCACACTAAAGTATACCAGAATTGTTAGCACTTTCAATAGGTGAGTGCTAATTTTTATGAAATTTTAATGTTTTACTGCATCGACCTTGGAACGTTGCCCGGGCAAAACCGGCGGAGTATACTTGCAATATATGGAAGCCTACAGCATTACACAAAAAAAGCATATCGCGGAATTTCTTCTGATGTTTCTTCTGGCGCTGATCTTTCAGGCGGTGCCGGAGAAGCTTTTCCTCATTTACGGCACAGGGACCCTGATGTTTATCGGGATCGTGATTGCCTGGGCGCTCTCGATCCACCGCAGGGTCAATCAGCCGAAGGTACGGGCTATGCTGATCCTGGCTTCGGGCATCATGTGCCTGTTTTTTGTCATCAGGCAGATGCGGTATTCCTTCTTCCCGGGGGATCTGCTGTTGGATAAATATATACGGCTTGCTTATTATCTGCCATATACACTGCTGCCGCTGACAGCATTCTTCACCGCAATATACGCAGCGGGGTTCGAAGACAGGGCCGAGTTTCAGACGCTCCGGAAAGCATTATGGACTGCGCAGGGCTTCCTTTGTGTTCTCATTTTTACGAACCCGCTGCATGAACTGCTGCTGATCGGGGGCGGTATCGAGCCCGAGCCCTACCATCACGGGCCGCTGTACATCGCTGTTGTGATCTGGGCGGCTGCGCTGGGCGCAGCTGCAGTCGCGCTATTGATTCATGCAGGACGCCGTTCCCCGGGACTGGAGCATTCGCATATCCCTGTTGTCCTGATGCTGGCAGGTGCAGCTCTCATTGTGTGGTATACCATTGAAGGAGGATCTCCGCAGATCGGCGGGTTTAAGCTCTTCCAGATCCAGGAAGTCATCTGCTTCATGTATATCTCGATCTTTGAAAGCATGATCGAGATCGGACTGATCTCTTCCAACTCCGGATATGAAGGCCTGTTCTGCAGATCCAACATGAATGCCGTGATCCTGGATTCCTCCGGCACGGAGGTGTATGTCTCCGGGCGTTACCGTACATTTACGGAGGAGGATCAGGACTATATCCGCAAAAAGGCAGTGCCGGGCGGGGTGATCGTATGGACGGAGGATTACAGCGCCATCGAAAGACTGAACGATGAGATCCGCTCTGCGACCGAAGAAATCGAGGATGAAAATGAGCTGATCCGGCAGGAACAGGAGATCCGGGAGGAACGGATCCGTTATGAGACAAAAAACCGCCTCTACGATAAAATTGCGGATACGGTAAGGGACCAGACGAAGCTGCTCCGGGCCATCCTGAAGGAGGCGCCGGAGCTTGAGGAGGAGAAATTCAGGGAGAGGATCCTCTACGCAACCATTCTGGGAGCTTATATCAAGCGCTGCGGAAATCTGATGCTGCTCGCGGATGAAAAGAAAAATGTTTCCTCCGAAGAACTGAGCCTGTCTATCCGGGAGTCTATGGAATATCTGCGGCTTTCGGGCTGCAGCTGTGATGTCGTGGATGAGGGCATGATGATCCTGCCCGGAGAGCTGCTGATCCTTGCCTACGAGCTTTTTGAAAGAGTGCTGGAGACCGCATATCCGGCCTTTTATGCAATGAGCGTTGAGATCCGGGCAAGGAATCATTTCGAAATGCTGATCAGCCTGGACAGCCCGGGACTTCCGATCTCCGCGGACTGGAAGCAGGACGAGATCCGGAAGCTGCGGGCATCCCTGTCTCTCCGGTATGAGGATGACACGGCATATATCCGGCTGAACGCCGGGGAGGCCGCACAATGAACGCGCCGGTCCTGACGGAGGCCCGCATCATCGGGCTCCTGCTGATCTGGAATACGGTCGTGATCATGATGTATATCTATAACGTTCTTCGTTATATACAGCTTGGAAGAAAGCTCAGTCTGAAAATGCTGACGGCCGGGCTTGGTTTCATTGCATACCTGCTCTATGAGGCTCTGAACTCGTATGCTGCAGGGGGACAGCTGGAAAATATGTCCATCATTTTCCGCATTGGAGGGCTCAGGGCGGCAGGTCTGTACCTGATATCCGCCCGGCCAGCCGTGATCCGCAGTGCGCCGTGGATCCTGCTGGCCCTCATGCTGGCCGCAGTGTGGCAGCAGGTGCAGATCGGCATCTGGAGAAGGCTGCATATCTCTTCGGCATCTGTCAAGGAAGGCTTTGACCTGCTTCCGGTCGGCTGCTGCTATTCATATCCGAGCGGCCTTCCGAAGCTTGTCAACCAGACGATGGACAGGATCTCGAAGCTTCTGACCGGTGACTCTGTGGCGGACGCAGAGGAATTCTGGCAATTGCTGAAAAGCGGAAAACTGTCCGGCGCCATCGACGACGGGGATTACCCGATCCTGAGACTGGGCGACGGCAGTGTCTTCAGCTTCTGGAGAGATGAGATCCGGACCGAAGACGGCCTGTTTTATGAACTGATCGCAGTGGATGTGACCGAGGAATACCGCCTGACCAGGGAACTGGAGGAAAAGCAGCGGGAGGCAAAGATCCAGAACAGCCGCCTGAAGGCGCTGATCGGTACAATCGAATATGTCACAATGAGCCGGGAGCTCCTGCAGATCAAAACCGCATTGCATGACAATCTCGGACAAAGTCTGCTGTATGCAAGACGCTATCTGCTGGCTCCGGATTCCGTGGACAGGACGGAAATGCTGAAGGTGTGGAATGACAACCTGAGACATTTGCAGCATGAGGGACCCGAGGACTGGCAGCTGCCGTACTATGTGATCGGAAAACAGGCGGAAAAGCTCGGGATCGACCTGACGATCGAGGGAAAGCTTCCGACGGAAGAGCATCTGATGACGGTCACGGATGCGGCGATCTCGGCGCATATCATCAATGTCCTGCGGCATGCCGGAGGGAGCCGCGTGCTGATCCGCATCACGGAAACGCCCGGGATGTATACGATGAGATTTACCAACGACGGCAGGCCTCCGGAGGGAGAGATCCGGGAAAAGGGCGGACTTTCCAATCTCCGCAGAGAGGTCGAGGCAGCCGGCGGAACGATGGCGGTGAAGTCGTCGCCGTATTTTGAACTGATCCTGACGCTGCCGAAGCAGAAGGAAACAGACTGAGAGCGGTGAATGTGACAGCTGCAGCAGGAAACGGTTCCGGCGGCCTAATATATTAAGAAGGAATAAATACAATACGCGAAAAAGTTTGCAGAATACGCATCCGGAGGAGAGCATGAGCTACAAAGTCGTTATCGCAGAAGACTATAAAATGGTGCGCGAGGTTTTCGAGAATACGATCAGGGAATCGGAAGACTATCAGCTGAAGGCATCGTTTCCCA
>JAFUAE010000069.1 GCA_017460845.1 Lachnospiraceae bacterium
CCAAATCCGATCACCTTATTCGATGCGTCCATGATCGGATACATAACTCGGTTGAAAAAATTATCATGGAGGCCGCGCTTCTCATCGTAGGCATCGACGCCCGATGCCAGGATCAGGTCATCCGCGAATCCAAGCTTCCTCAAATGTGCGACCAGATCGCTCCTGGAACCGTCCGCGTAGCCCAGCCCAAAAGCATTCATGGTCTGTTGGCTCAACTGTCTCTCTTCAAAATACGCAAGGCCGGCTTTTCCCTTGGGGGAGCGAAGCATCTTGTAATAATAGGTTGCCGCTTCCTTGTTGATCTTAAGGAGCTCTTCCCTCTCTTTGGCCCGCTCCCTGGCCTGCTCGGTGTAATTTTCCTCCGGCAGGCGGATCCCGGCGCGGTCTGCAAGACTCTTAAGCGCCTCCTGAAACGTCGCATTCTCGTATTTCATGAGAAAAGTGACAGCATTCCCTCCCTCGCCGCATCCGAAGCAGTGAAAGATCTGCTTGGATTGCGAGACAGAGAAAGAAGGTGACTTTTCACTATGAAACGGACACAGGCCGAAGTGGTTTGCGCCGCTTTTTTTCAGCGATACATACTGGCCCACGACATCGACAATGTCATTTGCCGCGAGCACCTGATCGACAATTTCCTGAGGATAATACATTTTTAACCTCTGTTACTATTCACGGTCCATTATGGCAGGAAGTCACTGGCGTTGTGCTTGCACATAAGGCGGTGACTCCTGTCATAATGTGACTGCGAAGCAGGAACCTCCACCCAATGAGCAAAATGCATTTGCGAAGCAAATGTTTGACAAGCGCAGCGCGTGTTTTGCGAATGCAGGTGGAAGGACCGAAATAGTAACAATCTAGTAATAGTAACGATCGATATTTATAATAATTTACTGCCACGACCTCGGCACATAGATCTCTTCGTACCTGGCGATAGCAAAACGGTCTGTCATGGCACTGATGTGGTCACAGACGACCCGCTCTCTGGTATCGCCCAGCTCAATGCGTTTTTTAAGATATCCGGGGAGAAGTTCCAGGTGCTTGAGATAATACTCGTAGAGCGCCTCGACGACGCCCTCTGCTTTTTTCTCTTCGCCCTTGGCCTTCGGATTCGTATAGACCCTCTCAAACATAAAACTGCGGTACTGCTTCATGGCCTCCGCAACCGTGGCTGACATTTCCACGACCGGTTTTCCATAGGAAGTCGTGATGATGTCATGGACGAAAGTATCGAGCCTCTGCTCCTGGGTCCTGCCCAAGACTTCCGCCACCTCAGCCGGAACGTCATCGTTTGTCAGGATCCCTCCGCGGATCGCGTCGTCCATATCGTGGTGGAAATAGGCTATCTTGTCGGAGAATCTCACGATCCTGCCCTCCAGCGTTGCGGGATCCCCCTTTGTCTGGTGATTGGCAAAACCGTCCAGGACCTCCCAGGTAAGATTCAGTCCCTGTCCGTCCTTTTCCAGATATTTAACAAGGCGTACGCTCTGCTGCGCGTGGTCAAACCCCTCCGGGCAAAGCCGGTCCAGCACTCTCTCGCCGGCATGACCAAAAGGAGTGTGTCCCAGGTCATGACCGAGCGCGATGGCTTCCGTCAGGTCTTCATTCAGCCGAAGGGCTTTTGCTATGGTCCTGGCATTCTGGGAGACCTCCAGCGTATGGGTCATCCTGGTCCGGTAATGATCTCCATCGGGCGTGACAAAGACCTGCGTTTTGTCTTTAAGCCTCCGGAAGGATTTGCTGTGCAGAATGCGGTCCCTGTCTCTCTGAAAGACAGGCCGGAGGTCATCCTGCGCCTCTTGTCTTGCTCGTCCCCTTGTATTCACGGAAAGACTCGCCCACGGCGCCAGGATCTCTTTTTCGCGTTGTTCCAATTGCTCCCGGATCAGCATCATGGTAATCTCCACAAGAACCAAAGCGCCGGTCATCCTGTAATGAAAGTTCCGGCGCAGTGAATGCCTGCAGCAGCGTTCGTCCCGTAACTGCACGTATGCTGAAAACAGCGGCAGCAATTACGACGCTACATATATATTTTTCTGCGAAAATCACTGGATTCCTTTTTTAAAAGACAGAATTTTTGAAAATAATGATGCCAAGGCCAAAAGGCAGAAAAGGCTGTCATGCTTGCATGAGCAGGCTTTTCTATCTTTTGGCCACAGTATCAGAAAAGACTGCCGTGCCCGCACGTGCAGGATCACGGAAGGAGCGACTGCACATCCGTGATCTGCCCCTCTGCGATCCGGAACTGCCAGAGGGAATGATCCGGGAGTCGATGCTCCGTCAGATACCAGCGATCGTCAATACTGCCCATATAATAGGGCGTTCCGCCGCCGGCAAAGTAATCGGCATAAATGTCCTCGCAGGTGCCTTCTGCAAGCTCTGAAAGGTCCTTTGTCCTGATCATCGTCGCCTTGTCCTGGCTCCCGAACAGATCCGTAGACACGGTAATATAATACTCCTGCCCAACGGGCTGGAGCTGAATCATTCCTGCATACTGTTCGCTGACAGGATATTCCTCGAGAACACTCAGGTCCTTAAGGCGACAGC
>JAFUAE010000070.1 GCA_017460845.1 Lachnospiraceae bacterium
CAGGATTTAAATATGCAAATCATAGAGCGGAGACAGCTCTGCCTGAAACAGCTCTGCCCGGCACATGGAAAATGTGCCGGGCAGTTTTTGCTGTTATTATTCAGGATTATTATTCAGGATAAGTGAAGGTTATTATAGTATCATTCGATGGCTTCAGCGCCGGATGCAGTGTACCGCTCCGGCTCAAGATTCTCACTCGAGAATCATTCTCACCCCGCCGTAAATACCGGCACGGTTTCCGAGCTCTGCCAGTTTGAACTCTGTCTCACGGGAAGCATGGAAGGCAAATCTTCTGTATTCATTCCGGATACTGTCGATCAGGATATCTCCTGCCTTGCTCATGCCGCCGCCAATGACGAACACTTCCGGATTCACCACACATGCGATGCCTGCCAAAGCTTTCCCCAAAAGGTAACCAACCTGTCCGACCATTTCAAGTGCTGTCTGATCTCCCTTGCGGGCCTCGTCAAAAATGATTCTGGATGTAAGAGCAGGTATGTCTTTCAGAGTCGAAACAGCGTCCGGATGTGCGTCAAAGTATCGCTTTGTGATTTTCACGATACCGTTTGCAGAGGCATACTGTTCGAGACAGCCGCGTTTGCCGCAGCCGCAGGTCTCCGGATCATCGTCATACATCGGGATGTGTCCGATCTCACCGGCTGCGCCATTGATTCCGGCCAGGATTCTGCCGCCGATGATGATCCCTCCGCCGACGCCGGTTCCAAGAGTTACCATGACCACATCTTTGTGCCCTTTACCGCCGCCCTGCCACATTTCACCAAGTGCAGCCACATTGGCGTCATTGCCGGCCTTGCATTTAAAGCCGGTCAGGGAATGGAGCCTTTGTTCCACATTGAACACATCCCAGCCGAGATTGACACATTTAAAAACCGTGCCGTCGGGACCTACCGGTCCGGGAACTCCTACGCCGATTCCTTCAATGTCCAGTCCGGATAAGTCTTTTTCCTTCAGTTTCTGTTCCACCGCCTCTGCAATATCGCTGAGGATATGAGAACCACCGTTCTCGGTTCTTGTGGGGATTTCCCAGTCTTCCAGAAGTTCTCCCTCTGTAGTAAACAGACCCATCTTAATCGTTGTGCCGCCGATATCGACGCCGAACGCATATATTCTCATTATGTATCCTCCTCCACCGGATTACTTATCAAATGACAAAGTTTCTCAGATACCTGGCACTCAGGATCACAGAGTTCTTCACATCCTCCGGACTGCCTTCGAAGGCCTTGTCTTCGACTTCAATGACGCTGTATCCCTCATATCCGATATCTGTCAACGCAGAAACATATCTGCCCCAGTCGACATCGCCGAGACCGGGAAGGTTGGGAGTCATATACTCGAGAGGATAGGCCATAACGCCGACATCCGCGAGCTTGTCCCAGTAGACCTTGATGTCCTTGTAGTGCACGTGGAAAATCTTGTCCCGGAATTCGTAGAGAGGCTTACATGAAAAAGCCACTGTCATTTATAAAACCCACTGGCGCAAGAAAACACCACGCTTACACTTATCAGGTGCCGGCACATATAAAAAATTCATTGTCATATGGAAAAGCCGCTGTCACTTATCAAGCTTTCTCTCATAAACAGCCGCTTCCAGGGGCGCCAGCACACCTTCCACGCCGCCGTTTCCGCTTTTTCCTGCGGAGGAAATCACCAGCTCCGCTCCCTCCAGGACAGAGGCATCAAATTCAGCTTTCTCCCTGGAGAAATTCGTCAGGACGATCGCCTCAGCAGACTTGCCCCTGCGGACAAAGGCATAGATCTGCTCGTTCTCATTTAAAATCTCCTCGTAACTTCCCTCAGTCAGCTCAGCGTGGCTGTTCCTCAAAGCAGCCATTGTGCGGTACCAGGAGAGGACCGAATCCGGATCTTTTTCCTCCGAATCCGCGTTGCAGGTTCTGTAATTATCGTTTACCGGAAGCCAGGGCTCTCCTGTTGTAAAACCGGCGTTTTCCTCCGCAGTCCACTGCATGGGGGTTCTGGCACTGTCCCTGCTGAAATGACGGACTGCCTCCAGAGCCTCTTCCTCGGTTCTGCCCTCGTGTATGAGGAAGTGGTAGTGCCTTCTTGTGGAAATATCGTTATAGTCGTCGATATTGTCCCAGGTCACATTGCGGAAGCCCAGCTCCTGTCCCTGATAAACAAAAGGGGTCCCGCGCAGGGTGAACATGAGGGTTCCGATCACTTTTGCTGCCATACTTTCTTCGGATCCGTTTTCACTGTCGGAAACCCACGGAAAGTAGTGGTCAATGCACCGGGGCTGATCGTGGTTTTCAAAGAAAATCGGATACCAGCCGTTTTCAGCGGTGTTCCGCTGGCTGTCACCCAGAATCCTCTTCAGGTCCGCAAGAGACCAGTTTCTGCGGCTGGACCAGTCGATCTCATTGTTGAGGTCGATCAGCATATGGGAGAATTCGAAGACCATATCAAAAACACCCTCGTCTCCGACCCATTGGGAAAGCTCTGACGCCCGGACACCGTTTGCTTCACCCACGGTGAAAATATCTCTTCCACGCTGAACCCGATCTTTGAATTCATGAAGGAAATCCAGGATGCCCTCTGTATTGGCTGTCATTTTGTGGATCGCTGCCCTTCCGTCGCGGCCATCGGGTTCTCCGTCTGTCAACGCGGGTTTTTTGATATAAGTGACCGCGTCCATCCTGAAGCCTCCGACTCCCTTGTCCAGCCAGAAGTTTGCCACGTTGTAAAGATTCTCCCGCACCTCGGGGTTCTCCCAGTTGAGGTCCGGCTGCTCGCTGAGGAATGTGTGAAGATAATACTGACCGCGTGTCTCTGACCAGGTCCAGGCGGAACCGCCGAAAATGTTCCGCCAGTTTGTCGGCTCGCTCCCGTCGGGCCTGGCGTCGCGCCAGATATACCAGTCGCTCTTTGGATTGTCTTTCCCGGACGCGGATTCCAGAAACCAGCTGTTTTGGTCGGAGGTGTGGTTGAAGACGAGATCCATGACAATGCGGATGCCCCTCTTTCCTGCCTCGGCAATCAGATGATCCATGTCCTCCATGGTCCCGATGGTTTCATCGATCTCATAATAGTCGACTATGTCATAGCCGTTGTCCGCCTGGGGGGACTTGTAACAGGGAGTAAGCCAGATGGCTCCGATTCCCAACTCCTTCAAATAGTCAAGCTTTTCAGTGATTCCGTTCAGATCTCCGATGCCGTCTCCGTCAGAATCGTTGAAGCTTCTGATATAGATCTCGCAGACATTCGTTTTCTGCCACCATTTCATTCCCTCGGACATTTGCCCCTCGCTTTCTTTCCTACCCGGCTGACCGCCTGCTTCATCCTGCAGACCGCTGCTTCCGCCTCCGGGTACTCCGGACTGAGAACTGCTACGGCAGCTCCCTTCCTCTTTTCTCATTTTCCGATCCATTCCACTTTCTCTCATGTTGTCTGCTCCTTTATTCATTCGATCTCTGCCAGAACTCCGAAATGGTCGGAAAGCACCGGCCCGCTGATCCCGTTCAGGACCACCTTTGACTGAAGCACCCTGTGCCTTTTTGCGGTCCAGATATAATCCAGGCGCATGCCCGTATGTTCACCGTCCCTCCATCCGTCGATGTTTCCCGGAACGGTGATGCCGCTGTCTTTTATTTCGGCATCCTCATAACTGTCCTGCCACCCGAGGTCCAGGACCATGTCCCTTCCCTCTCCGCGGATCGCTGCGGGACTGTTGAAATCTCCCATAAGGAAACTGTCAGAACCGTCCTGCGGACGAAGTTTCCTTTCGCGGAGTGCCTCCTGCAGCCGTTCCATCTGCCCCCGGAAGTTTTCCTCCGGATCATTCCACCATCCCATGTGGACGCTCAAAAAGGCAGGCCCGTCAGCGGTGCAGGCCGCCAGCGCCTTCCGGGTCTTCCAGTTGGAAAAGTCCCGGACGCCGGAAATATAGAAACTGTCCGCGCCTGTAACAGGGCGGCGGCTGAAGATGGCCAGACCCTCATTGTATTTTCCGTACCCGAGCTTCGCTCCGGTCCAGGTCCACCAGTACTCCTGCTGCAGGCCCTGAAGTTCCTCCGCCAGGACCAGCGCACAGTTATCCTCCCGGACGCGGGAGTCCGGTCCGGCCGGAACCCAATGCATGGGGAGGGGACCGGAGACCACCGGCCTGTCCTCCTCTTCACTGCATTCCTGGATCGCCGCGGCATCGATCTCTTCTTCCTTCATAAATGCCGCCAGCGCCTTCATCTTCTGATGATAAAGTTCCGGTTCAAAGTCACTTCCGTGGCTGTGAATATTGATAGTAAGCAGTCTCATAGTTCTTTCCTCTGCGTATTGAGCAAAATCTGCCCGGTGAGCAAGCTCCCCGTTCATATTTCACTCATTTTTTCCGGGGTGCTGAATTGTTACAGGATATCGTTAATATCCGATTTCAGCACGTCCGCCTTGGGTCCGTAAATTGCCTGAATGCCGTTGTCTTTCTTCACAAGGCCCATGGCGCCCTCTGCCTTCCACGCCGGAAGTTCAGCCACCTTGGAGAGATCCTTCACGGTCACGCGGAGTCTGGTCATGCAGGCGTCCACAAATTCAATGTTCTCCCGTCCGCCGAGGAGGGCGATGATGCGCTCGGGCTGGCTGTTCCCGCCCGCTGCGCTTCCTGCCGCGCCGGCAGCGGGGCCTGCCTCTTCCTTGCCTTCGTCATCCATGTAGTTTCCCAGACGGCCCGGCGTAGCGTAGCCGAACTTTCCGATCATGAAATACGCCACAAAGTA
>JAFUAE010000071.1 GCA_017460845.1 Lachnospiraceae bacterium
CCCATCCCGCTGCCCTGACCCGCATGATCCGCAGTATCCGGGAAGGCAGGGCTCAAAATGCCGCTGAAGCCGCAGAGCTCCTGAAGGCGGACCTGAAGGCTGCCACCTCTGACGTGACGGTCTCTCAGGAGGAATATGACGAAATTACGGCAATCAAGCCCATGTATCTGCTTTGCGGATACAGCGACACGCTCTGATCCGCTGACATTTTCAATATAGGGGTAACTGTCCGGCATCACGATGGCGCCGAACAGTTACATATAAGGAACACACATATGGATCTGCTATCTTTTTTAACACAGGAAGGCATTTCCCCTGATCTGCTCGGGGAAGTCAGCGCCTTCCGCACCGAACATCCTGCCGGCGGGGATTATGCCGAAAGGATCCCGGAGCCCGCATATCTTTATTACGGCCGTGAGATCTGGGAAAAGGCTCTGGCTGCGCTGCTTGCCGGCGGCAATCTGCTGCTTGCGGGACCGAAGGCCACCGGCAAGAACGTTCTTGCCGAGAATCTGGCTGCCGTCTTCCAAAGGCCGCTCTGGAACGTTTCCTTCCACATCAATACGGATGCCGCTTCCCTGATCGGGACTGACAGCTATGACGGGGAAAAGGTCGTCTTCCGTCCGGGTCCCGTCGCGCTGAGCGCAGGCTATGGAGGCTTCTGCATTTTTGATGAGATCAACATGGCAAAAAACGAAGCTCTGGCTGTCCTTCATTCCGCGCTGGATTTCCGCCGCGTGATCGAAGTACCCGGATATGACCGCATTACCGTGGATCCGGGCGCACGCTTTATAGCCACAATGAACTACGGCTATGCCGGAACCAGGGATCTGAACGAAGCCCTCAGCTCCCGTTTCATGATCCTCAGTATGCCGTCCATCGCGAAAACCGATCTTGAGCGTCTGCTCAGCCGCAGCTTTCCGGGCATCCGTCCGCAGCCGGCCGGACAGTTCTGCCTGCTATTTGAAGAACTGGACAAAAAAGCCGGTCATCAGGAAATCTCCGAGCGCGCGCTGGATCTGCGCGGCATGCTTGATGCGATCGGCCTGATCCAAAAGGGGATCCGGGCCGGAGACGCTTTGGAAATGTGTATCGTAAACAAGAGCTTTGATCAGTACGAACAGGAACTGATCCGGGATGTCATTAAATCCAGGATCCCGGCAGAGCTTGGGCGAAAGGAATTATTCGAGTGATCAGTCACAGCAGACAGGACGCCTCAAGAAGAGCGCTGAATATCATCTGGAATGCGGCGGGCCGTTACAACTTTGAGCCGCCTTTCCTTGCATTCCGCTCTGACGGGACGTCTGATTCCTATTTTAATATGATGATCGGGCTCGCGGATAAATGGCTCGGATCGTCCGGACTCGAATCCTTTTTCCGTCTTTATTCGGGCTGCCGGGAAGCTGCGGAATTTGACGAATTACTGTGGCTGGGACTGGAAAACTGTCTCTTCGAAAAGGAAGTCCGGGAACGGCCGGTCCTTCTTCGGCTCCGCCGGGAACGCGGGGAGCAGTTTTTCAGGGATCAGCAGCAAATGTCAAGGCAGCAGATGCAGCTGCAGAGCATGCGCGTCTACGACCAGCAGCAGGCCCGCTGGGCATTTGTCACAGGCCGTCCTCTGCCGCTTATGAATCAGCGCGGAAAAGCCCTTGCAGAAGCGCTCCGCTTTTCCGGGGATCTGGACAGCCGGGGCGTTCTGGATGAAATGTCCAGGATCCTGAAAGAATTCTTCCGTTTTTCCGCCGAAGAGCATGCTGCTTCTTCCGGCGGTGCCCTGGGCAGAAAAATCCAGTCGCTGTTCCGTAAGCTGGATACCAACCGCAGACTGAAGCCGGATGTCCTGCTGATCAGAAACGGCGGCGCACTGGCGGAAACGGAGGACGGGATCCATCTGCGCTGGGAGGATGCAGGCAGGGCGCCTGCCGACAGCAGCAGCCGTGCAAGGGACCTCGCTTATATCCGAAGCTGCTTCGGCGAATGCTCCCTTCCGGAAGCTGCACTTCATGCCATGGAACAGGAAGTCTGCAGCGGGCATGATGCTGCCTGCCGTCTCTGGTTTACTGTCTCAGCTGCCGGAGATCTGCATCCGGGAAAGGAAGACGAAGCAGGACATTTACAGTCCGGAAAGGAAGGCGGGGCCGGTGCCGTACCCACGGATCCGAAGCTTGCCCGTGAAGCGGCTGATACGGTCAGACGCGCCGCTGCCCAGTATGCGTCCAATCTGCACTATTATGAAAGCAATCAGCTGCTGATCAGTGAGAGCATCCGAAAGCTTTCCGGCGAGCTTGAGACTGTGTTCTCATCTATGATGAAGCATCTTCCCGAGCCTTCGCGTACGGGAAGCCTCAATGCGTCAAAAGCCTATCGCGCAAAGCTTCTGAATGACCCGAAAATCTTTCTGCGGGACGGAGAGACAGAAGAAAACCCCTGCCGGGTCCACATCCTGCTGGATGCTTCGCAGTCGCGCATGCACAGCCAGGAACGGATCGCATCAGAGGCTTATATTCTTGCAGAGAGCCTGGAACGGGCGCATGTGCCGGTGGAGCTTACCATCTTCCGTTCCCTGCGCGGTTTTACGGTGCTGAACCGGATCAAGTCATTTTCCGAACGCGACTGCCGGCAGGCTTTCCGCTATTTTGCAGGCGGGTGGAACCGGGATGCACTGGCGCTTAAAGCCATGCACTATCTGATCAGGGAACAGGATCTCTCCTCAGATCACCTCCATCTGCTGCTTGTGCTCACAGATGCCAGTCCCAGTGATGCCGAACCATTTTCTGAAAATGGAAAACCGGGATCCCGGCTCTATGAGGGGATCCCGGCTGTCGAAGACGCGGGTCTCGCAGCGGCAGCGCTCCGCAGGGACGGAATTCTGACAGCTGCTGTATTTCACGGCTCCTCCTCCCATATGGAGAATGTCAGCCGTATTTACGGAAAGGAATATGTACGGATCCGGAATATCGGGCATCTTGCCGCCGGCTTTCTGGATCTTATACAGATGCTCCTGCAGGAGCAGGGCTTCTGAAGTGCTGTTCTGTGAAAATATGACTGTATCATGCCCGGGGATTTCGGACCGAGTCCTCTCCCCGCTCCGTGCCAGAATATTCTGAATATAGTGGGGATCACTGCTCCCGGAGCTTCTCCGCTCTGAGAGCGGCATCCTCCATCAGGTTTTCGGAAATCTCTGCAGCAATGCCTTCTCTCAGAAGTATCCCGCGGGCTTTTTCTACATCTGCTTCTCTCACCCTGATAAAGTAAACATCATGGTCGACCTTGCCGCCTGCTCCGAAATCACGCGGATCCAGCTTGGCGCCGCACCCGCCTGCCATAACGGCGTCCTGCAGATAGTGTCCTGCCCTGACGCCCTTCAGGCCGGCATCCTTCAGGACTTTTCTGATCTGCTTCCAGGTCGCGGAGTCCTTTTTTTTGTATATAGTTATCCTTTTTTCAAACAATGAATCCAGAAACATTTCCCGTTTCCTCTTATGCACACCGGTTGTCAGGCTCAGACCTTAAAGCGGTATCCGACGCCCCAGATGGTCTCGATATACTGTGGTTTTGCTGTATTATACTCGATCTTCTCTCTGATTTTCTTGATATGTACGGTTACGGTCGCAATATCTCCAACAGAATCCATATCCCAGACGTTCTTGAAGATTTCTTCCTTGGTATAGACACGGTTCGGGTGCTCTGCAAGGAAGAGCAGCAGATCGTATTCCTTGGTCGTAAACTGCTTTTCTTCGCCGTCGACCCAGACACGTCTTGCGTCCTTGTCAATTTTGAGTCCGCGGATATTGATTTCGCTGTTCCGTTCCGGCACGGCCCCCTTCTTCAGTCTGTCATATCTGCTTAAGTGAGCCTTTACGCGGGCAACCAGCTCCGACGGCGAGAACGGTTTGGTAATATAATCGTCCGCCCCTGTGCCGAGTCCGCGGATCTTGTCGATATCCTCTTTCTTCGCAGTCACCATCAGGATCGGCGTATCCTTGACTGCACGGACATTTTTCAGGATTTCAAAGCCGTCGATCCCCGGCAGCATAATGTCCAGTATGATCAGGTCATATTCATGATCCAAAGCTTCACGCATACCGCTGATGCCGTCGGTCTTCATCATCACTTCAAAGCCGGAAAGCTCCAGATAGTCCTTCTCCAGCTCTGCGATACTGACTTCATCTTCAATGATCAGAATCCGTTTTGCCATGCAACTCAACCTCAATATACTTTCTCAGAATAAAATGAATGGAAAGCCCGTGGCCTTCCTCGCAGGAAGCCCAGATCTGGCCCCCGTGGTCCTCTATGATTTTCTTGACGATGGACAGTCCGATGCCGCTGCCTCCCTGGGCGGAATTGCGGCTGGCATCCGTGCGGTAAAACCGCTCGAAGATGTTGGAAAGATCCTTTTTATCGATGCCCTTGCCGTTATCGGTCAGATCGCACTGTATAAAGTCCCCGATATCCCGGATCTCCATGTCGATGATCTTGGGATCCTTTACCATATACTTGACGGAATTGCCGATAATATTGCTGATGACACGCTGAAGCTGCTCCTGGTCCGCGATCACAACGATATCGGGCTCGATGCCGCAGTGATAACGGAAGGTAATGCCTTTTCCTTCCATATCCAGACCGATATCATCCGCGCAGTCATCAAAGTAATCCTTGATATTCAGCTTCGTAAAGTTATACGGGATGCGGTTGGTACCGATCTTGGCATAAAAGGACAGCTCCTCGATCAGGCCGGTCATTTCCACCGACTTATTGTAAATCGTGCGGATATACTTATCCTGCATTTCAGGAGTCGACGCCACCCCGTCCATGATGCCCTCCGCATAGCCGCGGATCGTGGTGATCGGCGTCTTCAGATCATGTGCGATATTGCTGATCAGATCCTTCAGTTCCGTATCATAGCGCAGCTTTTCTTCCCCGGATTCCTTAAGCCGGATGCGCATCTCCTCAAAATCCGAGGTCAGTTCCCCGATCTCGTCATCTGTCTCGACCTCCAGCGTAAAATCAAGCTCGCCTTCCTTGACTTTATTAATGCCCTTCCGAAGCTCGCTTAACGGGCGGATAATCGAGGTATAGAGCGCAACCACCAACAAAAGTCCCATCGCAAGCAGAATTGCAATGGACGTCTGATAAGTCAGACGTCCCTGCATTGTCATGCCCAGGATCCCGATCGGGACGAAGGTTGCAATAAATATCGTTGTCGCCAGTCTGGTGAACAGTTTCATCAGAAATCAAACTTGCCCTCAAAATAAGCCGGAAGATCCGCAATCTTCACTCTCTCCTGCTCCATGCTGTCACGGTGACGGATCGTCACGGACTGATAGTTCGGGGATTCCGGATCATCGGTTTCAAAATCATAGGTAATGCAGAACGGCGTACCGATCTCATCCTGTCTGCGGTATCTCTTTCCGATACTTCCGCGGTCGTCAAATTCGCAGTAATACTTGTCAAGAAGTGTATCGAACACCTTTTCCGCATTCTCGTTAAGCTTCTTGGAAAGCGGAAGCACTGCGATCTTGACCGGTGCCAGAGCCGGATGGAAATGCATGACCGTACGCTTATCGCCGCCCTCAAGCTCCTCTTCATCATAAGCTGCGCAGAGGAATGCAAGGACAACGCGGTCTGCTCCGAGTGACGGCTCGATGACGTAAGGAACATACTTCTCGCCAGTCTCGTCATCCATGTAGGTCAGGTCTTCCTTGGAGGTATTCATATGCTGCGTCAGATCATAATTGGTTCTGTCAGCGATGCCCCAAAGCTCGCCCCAGCCGAACGGGAAGAGGAATTCCAGATCCGTTGTCGCCTTGGAATAGAAGCTGAGCTCTTCCTTGGCATGATCACGGGCTCTCATCTCCTCCGGCTTAATGCCGAGGTCCTGCAGCCACTTGATGCAGAACTCCTTCCAGTATGCAAACCATTCCAGATCGGTATCCGGCTTGCAGAAAAACTCCAGCTCCATCTGCTCGAACTCACGGGTACGGAAGGTGAAGTTGCCGGGAGTGATCTCATTACGGAAGGATTTTCCGATCTGTCCGATACCGAACGGCAGCTTCTTTCTGGAAGTACGCTGTACATTCTTGAAGTTTACGAAAATACCCTGTGCCGTTTCCGGTCTCAGATAAACTGTATTTTTAGCATCCTCGGTAACACCCTGGAAGGTCTTGAACATCAGGTTGAAGCTTCTGATATCGGTCCCGTCAAAACCGCCGCAGGACGGGCAGGCTACATGATTGTCCCTGATAAAAGCCATCATTTCTTCCTGGCTCATGCTGTCTGCTGATCCGCCCGGTACCGGAATCTGCTTCTCTTCGCAGAAATCCTCGATCAGCTTATCCGCACGGAAACGCTCCTTGCACTGCTTGCAGTCCATCAGCGGAGCGGAAAATCCTGCCCGATGGCCGGCTGCGACCCAGGGCTGCGGATTCATCAGGATCGCGCAGTCGACGCCGACATTCAGCTTGGAGCCTTCCACAAATTTCTTCCACCAGGCTTTCTTGACATTATTCTTCAGCTCTACGCCGAGATTGCCGTAATCCCAGGTATTTGCGAGACCGCCGTAGATCTCGGAGCCCGGATAAATGAATCCCCTGTTTTTGCAGAGAGCAATAATGTCATCCATCTTGATCTTTGTTCTGTCCATTGCTTTTTTCCTCGTATTTCAATTTCGTATTGTTTTCATTTCCGCAAAGAGTATACCCTTTTCTTAAAGATCGCGCAATACAGTGAGCGTTCTGAACTTGTGATTTACCTGCCTTGCAAAAAGCTGTCCCGCGTTCTGCTCAAACTCCTCCGTATCCAGCCCTTGGTAAAACGCCGGATCATAGAGCGAGGTCAGGGAGGAGGAGATGCATTTCTGCCAGATCTTCATGGTTTCCTCCTTTTCAGCATATCCCGGCACCATGGTGTATTCTCCCTGAAGCACCAGCAGGCGGAGCTCGAAAATATGGCGGATCAGTTCCGGCTCCTGCGCTTTCTCCCGGAGCGCCTTCAGCGTCACATACATCAGATTGAGCAGTGC
>JAFUAE010000072.1 GCA_017460845.1 Lachnospiraceae bacterium
AAAAAGCGGAAAGCTACAGCAGCACGGGCTTGCATGGAATCTTCAATTTTACCCGTTATGTGGAGGCACTGAAGGATAACCGCTTTGATTACGGGGAAGCGCCGGGAGATATGGATCAGGGCGATTCTGTGACGATCATGACGATCCATGGCTCAAAGGGACTTGAGTTCCCGGTGGTGTTTCTCGCAAGGACTCTGTCCCGGTCCTCCGGGCGTGAAAAAAACGATCATATCCTGATCGATTCTGAATTCGGCACAGGTACGGATTATGTGGATCTTGCCGAAAATGTGCGCTATCCGGGACTGAAAAAAGCAGTGATCGCGATGAAGGCGCAGAAGGAAGATATCGGTGAACAGCTGAGGCTGCTCTATGTCGCCATGACAAGGGCACGCGAAAAGCTGATCATCACCGGAGCTAAGGCAGGTACAAAGACACAGAATGTCAGGGACTGGATCAGCGAACTGGCGGATACTGGAAGAATCCTGGAAAATGCATCGGAAAGCGGAAACAAGCTTCCAACCAGAGTCATTATCAAGTATAATCAATATCTTAAGTGGATCCTGCTGGCAGCAGGCGCAAGAACGGACCTGATGGACATACATGTGACCGACAGGGACGAACTGGCCAGGGAGGAGATCCGGGAGCGCAGGGAAGAAAGTGATGTGTTCAGAAGGATCGATGCCATCAGATCCGGAGATCCGAAAGCTTCTGCGGCGCACAGCCGTTATGCCCTGGAGCTCGAAAAGATTTTTTCGGCGCAGTATGCGCATGAAGCCGAAACACGGATCAAACCGAAAATCTCCGTTTCAGAGATCAAGCATATAGAGATGGAGGCCTACCGGGAAGCGCATTTGCGCGAAGATGAAGAGATCCGGGAAGGGAGCTATCCGAAGCCGGGACAGGCATCGGCAGGCGCACTCCGGGGAACTGCTTTCCACAGGGCTATGGAGCTTTTGGATTACAGGGACGGTTATGAAGAAAACCTGAAGTATCTGGAGACCTGCGGACTGATGAAGCCGGAGGAATTGGAATTGCTCGACCGCAGCGCAGTCCGGACATTTCTGGAGTCTGATCTGGGAATCCGGATGGCTGCAGCCTTCCGGGAGGGAAGGCTGCACAGGGAGCAGCATTTCATGGCAGGTATTCCGGCAGGAGAGCTTATTCCCGGGCAGGCATCAGAAGAACTGCAGCTTCTGCAGGGTATCATTGATGCATATATAGAAGAAAAGGACGGGACCATTACCCTGATCGATTATAAAACAGACAGGGTATCCGGCGAAGATGAGCTTGCCGGACTCTACCGCGCCCAGCTGGAGCTTTATAAGCGCGCACTGGAGCAGCTGACGCAAAAAAGAGTTGGCGGGATGATCCTGTACAGTACTTTTCTCAAGAGGCAAATAATGCTATGATTACAAACGATTGGAAAGAACAGCTGGAGCCTGAGTTTAAGAAGCCGTATTACAGGGCGCTGTATGAGAAGGTGCGCTTTGAGTACCAGAATTACAGGATCTTTCCGCCGGCAAAGGATATGTTCAGGGCATTTGAACTGACACCGTTTGAACAGGTCAGGGTAGTGATCCTGGGTCAGGATCCCTATCATAATGACGGCCAGGCGCACGGGCTCTGTTTTTCTGTTACGCCGGGCACGGAGATTCCGCCCTCCCTCAAAAATATCTACCAGGAACTGAAGACGGATCTGGGCTGCCGCATACCGGACAACGGATACCTGGTCCACTGGGCCGAACAGGGTGTACTGCTTCTCAATACCGTCCTGACAGTCAGGGCCCATCAGGCTTTTTCGCACAGGGGCATCGGCTGGGAGCAGTTTACGGATGCTGCGATCAGGGCGCTCAATCAGGCGGACCGGCCGATCGTTTTTATGCTCTGGGGCAGGCCGGCGCAGGAAAAGGCTGCAATGCTGGACAATCCGAAGCATCTGATCCTGAAAGCGCCGCACCCGAGCCCGCTCTCTGCATCCAGAGGCTTTTTCGGATGCAGGCATTTTTCCAGATGCAATGAATTTTTAATACAAAACGGGATGAAGCCCATTGACTGGCAGATCCCCGATATCGGTCCGGGCAGTCTGCCCGACGGTAAATAACAAATCCGGAGTAAGAGCAAATGAATTTTGTTGAAGTACTGAAAGTATTGCTGTTTGGCATTGTCGAGGGATTTACGGAGTGGCTGCCGATCTCATCCACCGGTCATCTGATCCTGGTGGAACAGCTGGTTCAGCTGGATCAGCCGGAATCCTTCTGGAATGTCTTCAAGGTCGTGATCCAGCTCGGAGCGATCCTTGCGGTCGTACTGATTTACTGGGAGAAGCTGTGGCCATTTTCCAGATCCAATACCAGTGCCAGAAAACGGGGGATCATTTCCCTGTGGCTTAAAATAGCGGCGGCATGCGTGCCGACAGCACTGATCGGGCTGCCGCTCGATATGGTCCTGGACGATTACCTGAGTTCGCCCGTGATCATTGCAGCGGCCCTGATCGTGTACGGCGTTATTTTTATTGTTCTGGAGAACCGGAATAAAAATGTGATCTTTCCGATCAACTCCATGAAAAAGCTGGATTATAAAACCGCTGTTCTGATCGGTCTTTTCCAATGTCTGGCCTTTATTCCGGGAACCTCGCGCTCCGGCGCCACGATCCTGGGCGCCATGATCCTTGGCTGTGCCAGACCGATCGCTGCCGAGTTTTCATTTTATCTCGGCATTCCGGTCATGTTCGGGGCCAGTCTGCTGAAGATCGTCAAGCACGGCTTTGATTTTACCGGTGTCCAGATTTTTCTGCTGCTTTTCGGCATGATGACCTCATTTATTGTGGCGGTCTACACGATCCGTTTCCTGATGAAATATATCCGGAAGCATGATTTCAAGGTATTCGGTTATTACCGTATCGTACTCGGTATCATTGTGCTGATCTATTTCCTGGTTCTGGCGCGGTAATATACAGCAGTCAGGATTATCACATCAGAATGTTGACGGACCCGGATTATCCGGATTCCGGCGGCACAGAAAAGCTGTAAATATAAGTAATCCATTAGGAGGATCCTGTTTTGAAAAACAGAATGATATCTTTTATATGCGCCGCAGCACTTGCAGCTGCATGCATGATACCCGGCGGCACGGCATTTGCCGACACCCGGAAGCTCTGGGAGAACGGTGCGCAGATCGGACTTGACGCAGGCTGGCAGTATGCGGATTATTCTGCGATCCATACCGGAGCCGCGGTCATGTATACAGCTCGGGCGAACCGCAAGGATAAGATCATTGCGGTCAATGCCGGACATGGAACTTCCGGAGGAGAATCCGTCAAGACCTGGTGCCATCCGGATAAAACGCCTAAAGTTACTGGAGGCTCTACAGCAGCAGGGAAAACGAAGGCAACCGCTGTTTCCTCGGGAATGAGTTTCCGCGACGGCACGCCGGAACGCGTTGTGACCCTTCAGATGGCCCGCATCTTCCGGGATCAGCTGCTGGAAGCGGGATACGATGTCCTGATGATCCGCGACGGGGATGATGTCCAGCTCGATAATATTGCGAGGACCGTCATTTCCAACAATGTGGCTGACTGCCATATTGCGCTGCACTGGGACGGGGACAGCCTCAATAAGGATAAGGGCGTTTATTATATGTCGGTTCCTGACGGACTGAAAAAGATGGAACCGGTTGCTTCTCACTGGCAGCAGCACGAAGCTCTCGGAGATGCTCTGATCGCAGGCCTTCAGGGACAGGGAATGAAGGTCTGGGGTACCAATCCACTCGATGCGGATTTGACACAGACTTCTTACAGCACGATTCCTTCGGTTGATATTGAACTGGGCAACCAGTGTTCGGATCATTCCGATGCAGTGCTGCAGAAGGAAGCGGCAGGTCTTGTTGCAGGCGTAAATGCCTTTTTCGGATTCTCATGAAGATTTATCTGATGAGACATTCCGAGACGGACTGGAACAGACAGGGAAGGATACAGGGACAGACTGACATACCGCTCAATATGAACGGCCT
>JAFUAE010000073.1 GCA_017460845.1 Lachnospiraceae bacterium
GGGATGGTTACAACCTGCTCGGATGGGCTTTCCAGAGAGGTGTCGGGCAGTCCGTGTCCACCCCGAAGTTCGAGCGCAGGACGGAAGTCTTTTCCGCCTGTGCAGGCGCCGCCGCATACAGAAAGGCAATCCTTGAAGAAATTGCCTTTGCGGGAGAGCGGAACGCATATTTTGATCCTCTGCATTTTGCTTATCTGGAGGATCTGGACGTGTCCTTCCGCGCACGTATCCGCGGCTACCGCATTTTGTATGCGCCTCAGTCAAGGGTGCTGCACGTCGGGAGCGGGACCAGCGGTTCCAAATATAATTCCTTCAAGGTCCGGCTGGCTGCGCGGAATAATATCTATCTTAATTATAAAAATATGCCTCTGCTGATGCTGCTTCTGAATATGCCCGGCATCCTGTGCGGCATCCTGATCAAACAGCTGTTTTTTATACGCCGCGGTTTCGGAAAGGATTATGCAGAAGGACTGGCGGAGGGGATCCGTACACTTCGCGGATGCAGAAAGCATAAAACACCTTTTTGCATTTCAAGACTGGGAAATTATCTGAAGATCGAGGCGATGATGATCGGGGATACGTTTTCCTATATACAGGATTTCCTGACCAGGCATCTGTAAATATTTAGTTTTGTTTGATATTTACAGGGACTGTCTGGCTGACATACAGCCGAGACCATGCGGAATGCAATTCACGCGGTCTTCCGGCTTGTCTATCCTCGAAAAATGCTAAGCACGCATTTTTCTACGGCTATCCTGCGCCATAAGACCCGGAATTGCAATTCCGCAGGTCTATGGCATATGTCAGCTCAGACAGTCCCTGTGGACAGGGTATACATATCCGGAAAGAATATGAAATACAAAGTAGACTCCATGAATTTAAGAGACGGCGTGCTGGTTCTTGAGGGCTGGTGCATCCCGTCGAAGACGGATGAAATCGAATACTCCGTAGTCGATGCGAAGGGACAGCCGATGAAATTTACAGCCGTGGCACGGGACCGCGTGGATGTGGCGCAGCTGTACGGCGCGGACCGCATGAGCGGATTTACGGTCGCGGTTCCGTTTGAAAGAGATCAGAACGCATGGCTGGTCATGAAGGATGGCAGCGATGTCCGGAAGGTTCATGTCAATAATGCCATTATAGAAAAAAGAAATTCGATCCGTGCAAAGCGTTATGAAAAGCTGATGGCGCTGGTCCATCTGGAAACCCTGACGGTCTCCTGGGATTTTATCAGAGAGAACGGATTTCGGGCCTTCTGGAAGAAGGCTGTCCATAAGATCCGCAAGATCGACGAGGATTATGACTATGCGGAGTGGCAGTTCAAGACAGTTCTTTCGGATGCGGAAATCGAGGCGCAGCGTGAGGAATGGAAAAAGCTCGGGCTGCTGCATTATCCGAAAATCAGCATCGTTGTGCCGGCATACAATACGCCCGAGAAATATATGACGATGCTGCTGGATTCTTTTGAAGCGCAGACCTATCCGAATTTCGAGGCCGTGATCGCCGACGGTTCGGAGCCCGGCCACGGGGAGGTGGCTTCGGTCGTCAGCCGCTATGCCGCCAAGAATCCGGAACGCTTCCGGCTGATCGGACTTGGCGGAAACCGCGGAATTTCAGGCAATACCAATGCCGGTCTTGAGGCAGCGCAGGGAGATTATATTGCACTCTGCGACCACGACGATGAACTGCCGCCCTGGGCGCTGTTTGAGGTCGTAAAGGCAATTGCCGCGAATCCGAAAGCACAGTTTATCTATACGGATGAGGATAAGATCGATTTTGACGGCAGGGCGCTGTTCGAGCCGCATTTTAAATCGGATCTGAATATGGAAATGCTGTGCTCGGTCAACTATATCTGTCACTTAAGCGTGATCCGGCGCGATCTTCTGGAAAAAACCGGCGGATTCCGCGAAGAATTTGACGGGGCCCAGGATCATGATTTCTTTTTCCGCTGCCTGGAAAACGCAATGGAAGGGCACTGGGATCCCATACAGGATCCGTATCTGGGGGATGAAGCCAGACAGAAGCTGAAGGAAGGCCGTTTTGTATCAGAGACAGTCGTCCATATTCCGGAGATCTGCTATCACTGGCGGTATCATAAGGGATCGACTGCGTCCGATCCGAAGGCAAAGCTCTACGCGTTTGAGGCGGGAAGCCGTGCTGTAGGGGCACATTATGAGCGCCTTGGTATTCCCTATGAAAAGGTTGAAAAGGGCGTGACCTTCGGCTATTATCATACGGTTTTCCGCAGGGCTGAGGACTCGGATCCCCTGGTTTCCATCCTGATCCCGAACAAGGATCATATTGAAGATCTGGATAAATGTATTCGTTCCATAGCCGAGATTTCAGAATACAGGAATATAGAATTTATCATTATTGAAAATAATTCGACCGAGAACGAAACATTTGAATATTATAAAACACTTGAATCCGGTACAGGAGCCAACGGGGATCTGCCGGCGCGGGTCGTGTACTGGGAGCGGGAGTTTAATTATTCTGCCATCAATAATTTCGGCGTCAGGGAAGCAAAGGGCAGATATCTGCTGTTTCTGAACAACGATGTGGAGCTGATCGGTCCGGATTCCATTACTCAGATGGTAAACTATGCCGCGCGCAGGGAAGTCGGGATCGTCGGAGCGAGACTTATGTACGGCGATGATACGATCCAGCATGCGGGCGTGATCGTAGGACTTGGCGGAATCGCGGGAGCGGCCTTTGTCGGGCTGCATGAAAAAGAGAATTCCTATATGCACAGAATGATGTGCGTGCAGGACCTGAGCGCCGTCACTGCCGCCTGCATGATGATGCGGAGAGATGTATTTGAAGCGGCGGGAGGCTTCCGCGAGGAGCTTGCGGTTGCATTCAATGATATTGACCTGTGCATGAAGGTCAGGGCCCTGGGGAAACTTGTCATTTATAATCCCTATGTGACCTTCCATCACTACGAATCCAAATCCCGCGGACTTGAGGATACACCGGAGAAGGTGAGACGCTTCAATAACGAGATTGCGATATTCGCCCATCACTGGAGCGGTATCCTGGAGCACGGCGACCCCTATTACAACCCGAACCTGACACTCAGAAAGGCGAATTTTGCCCTGCGGGATCTGATGAAGGAGAAACCGGGAGAACCGTATAAGCTGGAGCTTGATGTGGAAAAACAGCTGAATACCGTGCTTCGGGAAAAGCAGCGGAGAGGCCTGGATTAAATCAGAGCCCGCTGCATAAGCCGGGACACCCGGGACAGGGTCCTGAGGGTTTGCCCCATACGGAGTGCCCGAATTTACCTCTTCGTATTCAGGAAATTCGGGCGCGGAGTGGGGAGAGGACCCTGGCCCGGATGTCCCGGCTTCCATCAGTTGAATGACAGGGTCCTGAGCGCCGCCAAACATTCTTAAGAAAAACCTAAAGTGAAAAATAAGCCGGTCTATTGTATAATGGCTTTTAATGATTAAGAATAATCAGTCAAAACTGAATTTTTTGCACGTCGTGCTTGACGCGCTGGTCATCGCTTTATCTTACGGCCTGGCATTTTACCTGATCATCGGTTCCAGGCTCGGGCTGGAAGGGACCCCCGGGGCACTCCCCGCAGAGATTTATTTCCGGGCTCTGTACGTGATCATCCCGGTCTATCTGATCCTGTACGGTATATTTAATCTTTATACCCCGAAGCGGATCCAGTCGCGGCGCAGGGAATTTGCAAATATCTGTAAAGCCAATATCATGGGCCTGATGGCAGTGACCTTCTGCCTGTATGC
Organism: Lachnospiraceae bacterium; assembly: GCA_017460845.1. Lineage (GTDB taxonomy): Bacteria > Bacillota > Clostridia > Lachnospirales > Lachnospiraceae > Avilachnospira. The sequence goes on from JAFUAE010000073.1 coordinate 3,756, forward strand.
AGGGCGTAACCTGCCCGGACCCGGTCCTTATCTGAGAAACTTCTCGACAAGGATGATCGTGGCTTTTTTCTGCAGCAATATTATTCTGGAGACATTGTTCAGAAACTGCCTCAGATTTGTGCTGCACAGGATACGGTCAAAGGGCCTGAATCAGAAACATATGCTTCTGGTCGGATATTCCGCGGCTGCAATAGGCTTTATTGAACGCAACAGGGAAAATCCGGAATGGGGATACCATATCCTCGGCATTCTGACGGATGCGCTTGAAAAGGGTACCTTTGCGGAGGGCGTAGAGGTCCTGGGGGATCTGTCCGATCTGCGCAACATTCTTGATAAGAATGATTTTGACGAAATCGTGGTGACGCTTCCGCTCGAAAAATATATGTATCTGGAGCCCATCGTCAATACCTGCGAGAAGTCCGGCGTGCATACCATGTTCGTGCCGGACTACCATAATATTATTCCGACGACTCCGTATACCGAGGATCTGGAAGGACTTCCCGTTGTGCATATCCGTCATGTGCCGCTTACCAATCCTTTCAATGCACTGCTGAAGCGCATGATGGATCTGGCGGGTGCCGGCCTGGCGCTCCTGATCTTCAGCCCGGTCATGCTGATCACGATGATAGCCATCCGCCTGACCAGCAAAGGTCCGGTGATCTTTTCGCAGGAACGGGTGGGCCTTCATAACCGGCCGTTTAAAATGTACAAGTTCAGGTCTATGTACCTGCAGGCGCCGGAGGAAGAGGCTTCCAAATGGACGACCCCGGGAGATCCCAGAGTGACCCGCGTCGGCCGCTTTATCCGGAGGTTCAATATCGATGAAATGCCTCAGTTCGTTAATGTGATCAGGGGCGATATGAGCCTCGTGGGGCCAAGACCGGAGCGGCCCCAGTTTGTGGAAAAATTTAAAGAAGAGATTCCGCGTTACATGATCAAGCACCAGGTGCGTCCCGGCATTACCGGCTGGGCGCAGGTCAACGGTCTGCGCGGAGACACTTCGATCCGCAGGAGGATCGAGTTTGATCTTTATTATATAGAAAACTGGACGATCGGACTGGATATCAAGATACTTTTCCAGACCATATTTAAAGGATTCAAGAATGCATACTGATGATGATATTTTCGAAAGTCTGAATATCGACGAAGGTCAGAACGGGACGGAAGCGGCCGGCAGCAATGCCGGTGCTGCAGGTATACCGGGAGGAATACAGGCAGCCCCGGATCCCGCGGACGACCTCTTTGAAGATCTGGACATGGAAGAACGGATCTACCAGACAGCAATGGACCCGGACAAAGCACCTTCAGAGAAGCCGGCAGCCGGCGGCAGGGAAGCTGCGGGCGGCGGAAGGACAGGCGCAGCGCGCCATGAGCGCAATCCGGAGCAGGGACATCAGATCCGAAAGGAGAAAAAGTCCCCGAAGGAACTGAATACGGTAGATTCCAGCGTTGACCGCAGGACCTACACCAGGGAAAAAGAATCGAAAAAGAGATCCAGGATCAAAAAGATCCTGATCTGGTCCGTTGTGGAAATCATAACGCTTGCCGCGATCTTCGCCTACGGTTATTTTCTGAGAAGCTGGAATATGATTGCCCGGCCTGAGGTCCGCAAGGAGGTCATTGAGAATAAGAACATCTCCCTTGAGAAAAAGAAGGAAATGGAGGGCTACTGGAATATTGCCGTTTTCGGCGTGGACAGCCGCGGCAGCAATGTCGTGGAAAAAGGCCTCAATTCGGATGTCATCATGGTGGGCAGCATCAATAAGGACAACGGCGAGATCCGTCTGGTGTCCATTTTCCGTGATACCTATCTGAATATTTCCGAAAAGAATACATACAATAAGATCAACCAGGCTTATGCCATCGGCGGACCTGAGCAGGCGCTTGCGGCACTTAATAAAAACCTGGATCTCAATATACAGCATTATGTGGCGTTCAACTGGAAGGCCGTTGCGGAAGGCATCAATATTCTCGGCGGTGTGGACGATATCCCGATTTCCAAGGCGGAGCTGTATTATATCAATGCCTATATTACGGAAACTGTAAAGGTAACGAAAATCGGATCCTACCAGCTGAAGAATACCGGACCGCAGCATCTTGACGGCGTCCAGGCCGTTGCATACGGTCGTCTGCGTTATATGGACAATGACTTTGCGCGTACCGAGAGACAGAGAAATATCATCAAGGCGGCGTTTGCAAAGGCTAAAAAAGCGAACTTCTCCGTCCTGAACAATATTATGGTCGTCTGCTTCCCGCAGGTCGCTACCAATATTGACTTTAACGAAGTCATTGAAATGGCGCAGAACATTACAAAGTATAATATTGCCGATACCGGCGGCTTCCCGTGGTCCAGAGGCGATGCCAATATCGGCAAAAAGGGCGACTGCGTCGTTCCGACGACCCTGGAGTCCAATGTTGTCAAGCTTCATGAGTTCCTGTTCGGTGACACCAACTATACGCCTTCGGATGCGGTCCTTTCTATCAGTGCGAAGATCAAGTCTGACTCCAATCTGTATAAGGAAGGCAAATATATCGAGTCTGTGGCAACAGACGGAGGCGTGATCCAGAAACCGAAGAATCCTGCTCCCGCAGCAGCTTCCGCCTCATCGTCCTCTTCCGGCAGCAGTTCGGAAAGGGAAGAAGAGGAAGAAGAGGTAACACTCGGTGTGGATGAAGAGGGCAATTATATTTATCCGACAGATGAAGACGGCAATATTATTGTTCCGACGGATGAGGATGGAAAAGTGATCTATCCGACAGATGAAGACGGCAATATCATCAAGGAATCCTCGAGGCCGACGGAGCTTTCAACGGAGGACGGCATTCCGGGCGGCTCTTCACTGGCTCCGGGAGATCTGACAGATCCTGATAACGAAATGCAGTACGGGCCGGGCGGTGCGCCTTCCGTTACTGATGTAAATACGAATCCTACAAGAGAAACGAAGAATACCGGCAGCCAGAGCCATGAGGTCAGCCCGGGAAGCAGCTCGTCAGACGGAACCTCGGACAGTCCGGTCGCACCGACCGCAACGGCTAATCCGGGAAGCAGTTCCCATGTCGGCATCGATGCGCCTGTGATTTCCGCAGACGGACCCGGTTCCCTGTCCACCTCGGGAAGCAGCGCCGAAGGACCGGGCGGAAGTTCTTCCGGATCTGCCGTATCTCCGGCGGATTCTCCGGTGACTTCTTCCGGAAGCAGCGTACAGAATCCGGATTCCCCGGGAGATTCCGGCAGCTCTGTTTCTCCGGGAAGCACTTCGGTATCTTCCGACAATACACCCGTTTCTCCGGGCAGTCTGTCATCGCCGGCCGACAGCACCAGCAATTCGCCGGCTCCGGGAGATGATGTGGTCGTCAGTCCGGGATCGGCTGTGTCGCCGGGAGATGTTACAGGTTCTCCGATTCAGGAGGGACCGTAAAACTGCGGCATTATGAGCCGGAGGAAGCATGAAGGCAGAGCAGGAAGCTAAAATAGAAATTACGCCTGTTTACGCATCGTATCTGATCAAATTTGTGATACGGATCTGCATCTTTGCAGCAGTGCTGGTAATGTATCTGAAACACAGGGAATGGCTCGGAGAGTTTATGGTACAGCCGATCAGCTTCGGCATAACGCCGATCCACATTCTGTGGGCCATGTTTATGCTGCTTATGATCAGGCATCTGTTTCCGGGCAGAAAAGTATCAATGGCGATCCTGAAGCAGAAGGAAGAAACCTATGAGGAGGTCAGCGGTTATTCGGAGCTGGAACTGCTTCGCTTCGTACGGGGCATGAATATCCGCGCCTGGGTCGTGATGCTGGTCTGGCTGTCCTTCAACGCTGTATTCGGCGGGCTTTATCTGCTGGGCGTGATCGGGGATAGCGATCTGCTGATGCTGACAGTTTTCTATTTCCTCTGCGATTACATCTGCATCATTGTATTCTGTCCCTTCCAGACATTTATTATGAAGAATAAATGCTGTGTCAACTGCAGGATCTATGACTGGGGCCACATCATGATGTTTACGCCGATGCTGTTTATCAAAAACTTTTTCAGCTGGAGCCTGTTTTTTACTTCTATCGTGGTTACCCTCCGCTGGGAAATGGTCTATGCGCAGCACTCGGAAAGATTCTGGGAGGGCTCCAACCGCAGGCTCCAGTGCGCGCACTGCCAGGATAAGACCTGCCAGATCAAGAAAAAGGTAAATGCGGCCCTGCGTTTATCATCCGGGGAAAGAAATCATTAAGCTTCATGACAGCTGTGCTGTCATTACGCATACATGAGCTAACGCACACATGGAATGGGCGCTCGCTGTAGCTCGCTGCATTCCATAGTGAAAGTAGCGTGTCGTCTTCGCCCGATGGGCTCGGCTCACTAACTTTCATAGTAACCGTCTGCAGCGGTTCATACACGAAGGATCAGAAGAGTCCTGCGGGAATACGTTCCCGCAAGGCTCTTTCTTCTTTCGGAGAGAATTTATAAAATATTTAGGATTACGGCTCCAAAAAACACAAATTGGACATAAAGTTATTTAGAATGAGATTTAAGAATAAACGAAATCCATTTCTGAATATAGAGGAGGCAGGATTATGAAAAAGGCGTTAGGAATTATATTGGCTGCGCTGGTATTCGGAGGCGTTGCAGGCGCAACGATCCTCGGAGTGACCAAGGCCGCAGGCGTGAATCTCAGACAGGAAGCTTCGGTGGAAACTGCTGCAGAATCGACAGAAGCAGAAACGGAAGCGGCTGTATTATCGGAATCGTCCGCTGAAGCATTAAAGGAAGAGACCGAGGCTGAGACAAAGGCCGAGGCAGAAACGGAAGAGAACAAAGAGAAAAAGACAGTATCCGGCACTGCGGCCGTACTCGATGTTTCAGGCATCGTAGAGGAAGCCATGCCGCAGGTCGTAAGCATTACCAACACGATGGTGATCCGCCAGCAGGGCTACAGCAATATTTTTGATTATTTCTACGGCGGCGGAATGGTGCAGCAGGAATACGAGGTGCCCGCGTCCGGATCAGGCGTGATCCTGGATAAGACGGACGAAGAACTCCTGATCGTGACCAACAATCATGTAGTACAGGATTCCAAGGAGCTTTCCGTAACATTTATCGACGGCACCACAGTAGGCGCTGCAATCAAGGGTGCCGACAGTGATATTGATATTGCAGTCATCGCTGTTCCGCTGAAGGATATTTCAGATGAAACAATGAAGGAGATCAAGGTTGCAACACTTCACGACAGCGAAGACCTGAAGGTAGGTCAGGGTGTTATTGCGATCGGCAACGCACTTGGCTACGGCCAGACTGTGACTGTAGGTTACATCTCGGCACTGGACAGAGAGATCCAGGCTGAGGATGCGGTTTATTCCAACCTGATCCAGGTCGATGCCGCAATCAATCCGGGCAATTCCGGCGGCGCCCTGATCAATATGGACGGAGAAGTGATCGGCATCAATGTTGCGAAGCTTTCCAATACCGCAGTCGAGGGCATCGGCTACAGCATCCCGATTTATAAAGCCAAGGAGGTCATTTCCGATCTTTCCAATGTCAAGACAAAGGTAGAGCTTGATGAGGATAAGCAGGGACGTCTCGGTATTTATATGAATACGGTTTCGGCTGAAAATGCTGCAGCGCTCAGCATTCCCGCAGGCGTGATCATTAAGGGCTTCTCGGATGAAGCAATCGAAGGCTATACGGATGCGGATGTGCAGGAGTCACCGGCAAGAAAAGCGGGACTGCTGAAGAATGATATCATTACAAAGTTTGATAATCAGTCCGTGAAAAATGCAGAGGGACTTGCTTCCCTGGTAAAATATTACGAAGAGGGTACGGAGGTAGACGTTACAGTACAGAGGCTTGAAAACGGCGTTTATAACGAAAAAGTCATTACCGTAACGCTTGGCTCCAAGAAAGACCCGAAGATCAAGGCTGTCAATGATGATAAGGATCAGAAGAGCGCCGGGGCTGAGACAGATCAGAAGGAACAGCAGGATCAGCAGGAATCTGAACAGCAGGACGATGCAGGTGCAAACGGGGAAGGATCCGGCGAGCCGGTCCCCCAGGATGAAATCTATGATCTTTTCAGGGAATTCCTTGATCAGTACAGATAAGTTTATCAGCTGAGAACCCGGCTGTATGACAGTAAACTTCATGCCAACTTCGTTGGCATTACATATACATGAAAGTAACACTCGAGCTGCGTGTTCGACTTGCTCAGCTAAAGCATCCATCTCATAACGGATCGCTTCGCTCTCCTATGAGATTGGATCGTTAACTTTCATTGTAACAGGGAGCCTTTCGCAGGAAGGGCTCCTTTTGATTTCTTTAATGCAGAACGGCAAAAAGTGTGGTAATATATATTGAATTATGACGACGGATTCCAAGGCGCTCTTTTGATCCGAAGAAGCGCCGGAACGGAGGAAGATTTTTTATGAGAATGACAGTTAAATCAGCAATCTGCTGCCTGGCGGCAGCTTTCCTGTTTGCCGGCTGCGTGCCGAAGGAGGCAACTCCGATCGCGGCCAATCCGGATTTTGTCCCGGGAGAGAACATTGAGATGGATTTCATCCAGCTGCATAACGATGCCCTGGAATACATGGCTTCGATTGAAGACGGAGAGCCCTATGTTTTTGTTTCCAATGTCGATATCAGCGGCAGCGGGGAGACAAAGGAGATCATTATCAATGCTTCCGTCGCCGACGGCACTACTGAGGAGGACTGCAGGCAATTTGCCAGCGCGATCCTGAGACAGATCAGCGATGCCGCATCGATGCAGGATCCGAATTTTGAGACGGGCTCTTCCGAAAGCTTCGGAGGCGTGTTCAACAGCTATAAAGTGCACATGACCGTTCTGAACGACAAAGATAACAGTGTCGTATATGAACTTGAGGTTCCGGCCGGGGAAAAGATCCCGCTGGATCCGGATTATGAAAAATATGTAGAGGAATGGCTTCACAATCAGGAGGTTTATCAGGAACACGTTGTATACGGTCTTGACGGCAAAATAGTTTCTGACGATTAAGGGAAACAGGTGCGTTCATGAAAGAAGTTCAGCATAAAGCCGTAACTTTATATACCCTGATACTGATCGCGGTTTTTCCGTTGATTATGGTACACACCTATTATGATATACAGGAGGTAAAGATGTATCTTTATCTCTTTTCCTCATATCTGTGTACGGCGATAGTGATTATATGTGAAGCTATAGATATAACTCATGATTCATCCGGATTCATGGCTTATATAAAAAAACAACTGCAAGCACGCAGACATTTAAGAGCAGCAGATATATTTGCAATAGTATTTTTTATAACCATTCAAATATCAACATTTTGTTCGGAATGGGTCTACGAGGCTTTTTGGGGAAATACAGCCAGATTCCAAGGAGGTTTTCTTTGGAGCTGGTATATCATAACATACTTTCTTATCTCACATTACTACAGACCAAAACGATGGCATTTGGATCTTTTTCTGACAGTAGGCGGAATTATATGTGCATGGGCAATTTTGGACTATTTTTGTTTAAGTCCGATTGGAGTTGGTTATGAAACCCTGTTTTCCTCTACATTAGGAAATATTGATATCCTTACGGCCGGAGAGGCGATGTATGTAGCCCTCGCTTCAGTTGTGTTTTTGGGAGAAGATTCCGGAACAAGAAAAAAACGGATTCAGAGTATCTGGTATTTTGTAATAGCTGTGATTTGTTTCATGGGACTTGAATGCGGGCGGACAGCAAATGCGCTGCTCTCCGCACTATTTTTATTTGGAGCCCTTCCATTTTTCGGATTTCGTAGTCATGAGGGGATTTGCCGTCTGCTGATTCTGTTTGGAGGATTTCTAGGCGGGATGGCACTTATAGCATTTCTTACAATAACATTTCCGGATCATTCTCCAACTCCGGATTATTGGGGTGAGCTTGCGACCATAGGAAATCGGCATGGGGCTTTTTTTGCGACAGCAGCATTGGTGTTCCTGGTTTGCAGCATTGGATTGTGTTTGTTTTGGTGGAATAAAGATAAAAGTCGAAAAAGAGAAATTGTATTGGATGATTTAGGATTGACAGAGAGTGACCGCAAATTGTCAAAGCAACTGCGCATTATCTGGGGGATTTTGGGAATCTTAGCTTTTCTTGTGATGGTGTTTATTCTTTATGATGCCAACACAGGCAGACATCCGGAATTATATAAACCTTATGCAATGTTTCTGATTTTTGATGAAAAATGGGGAACAGACCGAGGCTTTGTGTGGCGTTTAGCATTTAAATATTTTCAGGAATTCAATTGGTTTAAAAAACTTGTAGGGTCTGGTCCGGAAACTTTCTCCGTTTATGTGCTGATTTATGATTTGGATGCTTCAATACGTCAAACCGGTTTAAACTATGATTCAATTCATAATGAATGGATCCAACGTTTATTCGAGACAGGAATCATTGGCTTTATCAGTTATTATGGCATGAATTTCACTGTTTTAATTGAGGGCTTCAAAGCAAAAAATCCTTCAAGAGAAGATAAAATAAAGTCTATAGCGGCTGAAAATAATCATCTAATTGGAGTGGCTTTTGCATTTGCAGTCCTGGTCTATCTGGTTCAGTCATTTGTCAATATCAGTGTGCCGATTTTGATGCCATTAGTAATGGTGTGCATGTCGGCGGCAGCGGCAGCGGGCAGAATTGAAGAACGGAAATAAAACTGAAAATCGCATATCGCTGCTGTTTGCCGGCATTACGGCCGGCCTGCTTGCCGTCCTGTTTTTCTGGCATTTTCTGGATGTCAGGGATTCCGTGACCGAATGCGGGGACGTATTTTTATACCGCGGGTATGTGATACTCGGCGTGTATCTGTTTGCAGTCTGCTTCGGACTCTATATGCTCGGGACGCACAGCGGGATACGATTCCCGGTTATGGCAGCCGCCGCGGTATTCCTGACCGGGCTCGCCTATATTTTTGTATTTCGCGGATTATCCGCCCCGGATGAAATCAGCCATTTTGTCAGCGCTTACCGGCTGTCCAACGTGATCCTGCAGAAGGAGGCTGCGGATGAAAACGGGCTGGTCTTTTTACGGGCCTGCGACCGTTTTCTGGAAGATACCGGGAACAGGACCGAGGAGGTCCTGTATTTGAGAGAAAACGGGAACGGGGATGCGGAGACTGACCTCGTGATCTTCGGGCAGACACTCGATGAAAATGTCTACAGGGTATACGAGTATCCGGAGCTGCAGACCTGGGGAGACCGCGAGTCCGTTCTTGTATCGCATCAGTGGACGGTCAACACAACGCCGGCTGCATATCTGCCGCAGGCGCTCGGAATTACGGCAGCAAGACTGCTGGAACTTGATCCGCTCGGACTGATCACAGCGGGAAAGCTGTTTAACCTGATTTTCTTTACGATCGCGGCGGCGGCAGCATTGTACCTGATGCCGCGGGGTGCGGAACCGGCCGCCGGAACGATGCTCCTTCCGATGACACTGCATCTGGCCGGGTCTATGTCCTATGATGTGTTTGTGATGGCGATGAGCTTTCTGTTTACGGCGCTGATCCTGAGGATCCGGGAATCGGAAGGGGAATGCCGCAGGGAAATGGCCGCAGCAGCAGTCGTGATCGCGCTTCTGGGTCCCTGCAAGATGGTCTATTCGCTGCTGATCCTGATGGTGCTGATACTGTTTCCGGCTGAAAAGGCTCAGCGGAGGAACTATCTGATTTTTACAGCGGCCGCAGTTTTACTGCTTGCCCTTTCCATGTATCTCGTGAACAGCAGGACACTGCAGGATTATGCTTCTGCGGATGAAAGGATCATTACCTGGGCGGAAGAGCCGGAGGGCTATACGTTAGCCTACCTGATCCACAGGCCGGTTGAGACTGTGCGCATGATGTACCACAGCTTCCTGACGATGAGCGGAAACTGGTTTTCCACAATGTTCGGCGTATATCTCGGGAACCAGGATCCGATCTATAATGTACCATATCCCGTCATCGGCATTTTTTCGCTGGGACTGCTGGTGCTTGCAGCCGGATCATCCATGAACTTCGGCGCCTTTGAACGCATTGTCTGCGCCGGCGTATTCTTCCTGGTGCTGGGTGCGCTGATGGGGTCAATGCTTCTGGCCTATACGCCGATGTCATCCACGCATATCGAGGGCGTGCAGGGAAGATATCTCCTGCCTGTGCTTCCCCTTCTGCTGTTTTGTATTCCGGGGCCATGGATCACGGTCAGGGAAGGACAGGAGCGGAGCATTATCTGGCTGTTCACGGTTTTAAATGCCTATGTGCTGATCCGCGTATATGCTACAGTCTGCCTGAGGCTGTGAGAAGCGTTTTCGGGCGCTGTGAGCAGATGTACGGAAACACGGATTAAATCCGGCAATTTAACGAATCGATCATCATTTCCAAAATACTTTAGATTTCGGAGGACTTTGTCAATGGGACAGATCAAAGTGGAAAAATGTATAAAGAACGGAAAAACCATAGAAGGACTCTATATTATTGAGCCGACGGTGCACAGGGACGACCGCGGATATTTTGTCGAAACATATAATCAGCGGGATTTTGAAGAAGCAGGACTGAATATGGTCTTTGTACAGGACAACCAGTCGTGTTCCGTCAAGGGCGTGCTGAGGGGCCTGCATTATCAGAAACAGTATCCCCAGGGCAAGCTGGTGCGTGTCCTGAAGGGGCGTGTATTTGATGTGGCAGTCGATCTGAGGACCGGGTCCGACACCTATGGCATGTGGTACGGCATCGAACTGACGGAGGAAAATAAAAAGCAGTTTTATATTTCCGAGGGCTTTGCCCATGGATTTCTGGTGCTGAGCGATATTGCCGAGTTTGCCTATAAGGTGACTGATTTTTATCATCCGGGCGATGAGGGCGGCCTCATCTGGAATGACAGTGAGATCGGGATCGAGTGGCCGGTCGAAGACGGCATGGAACTGATTTTTTCCGATAAGGATACCAAATGGGGAGGTCTCAGCGAGACTTTCCGCTTTCAGTAATCAAAATGCATTTAATCAGTAATCTGATCAGGGAGATCATAGAAAAAAGAAAAATGATCCTAAGGCTCGCGGGCTCCGATTTCAGGAAGCGCTTTGTCGGGTCTTATTTCGGTATCGTCTGGATGTTCATACAGCCGATCGTGACCGTGCTGATCTTTTTCTTCATTTTCCAGCTTGGAATGAAATCCGTGCCGCCGGTTCCCGGAGTTCCGTATGTGATCTGGCTGATCCCGGGCCTGGTGCCCTGGTTTTTCATCAGTGAATCGATCACGGGGATCACGAACAGCCTGAATGAATACAGCTATCTCGTCAAAAAGCTTGTGTTCCCGGTCGAGCTTCTGCCGGTCATCAAGGTCTGCTCCTGTTTTATGGTACACGCCTGTTTCCTGGCAATCATGTTCTGCGTATTCCTGATCGGCGGAAGAATGCCGCTGGTCACCTGGATACAGGTGCTGTATTACAGCTTTGCGGCTCTGATCCTGTCTCTTGGCATCGGGTTTTTTACATCCTCTGTCTATGCCTTTTTTAAGGACATGACCCAGATCGTCGGGATCTGTATCCAGTTCGGCATGTGGCTTGCACCCATCATGTACTGGGAGGGCATGTTTACGGATTCCCGCCCGTGGATGGCGCCGATCTTTAAAATGAATCCGGTCTACTATATTGTTGCGGGATACAGAGATTCCATGCTGACGGGCAATTACTTCTGGGAAAGGCCGCTGAATACGCTGTATTTCTGGGTCGTGACCCTGCTCATCTTTTATGTGGGACTGAAGGTATTCACAAAGCTGCGCCCGCATTTTTCAGATGTTCTGTGAGGCATTTTCAATATGATTCGATCTATTTTGGTACTCCTGTTTTTTATTCTGTTTTTTCTCGGCTTCTTTCCGGTGGTGCTTCTGCTGTATCTGATCCGCTGTTTTTCCCCGGATCTCGAGCGGAGAATTACGCTCCGGATCATTCAGGCCTTCTTAAGCTTTGAACTGATCGTTTCCGGCACAACAGTGATCCCCTCCGGACTGGAAAACATTCCGGAAAAGGAAGCGGTTCTTTTCGTGGGTAATCACCGTTCGGATTTCGATGCACTGGTGACTTATAAATATATGAAGCAGCCGACCGGGTATGTGGCAAAAATCGAGCTGAGCAGGATTCCGATCATGGCGCAGTGGATGGATCTTCTCGAGTGCGTATTCATGGACCGTAAGAATGTGCGTGAAGGCGTCAAGGCCATCAGTGACGCAGCCGAAAAAGTAAAGAAAGGCATATCGATTTTCATATTTCCCGAGGGTACCCGAAACCATAATGAGGACCGTGATATTCCGATGGAATTTCATAAAGGCAGCCTGAAAATCGTCCAGAAGGCGGAATGCAGGATCGTGCCGGTCGCGATCCAGGATACGGAAAAGATCTTCGAGGAGCATGTGCCCTATATAACCGCACAGACGGTAAAGGTCAGGTTCTGCGAGCCGGTTGACCCTCAGACGCTTACGAAGGAACAGCAGAAGAATCTTTCCGGCTATATCCGGGAAATCATCGCGGATGAGCTGCAGAAAATGAGACAGGAAGACATAACCGCATAGTATTTATTCCCGGAACAGTATGCCAGAACACCATAGACTGACGGCATAGCAATTCCGGGGATTACGGCGCCGGATAGCCGTAGAAAAATGCGTGCATAGCATTTTTCGAGGATAGACAAGCCGGAAGACCGCGAGAATTGCATGCTGTCAGTCTGGGTGATTCTGGCATACTGTTCCGGGGTATTATACGGCGCACGGAAAAAGTCAGCAAAAATTCAGATAAAAGACACAAACCCGTCCTGTCCGGTCGTGTATAATAACTGTGTACCGGATTTTTAAGAAGCTGTTGCAGCACGAGAAGGAGAAGCTATGCCAGATATCAACATTTTAGTCGTGGATGACGAGAGCGAAATTGCCGATCTTGTGGAGATTTATCTTGTGTCTGACGGATATACGGTCAGAAAGGCCTCGAGCGCAGAGGAAGGACTCCGGATCATTGAGGAGGAGGATATTCATCTGGTGCTGCTTGATATTATGATGCCCGGCATGGACGGGATCCAGATGTGCAAAAAGATCCGCGAGACCTCTAATGTTCCGATTATTATGCTTTCTGCAAAATCGGGAGACCTGGACAAAATCATGGGTCTTGGCACCGGTGCGGACGATTATGTGACCAAGCCGTTCAATCCTCTGGAGCTGACGGCCAGAGTCAAGTCCCAGCTGCGCAGATACACCCAGCTGAATCCGAACAGCCAGGGGGGCGCTTCAGATTCCAGCGAGATCCATATCCGCGGCCTCACGATCAATAAAGACAACCATAAGGTGATGATCGACAACGAGGAAATCAGACTGACCCCGATCGAGTTTGATATCCTCTACCTGCTTTCCTCCAATCCGGGCAAGGTCTTTTCCACAGACGAGATCTTTGAGAAGGTCTGGAACGAAAAGGTCTATGAAGCCAATAACACGGTTATGGTACATATCCGCCGGCTGAGAGGAAAGATGAAGGAAGACCAGCGCCAGGATAAGATAATTTCCACTGTCTGGGGAGTGGGATATAAGATTGAAAAATAACGAGATTGCAAAGACCTATAAAACACGGTTTGTGATCAGCCTGATCATTTCCGCGTTTATCACCTGCATTGTAGAAAGCCTGCTCATATTTAATATCGGCAGGCTTATCTCTGTATTCGGCAATGCTTCCGGCTTTACCGAGGTGGGGATCCTGCTGGCGGTATTCAGCGCGGTGCTTTTATTCAGCGCAGTCTTTTATCTGATGCAGAGGCGTTCTATCCGCTATATAGGGGAACTGTCGGAAACCATGGAAGACCTGGCGCACGGCAATTTTGACCGCAAGGTTGAAGTCGACGGCAATGATGAGTTCTCCCAGATGGCAGAAAACCTGAACAGCCTCGGTGAGGATCTGAAAGCGCTGCTGGAAATCGAACGTGAGGCTGAAAAATCCAAAACCGACCTGATAACAAATATTGCCCATGATCTCAGGACTCCCCTGACCTCGATCATCGGATATCTCGAACTGCTTTCGGGGAAGAACAGCAGCCTGCTGTCGGAAAGCCAGAAACAGAAGTATCTGACCATTGCCTTTAATAAAGCCAAGAGGCTTGAACAGCTGATCAATGATCTCTTCGACTTTACAAAGCTCAGCTACGGAAAGATGACGATGAAGGTCAGTTACGTGGATATCGTAAAGCTTCTGGAGCAGCTGCTCGAGGAGGCGTATCCGAATTTTGTGGAGAAGGGACTGAGCTACGAGCTTAAGACGAATGTACCTTCACTGGAGATCATGGCGGACGGGGGACTGATCGCAAGATTGTTCGACAACCTGATCGGCAATGCGATCAAATACGGGGCTGACGGGAAAAAGGTAGTCGTCAGGATCATTGCGGATATCCCTGCAGATGTTGTGGAGGTACGCGTGATCAACTATGGATTTACAATAGATGAAAAGGATCTTCCGCTGATCTTCAATAAATTTTACCGTGCAGACAAGGCCAGATCCACGCAGACCGGCGGTACGGGTCTGGGACTTGCGATTGCAAAGGACATTGTAACGATGCACGGGGGAACGATCAGCGCGAAATCTGATCTGAACGGCACCGTTTTCACGGTTCGCCTTAAGATCAATTTTGATAAGAACAGTGAGAATCTCAGACGCGCTTAAATACATATCGGGTTTCCTTGCGGGGGCTGCTGTCTTTTCAGCCTCCTTTTTTTGCTGTTTCGCTGAAAATGAAACGCCCGCGGACCCCGGCAGCGCCAGGAACTGGACTTATGAGGCGGACAGCGAAGTATCTGTAAGCAGTGGGATCAAAAGCGGCATTGCGCTGGATATGACCTACGGATACCGGGACACTGCAAAGAGCGGGCATAAGCTTCCGGTGAGCGTCAGCATTTTCAACTATGAGGCATCGGATTTTGAGGGCAGGCTGACGATCGAGGCTCCCGGCAGCGTTGAGACCGGCATCGGTATATTTGAAGAGTCTGCAAACCGCTATGTATATGATATCCTTGTGCCCGCAGGAAGCGAGACGGTCCTGGACTGCCTGATCTCGATTCCGGAGGACAGGGGGAATGCCCGGCTGAGCCTGACGGATAATTCAGGCCGGACGGTCAGCAAAAAGGAGGTCGGCATTGAAATCTCCACGCAGGGAAATGAACTGCTGATCGGCGTGCTTTCCAATACCCCGGACAGACTGGATTATTTTGACGGCGTCAGCGTGGCGCAGACTTCGCTCAGAACAAGAACGATCGAGCTGGAGCCTGCAAATATGCCGGAGACAGCGCTGGAACTGGAACAGCTGGATATGATCGTGATCTCCAATTTCAACATCACCCAGCTCAGTGATGCGCGCATTGCGGCAATCGAGGAATGGGTCGAAAACGGAGGCGTCCTTCTGGTCGGCAGCGGAATGTCTTCCAAAGCGGCTGCCGTGTTCGGCAGGGGCGTGCAGGAGTTCAGTATCGGCAATCCGGAGCGCAAGAGCATCGATATGGGAATGAAATATTCCAAGACCGGACCGGACGGAGCTGTGCTGGAGCTGAATGTTTGCGATATTGTCGCACCGGAAGGCATACAGGTGATGCAGTCCGCGGATACGGCGCTCCTGACTGCAGTGACCGGTATCAACGGCATGATCGGTTTTACCGCCTATGACCTGTGCGACATCAGTGAGTTCTGTTCCCAGGAGATCAGCTATACGGATGAACTGCTGCAGGCTCTGCTGGGATCTTCGAGAATCGAACGGATGATCAATTCCGCGGGCAGCAGTTCCGAAGTGTTTGAAAAAACGGAGCGTTTTCTTGGCGTTACCGATCCGGGGGAAATGCCGGGTACCGGCATTTACATTTTCCTTGCAGCGGCTTATCTGGCCTTTATCGGCTGTATCCTTTATTTCTGGCTGCGCGGACGCGGACTGGAGATCTACTATCATGCATTTGTCGTGATTTCGGCCTTTGCCTGCACCTTCGTCATCTGGATGATCGGCTCAGGCTACCGCAATAACGGCATTACACTGCAGTATGCAGCCGTGCGCGAGCTGCACGGAAACGGCATCAGCGAGAACGGTTTTATCAACATGTTTTCGGCGGCCTCGGGACAGTACAGCATTCATGTCCCGGATCATTATGAATTATACCCGATCGTGCATTCATCGGAAGCTCCGGGAGGAGGGGATTCGGATGAACTGCAGTCAGATCCGGGAGCGGAAGGAAGCAGATATTTTGAATTCAGCCGAATCCCCGGCAATAAGTCCGTGACGGCTTCCGGACTGGGACCGTTCGCGGGGATGATGATGGAATATTCCTCCCGTCAGGTCCCTGGTGAAAAGGCAGACGATATTTCCGCAAAGATCCGTTTTTATGACGAGGAGCTCAGCGGCCGGATCGTGAATAATACCGGCCAGGCCATCGAAGATGCCGCAGTCCTGCTTTACGGGAGAGTCGTGCGGCTGGGCGACATTCCTGCCGGAGGAGAGCTGGATCTGGAAGGCCTGTCTTCCGTTGTGACGCCGACTGCCGATTCCGCGGCGGTTGCGGATTATATCACCGGGCTCCATGAATTTGAGCCGGATTCTCCGGCCTATATCGATGCCCTCAAGCGAAGCCGTTTTCTGGGCAATTATATGCAGGAATCTCTGGAGGCATACTACAGCGGTGCGAGACTGGTCGGCTTCTGCCGGGAGGACGGCATGTTTTCCGATTTTCAGATCAGCATCCCGGCCGAGGTCAGCGGTACGCTCCTGAAGGTCTGCTTTGCGGATTCGGAATTCCGCAAGGGCAGGCAGATCTGGAGGAACGGACTCAGCTATGATCCGTCCGTGATCTCCGGAGAGTATGATACCGCGTCGAATACTTCCCACGGGTCAGTCGTGCTGGAATATAATCTCGGCACGGACGTCAATATTACTTCGCTCGGATTTGCCGAGATGGATACAGCGTTTGAAAACGGGCAGTACACCGGATTCCGTGGCCAGATCTCGCTGTATAACTATCAAAAGGGCAATTATGAATATATCCGGGATAAGAGGAGCTTCAGGGCGGCGGAGATCAGGCCGTACCTGTCCCCGGCAAATACGCTGATGGCACGCTACCTCCCGGATGACATGCCGGCATCTTCAAAGCCGGTATTCCTTCCTGTACCGAATATCACGGGGGTAGAACGTTAAGATGCTGAAGCTATCCGGGGTGACAAAATTTTACGGCAGATTCTGCGCGCTTGACGGATTGAATCTCAATATATCCGAGGGTGCGCTTTTCGGCTTTGTCGGACCGAACGGTGCCGGCAAGACGACGGCGATCAGGATCATGACGGGTATTCTGTATCCGGACAGCGGATCCGTCACGGTAGGCGGGATGGAAATCACGGAGGATCCGCTGCGCTATAAAAGCATGATCGGCTATGTGCCGGATTCCTTCGGAGTATACAACAACCTCCGGGTGGGGGAATACATGCGCTTTTTTGCTGCCTGCTGCGGCTGCGACGGCAGGGATGCGGACCGGCGCACGGAGCATCTTCTGAAATATGTCGGACTTGAGGACAGGACGGATTTCTACGTGGAGGCACTTTCCCGGGGAATGAAGCAGAAGCTGGCCCTTGCCAGGGCCCTGATCAATGACCCGCCGCTTCTGATCATGGATGAGCCGACCTCGGGCCTGGATCCGCGGACGAGGTTTGAATTTAAGCAGATCATAGAGGAGCTTTCGGATCAGGGAAAGACGATTATTATCAGCTCCCATATTTTGAATGATATTTCCGAGCTCTGCACGGATATCGGGATCATCGACCAGGGCAGCATCGTGATTTCGGGGCGGCTGATGGAGGTCATGCGTGTGGTTACGGCAGAAAACCCGATCATCATTTCCATGGCCGGGAAAATGACGCAGGCCATCCGCTTCCTCAAACAGGAAAACGATGTGAAATCCATGGCAATCAAGGGAAATGACATTATGATCAATTTTTCGGGCAGCCCGAAAGCAGAGGCGGACCTGCTCAAGAGAATGATCGACAGCGGGATCCCGGTCCGGAGCTTTTCCAGGGAAAAGGGCTCGCTTGAATCTATATTTATGCAGCTGACAGGACACGGGGAAGAGCATACGGCTTCCAGTTATGATGCGACTGAATCCAATTATTAAAAGAGAAATAGAGATCAAAAGCCGGAGTATGACGCTGGCAATGCTGATGATGGTCGTGAATGCGATCCTGTTTGTGGTGGGACTCGCCGGATCATCCTCCATCATTCTGTCCATGAAGCAGAATTACAATATGAACTACGGGGCATTTCTGCGCGTCTATCAGAGCGTGGTGCTGCTGGATTACCTGCTGATCCTGTTTATTGCCCCGGTATTTACGGCAGGCAGCATTTCGGGTGAGCGTGAAAGAGGGACCTTTGACCTCCTGCTGACGACAAATCTGACGACAACGGATATCCTGCTGGAAAAGCTGGCATCGGCCGTGATCAGCATGAGTATGGTGGCCGTGTCCGGCCTGCCTGCGCTGCTGGTGCCGCTGATGTTCGGCGGCGTTCATATCCAGAGCGTGATCTTCCTGCTTCTGATTATGATGGCGGAGGCAGTGCTGGCCCTTTCCATCGGCATGTTTGCCAGCTGCATCGGAAGGACGAGCGTCAGGAGCATTGCCATTGCTTACGCACTGACAGCGGCAGTTACTGCCGGGCCGGTCATACTTGCGGCGATCATCGGCGCTTTTGTACCGGCAGGCCAGAACCGCTCGGTCATACTGTTTGCAGTGGATCCGCTGCTGCCGGTGATCGCCATTCTGCTGGATCAGATCGGGGAAAGCAGAGAACTCGAGGTTTTGTTCCGGCTTTTTAAGGGAATGCCCGATAGCGGATTTCTAAGGCATGCCGCCCTGATATCCGTACTGACGCAGGCAGGAATGAGCTTCGGCTTTATCATGTGTGCGCTGATCAGCATCATGCCCCAGAAGAGTCTGATCAGGTTCCGCAGACGAAAGGTTGAAAAAGAAGAGAGCAGCGGGTACAATGGATAAACTATGAAAAAGATTATACTGACAGGCGGCGGCACGGCCGGGCATGTGACCCCGAATCTTGCGCTTCTGCCTAAATTAAAAGAAAAGAATTACGATGTACTTTATCTGGGCAGCATTGCCGGCATGGAGGCCGGCATGGTGAAACGCGCCGGTATTCCGTACCGGGGCATCGCTACCGGAAAGCTGCGCAGATATTTTGATCTGAAGAACTTTACGGATCCCTTCCGCGTGATCAAGGGCTTTTTTGACGCCGGCAGGATCATCAGGGAATACCGGCCTGACGTTGTTTTTTCAAAAGGAGGATTCGTGGCGGTTCCCGTCACGGCAGCGGCATGGATCAACCGGGTTCCGGTGATCGCACATGAATCGGATATGACTCCGGGCCTGGCAAACCGGATCGCTGCGCCCTTTGCAAAAAAGATCTGCTGTAATTTCCCGGAGACAATGGCTCTGCTGCCAAAGAAAAAAGCGGTTTTGAGCGGATCTCCGATCAGGGCGGAGATCCTGCAGGGAAGCCGTGAGGAAGGATTGAAAAAACTCGGATTTGACGGGGTGAAGCCCGTTCTTCTGGTTATCGGGGGATCTCTTGGCGCACAGCATATCAACACGGCTGTCAGAGGCGTACTCGAGACTCTGCTCGGGGAGTTCGACCTGATACATATCTGCGGCAAGGGAAATCTTGACCAGACAAAGAAAGACATACCGGGGTACAGGCAGTTCGAATTTGTTGCAGAGGATCTGAAGGATTATTTTGCGGCGGCGGATATTTTTATTTCCAGGGCCGGCGCAAATGCGATCTGCGAACTGCTGGCTCTGAAGAAGCCGAATCTTCTGATCCCGCTTTCCGCTTCCGCGAGCCGCGGAGACCAGCTTCTGAATGCGGCATCCTTTGAAAAACAGGGATTTTCCATGGTGCTGCAGGAAGAGGATATGACCGGGGAACGGCTGGTTTCCGATGTCAGGAAGCTCTGGGAGACGCGGGAGCAGTATGTGCACGCGATGGAAAAATCCGGCTTAAGCGACGGCGTCAGCATTATCATTCATGAAATCGAGACGGTTGCCAAATGAATATGATCGAAGCGGCGAAGGTCGTATTCCGATATACGCTGCATGATGAAGAGAATCAAATTATAGAGACCAAGACTGCCCTTTCGGATCTGAACCTTGAGATCGAAAAGGGTTCTTTCGTGTGCGTGCTCGGGCATAACGGCTCCGGAAAATCCTCCTTTGCCAAGCTGATCAACGCGCTGAATCTGCCTGACGAGGGCACGGTCCTGATATCGGGAATGAATACGGTCGATGCGGATAATACACTTCGCATCCGGGAACGCGCGGGTATGGTCTTCCAGAA